>CAZPSQ010000040.1:0-32933 GCA_964588755.1 uncultured Prosthecobacter sp. | reverse complement strand
GCCTGCGCCGTCGGAGAGGCCGAAGCGCTGCTCCAGAACCTCGCGCTCGCGCGGGTTCAGGGTGTCCAGCACATCGCGCAGCTTGTCACGCAGCAGGTGCATGGCGGTCAGCTCCATGGGGTTGCTGGCCTCCTTGTCCTCGATGAAGTCGCCAAATTCGGTGTCGCCCTCGCTTTCCCCCACCTTGGCCTGCATGGAAACGGGCTGCTGGGAGAGGCGCAGGACGGCGTTCACACGCTCCACCGGCAGGTGAATTTCCTCGGCGATTTCTTCCGGCGTGGGGTCGCGGCCCATCTCCTGCACGAGCTGCTTGTGCACGCGCATGAGCTTGTTGATCGTCTCGATCATGTGCACCGGAATGCGGATGGTGCGCGCCTGATCGGCAATGCTGCGGGTGATGGCCTGACGGATCCACCAAGTGGCGTAGGTGCTGAACTTGTAGCCGCGCTGGTACTCGAACTTTTCCACCGCGCGCATGAGGCCCATGTTCCCCTCCTGGATGAGGTCCAGGAAGGAGAGGCCGCGGTTGGTGTATTTTTTGGCGATGGAGATGACCAGCCGCAGATTGGCCTCGATCATTTCCGTCTTGGCGCGGGTGGAGTCGGCCACGTGGCGCAGCGTCTCCGTGATGAGGGTGCGGTAGTCTTTGGCCGGCATCCAGCAGTCGCGCTCAAAGGCGGTGAGCGCCTGCTTGGCGGCCTCGCTTTGTGTCTGGCGCTCCAGGCCGCCCAGGTCGGTGAGGCGCTGCTGCAGCAGGGTCACGAAATCCTCGGCCAGCTTGGACTTGAAATGGAACTTTTCGCACTGGCGGAAGAAGGCCGCACGTGCGGCGTCAAACTCCTCCTGGGCGGTTTGTTTTTTGCGCGGGCCGGCGGCCGCCAGCGCGTCAAAGGCCTTGGAGGTCTTGTCGTGCGCATCACGGGCCAGGGTGAGCAGCGGCTTCAGCTTCTTAAAGTAGAGATCCCGCTCGTCTGACTGGCGGTCGCTGACCAGACGGTCGAAGCGCTCCACCCCGTTGCTCAATGCCTCGGCGAACTGGAGGTAGGCCTGGCCGATGAAGCCGATGGTGTGCAGGCACTGACGCAGGCTGAGGTCCGCCTTTTCGATGCGTTTGGAAATCTGAATTTCCTGCTCGCGTGTGAGCAGGGGCACCTGGCCCATCTGGCGCAGGTACATGCGCACGGGGTCGTCCAGCATGTCGAGCCTGCCTGCCACGGCCTCCCGCTCTGCGGTGATGCGCTCGCGGGCGGCGGACGCGCGGGCCGGGCCACCATCGACCTCGGACTCATCGATGATCTTGATCTCCATCGCCCGCAAGCGGGTGATGAGCGTGTCCATCAGGTCAGGGGTGACGAAGCCTGCGGGGAGCGCGTCGTTGATGTCATCCCAGGTCAGGTGATCATGCTCCCGCGCAGTGCGGATGAGATTGCGCAGGCGCGCCTGCACATCGGGGGAATGGATGTCGTCGTGGGTGACGTTGGCGATCTCCGCCAGCCTGCCCGCGCCTCCTTTGGGCGGCCTGCCACGGCGCCGTTTCACCGGCGCGCCATCGGGACCCACTTCCCCGCTGGACTTGTCCTTTGGCGGATGAATACGGGGCCTGCCCCGGCCACGTTTGGATGGCATGGCATCATCCTCCACGACCGCAGCTTTTTCCGCACGGCCGGGGGGGATGTTAGAATGGTTTCCGTTGAGGGCTTTTTTGGGGACGGCCATACAAACCTCGGGGGTTCCGGGAGCTGCGTCAGGTTAGGGGGGAAGAGTATCCGGGGAGCGCTTCGCACGGTCAAGACATTCTTTATGCTGTGCGGTAAGTTCCCGCAACTGCTCCCACAGGTGCTCAATCTCGTCCTTGGTCAGCTTTGGGTCCCGCAGCTTGGCGCGTTTGCTCTGCAGAAGGTTGTGCAGCCGGGCAATTTCAAGGGCGTAGAGCGCCTGCTGGGCGTCTGCCAGCTTCCCTGGAGGATTGCCCAGGGACTGAAGCCTGGCAAACGCGGCCTCCTCATGCCGTGGCAGTCCTGCCAGAAAGGCGAGTTGGGAGGTGTCATCGCCAGGATCATAACGGCTGCGCACCAGGAGGGAGAGCAGGTCGGTGCCGGGCACGTCCTTGAGCACATCCTCACATTCGCTTTCCCGCAGCCAGTGCAGCACCTCGGCGTCCTTCAGCGCCATCTGGCAGAGCAGGAGGGCGGTTTTGTGCTGCGCGGAGATCAGTTTTTGGGCATCATCGGCGATGGTGGTGGGGTTGCTGGTCTTTGCGGGAGCGCCATCCTTTTTCTCCCTGTCAGCCCGTTTGACCATGGCATTGAGCTGCTCCTCGGAGACTTCCAGCAGTTTGGCCACCTTGTTCACGGCGGCGACCCGCTGCGCGACTCCTGTGAAAACGCTGATGGCGCTGGCCACCTGCTCTGCCATGCGGACACGTTCCGCCATGCCGTCCCCCTTGCCGCTGGCCCGGAGGCGGAGGATCTGATACTCCAGAAAGTCTGCGGCGCCATCCAGCACGGTCTGGAAGGCCTCCCTGCCCTGCTTGCGGATGAGGGAGTCCGGGTCCTCCCCGGCGGGGAGGGAGGCCACCTTCACGGTCAGGCCGATGGGGGAAAGGATTTCGAAGGCCTTTCCGGCGGCCTTGTAGCCCGCATTGTCGGAGTCGTAGCAGAGAATGACCTCGTTGCAGAGGCGCTTCAGCGCCTTGGCGTGGAATTCCGTGAAAGCCGTGCCCTGACCGGCGACGACATTGGGGAAACCAGCCTCGAAGACCATGATCATGTCGATCTGTCCCTCGCAGACAATCGCCTGGCTGCTTTTGGAGATGAAACGCTTCGAGCGGTCAAAGCCGAAGAGCACCCGGCTCTTGCTGAAAAGCGGCGTTTCAGGGGAGTTTACGTATTTGGCCGGGCTGGCCTCGGGATTGAGGATGCGGCCGCTGAAGGCGATGACGTCCCCGTTGTCATTGCGGATGGGGAACATGAGCCGCTCCCGGAAGTGGGGGTAGGCCCTCCTTGGCCCACGGTCGTCTTCCGTCTGCTTGAAGAGTCCGGCCTCCACCAGGACATTTTCCGGGATTTTCACCTCGGCCAGCCATTCGCGGTAAAAGGCCCCGCTGGGCGGCGCGTAGCCCATCTGCCAGTTTTTGGCCACTTCCGCCGTGATGCCACGGGATTTCAAATAGTCCCGGGCCGGAGCGGCGATTTTGTGCTTCATCAGCAGCAGGTGGAACCACGCCGCCGCCTCGCGGTTGGCGCGCAGCAGCAGGGAACGGCGCTTGGCCTCGGCCTCGGCATTGGCGTCCCAGACCTCCTCCTCGATGCGGATTCCGGCGGCGTCAGCGAGACGCTTGACCGCCTCCACGAAAGAGAGGCCGTCATGGTCCATGACGAAGCGGATGGCCGTGCCGCCTGCGCCGCAGCCGTAGCAGTGGAAGGTGTTGCGGGTGGGGCTGACATTGAAGGAGGGCGTCTTTTCATTGTGAAAAGGACACAGGCCTTTGAACCCGGCCCCCTCACGCCGCAGCTTCACGGAACGGCCGATGAGCGCCACGATGTCCGTGGCGGCAATCACCTGCTGGATGGTTTCTTCCGGGATGCGCGGCATGCGGCTGAGTTTGCGAGAGGGGGAGGGGGATCGCAACCAAATGCAAGCAGTGCAGGGGGCAGAAAAGCTGGCGGCTGACCGTGGCGGTAAGGATATGGCTTATCTGCGGCAAAGATTCCACCTCTCAAACTAGTCCCGGTTGCCTACTCAAGTGCAAGCCTTCAGCCAATAGTGCTGAATCGAAAATTTGGCTCAAATAGGCTGCCTGAGTTCGCCGCCTTGAGGTCTTCCGCCCGACCAGACCCCCGGCTGTGTTCTTTCGTCTCTCCCACCAGCCCCTGCCAGCGCCCCAACCTCTCCGATGAATCAATCCAGCCCTATGCTCAGCTGTCTGCGCCGCCATGCCAGACGCCCTGTCGCAACGCTCATGCTGCTTTTGTTCCCGCTCTGGGCAGTTCAAACAAGGGGGGGGACGCTCTACTGGGATTCGGATGTGAATGCCGCCAACAATGTGCTGACGGGTGCCGGCCTGGGCGGTGGTGGCATCTGGATCAATGGCACCGGCTCCAACTGGTGGGATGGGACATCGCTGGCCCCCAACACCCTCTCGGTCTGGAACAACGCGGCGAATGACATCGCGGTCTTCACTGGCACGGCCGCGCCTGCCGCCAATCCGGTCTTTCTGGGGTCTGGAATCACCGTGGGCGGTTTGCAGTTCAACACGACAGGGTACGTCATTGGCATCGCCAGCAACGCGAACACGCTGACCTTTGGCGGCGTGACCAACAACATTGTGCTCAACAACATTGCGGCGGCGACCATCAATGGATCGCTGGGCGGTTCGGGAAATGTGGTGCTGACGGGCGGGGCTTTTGGCGGCGTGGTGGCGGGGACGCTGACGCTTGGCGGGAGCGCGACGGGGCTGACAGGCCACACGGGCAGCACAACGATCAACAACGGCATGACGATGGCACTGTCTGGCAACAGCCAGGCTCTTGTAAGCACCTCCGGGATCACGCTTAACGGGGGCGGCATCACCCTGACGAACACGACGTCGGGCGAGGCCGCCCTGAACCGTGTCAACAACGCGGCAACCATCACCTCCAACGGAGGCGCGCTGACGTTCACCAACACGGCCAGCAACTCCATCAACTATGCCGAAACGCTGGGCACGGTGGCCCTGACCTCCGGGCGCCTGACGATCACCAACACCAACGCGAACACCTCGCCGTCCACCCAGGTGCTGACGCTGGGCGGGCTGACACACACGGGCACGGGCAATGTGTCAGTGGTGAACTTTGCGGGCAGCAGCCTTGGGGCCAATGCGCAGAGCCAGATCCAGATCACCGGCCAGTCGGCCACGACGGCGAGCATTGCGCCGTGGATGATGTATAACGGCGCCGACTTTGCCGCGTACGGCACCAATGGTGTGATCGCCGCCACGACGACGGCGCTGGCCGCCACCTCCAGCAATGCCGCGACAGACTTTGCCACCACGGGGGCTGTGACGGTGACTTCCGGCACGAACCCATCCTACAAGACGCTGAAGATCAACAGCTCCACTGCCTTCACGACCACCGCCACGGGGAACACGGTCTCGGTCGGTGGCATCGTGAGCAGCGGCCAGAACCACATCCTCACCGGCGGCAACGTCCAGGCCTTGTCGGCTGGCGCACCGCTCTATTTTTACATCAACGCGAACCAGCTGACCGTGAGCGCGCTGATCCAGGACAACACCACGCCGGGCGGGCTCGTCCTGAGCGGCGGCGGCACGCTGGTGCTTGGCACCAGCACGAACACCTTTGGCGGTGGTATCACGATCAACTCCGGCACGCTGAGTGTGGACACTGATGCGCGACTGGGAAATTCCGGCAACGACATCGTCTTCAATGGCAGCGGGGCGCTGAGCATCACGGGTGCCACCCAGACGCTGGGGACAGGCCGCGACATCCAGGTCAACAACACGGCGATTGGGACACTGAACACCACCAACGCCTCTGTCACCACCATCCAGGGCGTCATCTCCGGCAGCGGCGGCATCACTGCCACGCCGGTGGCGGGTGGCTCGCTGACTCTTTCCGGCCTGAACACCTACACCGGACCAACGAACGCCAACACGGGCACCCTGAGGGCAGGCAGCAGCAGCGCCTTTGGCAACAGCTCCGCAGTGACACTGGCGAACACGGCTGGTGTCTTCCTCGACACCACGGGCTTCGCCAACACTCTTGGTTCCCTTTCCGGCGGTGGCGCGGCGGGTGGCACGATCATCCTCGGTTCGGCGACATTGACTCTGGGCGGCAACAACGAAAACACCACTTACTCGGGCACGCTGATCAACGTCAACGCTGCTGCCGGCGGAGCGGGTGTCGTCAACAAGGAGGGCAGCGGGATTTTCACGCTCGCCTCGACCCGCAACGCGACCACCACGGCCACAAGCACGGCATCCACCACGCTCACCGCGCCCACAGCGGGTCTTGGCGCGGGCATGGCAGTTGCCGGGGTTGGCATTCCAGACGGTACGGTCATTGTGAGCATCACCAACTCCACGACCATGGTGCTGAGCAACCCTGTGACGGTGGCGTCCAGCCAGGTGATCAGCTTCGGAGGAAACTCCTTCACCGGCGGGCTTAACCTCAATGGCGGCATGGTGAACATCACCAACGCGGTGATGCTGGGCATGGGTGGCGTCAACTTCAACGGCGGCGGCATCCAGTGGAACCCGAGCATCACCAACTTTGGCAGCATTGATCCTTCCAGCCGGGTGCTGACGTTCAACAGCCTCGCTATTTTTGACACCAACAACAACCCTGGCCTGCTGGCGAATCCCGTGGGCAACGGGGGGGCGGGCGGCCTGCTGAAGGTTGGCAACGGAACGCTCATCCTGCAGGGGGCGAACACCTACACCGGCACCACCACCGCGCAGAACGGCGTCCTGCGCCTGGAGAACGCGCAGGCGCTGGGCACCGGTGCCGCAGACGTCTTTGTGGGCAACGGCGCGGCGCTTTCCCTGGCAAGCGCGACGGGGCTTCATTTTGGAACCAAGACGCTGACCCTTAATGGCAACGGAGCTTTGGCGGGGCAGAACGGGGCGCTCGTCAATGCACTGGGCGCAAACACGTATGCGGGTGCCATCGTTCTTGGATCTTCCGCCACGGTGGCGGTGGACGCGGGCAGCCTGAACCTTTCCAGCACGGATCCTGTGGCCGGCACGGGCGACCTGACGCTGACAGGCGTGGGCGCTGGCACCCTGGCGGGCAGCTTGAGCCATGCCGGTGGGCTTAACAAAGCTGGGTCTGGCACGTGGACTTTGACGGGAACGGCCGGCAGCTACACCGGTGCGACGACCATCAGCGAAGGCACATTGGTCATTGCCGGTGGCGCGCTGGGCGCAACCTCCGGCACCACTCTTGGCACGGCCACGTTGAGCCTTGCGAGCGGCAGCCAGAACATTGGTGATCTCACCCTCACCGCAGGCAGTGCCGCCAGGATCAGCACCGGTTCCGGGGCGGTCCTCACCTCGGGCCCTATCACCCGGGGCGCAGGCAGCACGATCGAGTTCAACATTGCATCTGGCGGCGCGCTGCCCTCCGGCGCGACGGGCAGCGGCACGAACAACATCCTCGGCTATGCCACAGTCATTGACAGCACGGGCACTGGCTTAGGCCGTGTCAGCGGTGGCAACATTGTGCGCTTCGACAGCACGACTGCCACGGTTTTGACCAACACAGCCACCTCCGCCAGCACGGACTACACCACGCTGGGCAACGCGGGCACGCTGAACTGGACCACGCCGGCGAGCCGCGCGGTCAATTCCCTGACCATAGACCCCACGGGCAACAGCGGCCAGATCACCAACATGGGCCTTACCACCAACGTGCTGACGCTTTCCAGCGGCGCCTTGCAGATGGTGGGCACGGGCAATGCCACGTTGCAGGGCGGGCGCATCGGCGCGGCGGACTCGGAAATTTTCCTGCACCAGAACGGCGCTGGCACGCTGACCATCAACAGTCTTTTTGGCACGGGAAGCTCCAGCCTGATCAAGAATGGCAGCGGCAATGTGGTCCTGACTCCGAATGCCCTGCTCAGCGCCGTGACCACGGCCGGCAGCGCTGTTGTTAGCGTTGGTGACACGACGGGTCTCAGCATCGGCCAGGTCATCACCGGCAATGCCAACATCCCCGCAGGAGCCCGGATCGCCAGCATCGACAGTGCCACGCAGATCACCCTTTCGACATCCGTCGGCGTGCTGGGTGGCACGGCGGAGACGACGTTCCTCGGAGCCAGCAACACCTACACGGGTGGCACCGTCATCAATGGCGGCACCTTGACCACGGGTTCCGCCAATGCCTTGAGCGCGTCCTCCGTGCTCACTCTAGCCACGGGCTCCACGCTGAACCTGAATGGCTTCAACCAGACAGTGAAGGGGCTGGCAGGCGGCGGCAACGTGATCCTGGCAGACGGGGCGCAGCTCACGATCGGTGGGAACAAGATCCTTTCCAACATTTCCAGCATCGAGAACCGCACGGTTTTCAATGGCCTGATTTCTGGCACGGGGAACCTGACCAAGGCCGGCAATGGCGTGCTCATCCTGACCAACAGCGGGAACTCGTACTCCGGCCAGACGAACATCAACGGCGGCATGGTGATCATCACGGACCCGGCGCAGCTTGGCACGGGCACCTCGCCCATCGCGATCAATGGTGTTGCCAGCACCCAGGGGCTGCCTGGCGGCACGCTGGTCATCCACGGCGGCCTGAACAACACGGGGCTGACGATCAACCGCAACATAACCGTCTCAGGCCGTGGAGGCAACGTGGTCTCCTACTCGCTGGTCAATGTTGGCAACAATACCTACAACAGCATTTTTGTGGGCGCTGGCAACACGGAGACGCGTTTTGAGTCGGTCGTTGGCACGATGACCATCAGCGCCTCCAGCGTGGTGAACCTGAACGCCAACTCGCTCTTCCATGTGGGCGGCTTTGGCACGCTGGTCATCGACGGGCTTGTCACCGGTGGATCGCTGGGAACGACGGGCGTCTACAACAGTTCGGCGAACTACGCCCACACGCTCATCCTGGCGAACAACAACAACAATCAGATTGGCGACGTGCGGGCGGACAGTGGCACCATCCGCGTGGCGAACGGCGCGCAGCTTGGTGCCAGCACCTCCGCCTCCGGACTGCGTGGTTCTGGAGGCACCTTTGAAATCCGCACGGACGCAGGCACAAGCTTTGCCAGCAAAAATGTCAGCCAGGTGGACGGAAACAAGACCATCTTTGTGGACCGGGCCATTGGTGGCAGCGGCCTGAACCAGACTGTCACCCTGGGCTTCTTCACCCAGGTCAACAACCGCAACGACACCTTCTCCGGCCGCAACGGCTACGGCATCAGTCTCACCGGCTTCCTGAGCAGCGGCGCCGGGGCGAATGACGACACCCTGACAGTCACCACCAACGGCCTGACCACCTTCAACGCGGGAGCGGGCACCTTCTTCGGCGAGACGGACACGTCCGCGCGCAACTACCAGCTGACCTTCACTGGTGATGTGAACATGAACGGCAACATCACTGCCACCGGCAACATCCATTCGGTGACCAAGTCTAACGCCGGGAATCTGACGCTCAACGGGACGGCATCCACCTTTACCGGGAGAATGAACATCAATGCGGGAACTTTGAGCATCAACAACCTTGGCGGCATCAACAACACCATCGGAACATCTTCCGGGGTGTTCATGAACGGGGGAACCTTGAACTTTGTCGGTCTTTCAGGTTCTGGGGATGGGCAGACGCTCACCAAGGCGCTTGTGCTGGGCAATGCGAACAACCCGGTTTACGCCAACCAGGCCGGCACAGGCGGACTGCTCATTGCCAACAACGTGGGCGTCGGCATCGCGGGCACCCGGACGCTCGTGCTTGGAGGTGGGACCAGCCAGCTCAATGAGATCCAGGCGGCCGTGACCAACATGCTGGTGGCCACCAACGTTCTGAAAACCGGCGCCAGCACCTGGCAGTTTAACACACCATCAGCGGCCAATCTGGCCGGCACCACCGGGACTGTGACCTTCACCGCCATCGGCACCACGGCCAGCACGCTGCTGACACTGTCAACGGGGTCCACCAGCGGCATGCTGCCCGGCCAGCCGATCAGCGGGACGGGGATTCCCTTTGGAACAACCGTAACGGAGGTGATCAGCTCCACGCAGTTCCGCATCAGCCAGGGCGCGACCAGCACCGGCACCACAGCCACGCTGGGTGTCGTGTCAGGCGCGGCAAGCGTCACCGTGACCGCCAACACGGGCAACACCCTGACGGTGGCCAGCACGGCAAACCTTGTTCCCGGGCAGCCGATCACAGGCACAGGACTGCCTGCGTCCCAGGGCTGGTACATTGCGTCCATCGGCAGTGCGACGACCTTCACGATTGCCAACACCACGGGCACGGCGGCGATCGCAAACAGCGCCGCGATTGCCACGCAGACGCTTTCACCCAGCACAAACTTCGCGGGCACTCTCAGCATCGCCAACGGTGTGGTCAGGGTCAATCCGTCCTCCGCCACGGCGGACACGATCAGCAACAGCTCGGGAATCACCTTCACGAACGACACCTTCACAGGCACGCAGACGGCAGGCGGAACGTTCCAGCTGGCAGGCTTTGCCACAGGCATCACTGAGAGTGTCGGCATCCTGACCCCTGCCGCGGGCCTGGGCAGGATCGTGGTGACTCCGGGTGCTTCGGGCGCCACCGTCCTCAGCTTTGGCTCCCTTGGAACGCGTGTCGCTGGTGCCACGCTCCATTTCGCTCCGGGCAGCGGGGGTGGCACCGCCGGCATCCAGTTCGCCGCCGCACCTGCCGCAGCGAACATGCTTAACGGCAGTCTTGGCGGCTATGCCTACATCACCACCAATCCAACCACGGGCGCCATCGACTTTGTCGCTGCGCCGACCGCCAACACCAACCTCACAGGTCTGGCAGCCACCACTCCCTTCCCCACCATCACAGGAAGTTCCACCACCAACTATGTGAACACGGCATCCGTGGGGCCCGGCACCGGCGCTGTGGCGGCAAGCACCCTGAGGATTGTTGGAGCTGGCCAGACCATCAACAAAGGCAACTTCGCCCTGACCATCACCAATACAACCGCCACCGCGATCGGCGGCATTTTGCTGGACAATTCGCCTCTGGCTGGCGGCGCAACCATCACCGGCGGCACGATTGTGGGAAGCGTCGCGGCCAATGAGCTCATTTTCACCGTGGGCGGAGCCGCCACCCAGAACGCGGCGAACGGTTTGGTTGTGAACTCCAACATCCAAGGGGCGGCGACCGGCCTCACGAAATCAGGACCCGGGTATCTGATCCTGGGCGGAACGGCCAACAATTACACTGGCAACACCATCATCAACCAAGGCACGATCCAGATGCAGTCCGGCCTTGCCACTGCCGCCCTGGGCGCGCCCGCCGCAGGGACAATCACGGTGATCCGTCAGGGTGCCGTGCTCGACATCAATGGAGCGGGTGCGGTGGTCGCGCCATACACGGGCACAGGGGTTGTGGCGATTCCGACTCTGGCCATTGGCGTTCTGAACGGTGCTGGCACCATCACCAGCAGCACAGCCGGGGCGCAGGCTGTCTCCTTGGGCGTCACCGCCACAACTGGCGCCAGTGCTGTTTTCTCCGGCATCATTGAAAATGGCGCGGGCATCGTGTCGGTCATCCGAAATGGCACCTCTGCCAGCACCCAGGCGCTGACCGGGCTGAACACATACACCGGTGCCACGATCATCAGCGGCGGCTCCACACTTCAGGCCAATGTCCTTGCCAGCGGCACCACCCCCAGCTCCATCGGCGCCTCCACCTCCGACGCATCGAATCTTGTCTTCAACAACGGTGTGCTGCTGTACCAGGGGGCCAACGCCTCGGTCTTTTCCCCCACGCAGACGGCGTCTGTCGCCATTGACCGCCTGTTCACGCTGGCTGGCAACGGGACGATCGACTCCTCTGGCAGCTATGGCAACAATGTGCTGGCCGCCGCCGCAGGGAACAACGCCACGCTTATTTTCAACAATAGCGGCGGTTCGATCATGCTGGCGGGGACGGGCCTGAAAACCTTGACGCTTCAAGGCAGCTCCACGGGTGACAACGAGATGTCGCCCCTGTTGTCTGACAACGGCGGGGCCACCATGGGCCTGACCAAGAATGGCGCCGGCCTGTGGATCCTGAGCAACGAGGCCAACAGCTACACCGGTCCGACCACGATCATCGCGGGCGCTCTGCGCGTCACGGCGAACGCGGCCTCCCTGTCCTCCGGATCGAACCTTCGTCTTGCCGGGGGTGTGCTGGAGTCCAGCGGCCTCTTTGACCGGGTGATTGGCAGTGGCGCGGGCCAGTTCCAGTGGAGCGACGCCGCAGGCACCGCGATCAATCAAAACGGCGGTTTTGCGGCCAGCATTGGCAAGCTCACTGTCAACCTCGGCGGAGCCAACGCGGTGCAGACCTGGGGGCTGGGCGGCATCGGCAACGGCACAGGGAACCTTGTCCTGAGCTCCACGTCCGCGCTGGCGGAGGTCGAGTTCACCAACCCCATCAACCTCAACGGCGCTGTCCGCACCATCGAGGTGCTCGACAACAGCACGACTCATACTGACTACGCCATTGTCTCCGGTGTGATCAGCGGCTCCGTCGGGAGCGGCCTGACCAAGGCGGGCGGCGGCCTGCTCTACCTCACGGGATTGAACACCTATTCTGGCAACACCACCTTGGCAGCCGGCACAACCGTTGTCACCTCCATTGGCGGCGGGTCCACACCGGCGAGCTCCTTTGGCGATGGCATCGGCATCCTGACGCAGGCGGGCGGCCGCCTGCTGTATGTGGGGCCTGGGGAGGTCACCAACCGTCGGATCAACCTGACGGCGACCAGTGACATTGACGCCAGCGGCTCCGGCCCCCTGGTCATCAACAACCTGGTCAACGCCGCTCCGGGCGCCAAACAGCTTGTCCTGCGAGGCTTCAATGCGGATGCCAACACGCTCAATTCCAGCCTCAGCGACAGCGGCGGCTCCCTGGCCATCGTGAAGTCCGACGGCGGCACATGGATTCTCAACGGGAACAACACCCACACCGGAGGCGTCAAGATCGACGCCGGTTACCTTGGCCTTGCCAGCGGCGCGGCCTTTGGCACCGGGGCGGTGACAAACCTCACCACCAACGCGGTCTCCAACTCCACCACAGTCACCCTCGCCACTGGCACCACGGCGGATCTGCGTGTCGGCCAGTATTTCATGGCCCCGGGGGCCACTTATGGCGACATGATCACAGGCATCACCAACTCGACCACCTTCACCATTGGGACCGCGCGCACCATTCCTGCCGGCGCTCCGATGGTCGCCGGGGGGATCAGCATTTCCAACGGCGGCTTTTATGCCACCACGACCGCCGGGGTCACCAGCAGCCTGCCTGTGGTCATTGCGGCCAATGCCTCGGCCATTTTCACCGGCACCAACCCCATCACCCTCAACGGAAATTTTTACGGTGATGACAGCAACCCCTGGAACATCGTCAACACGATCGAGGGTGCTAGTCTGACCCTCGGGGGAAATTTCATCGCCTTGGAAGGCAGCACGGCCCGCAACCTGACTCTCGCGGGAACCGGCAACACGGTATTTAACGGAACGGTGAACAGCACGGGTGCCGCGACCGGCATGACCATCAACACCTCAGGCACCGTCACCCTGGGTGGATCGGTGGCCGCTGGCGCCTTCTTCACCAACGGAGTTCTTATCAATGAAGGAACGGTGATCGTGAGCAAGGCTGGCAGCCTCAATCCTTTTGGCACCACGGGAGCCCTGACGATGCCGGCGGGTACTTTGCAGTCCACCGTGGCCCTGACGGGAGCCAACGCGTTGGTTTCCCCCCTACAGCTGACCAACGTCTTGGGCGTCATCAGCGGCACGAACTCCATCGAGTTTGCCGGCAATTCCACGCTGGGGAGCCTGCAAAACAACGGTGGTGGCCGTGCGATCACCAACAACCTGACTGGCGGCGCTGTCCTGACGTTCAGCACCAACACGGTGCGCCTGTCCGAAGCCACGGCCACGGCCCGCACGCTGACCCTTGCCGGTTCCGGTGCCTACCTCATCAGCGCGCCGATTGTGAACGGAGCCGCCGCCGCCAGCCAGAACAGCGTCTTTACCTACAGTGGCAACGGCACACTCACCCTCACCGGCACCAGCAGCTACTTCGGCGCCACCAATCTCAACGGCGGCACCACCATTCTCAGCGGCGCCGCCGGCCAGCTCGGCTCCGCAGTGCAGACCACCACCACGGCGGCGGTGACCAACAATGCCGTCATTCCGGTGGCCAGTGCCACGGGCCTGTTTGTCGGCATGGCTGTCACGGGGCCGGGCATCGCCCCTGGCGTGACCATCTCCTCGATCTCCGGCAACAATGTGACGATCTCGACTGCGGCCACCATCACAAACGGTTCCACGGTGGCCTTTGGCGGGACGACGGGCATCACCCTTAACAACGGCGCAACACTCACGCTCAACAACACAGCCGGCAATCCCACCACGCCTCGTCTTGGCAATCATCCGCTGATTCTCAGCGGCGGCACGCTGAACTTCCTGGGCAACGCCGCTGGATCGACCGAAGGGACATACGGCCAGGCCGGATCGCTGACCGTGAACAGCGGTCAGAATGTCATCAATTCCGTTCCTGGCGGCGGCACCAACATTCTGAACTTCAACACCCTGGCCCAGGGTGCGGGCGGCACGCTGAACTTCACCGGTGGCGTGGGCGTGGCAACCAACCAGGTCAGGCTTGGCGTCACCGCCACCACCAGTGGTGTGACCACCGGCACCACGATGACCCTGGCCAGCACCGCCGGTCTGGCGGCAGGCCAGGCGGTCTTTGGTCCCAACATCGCCCCGGGCACCACAATTGCCAGCATCACCAACGGCACGCAGATCGTGCTGAGCGGCGCGCCGCAGGGAGCTGGGGTGCCTGCCTCGTCCAGCGTGACCTTTGGCGTTGCGGTCATTGGCGGCATCATTCCACGTCTCACCGTGGGTGGGGAGGACTTCGCCACACTCGGCGCCAACGGGGTCACGGCGTTCAGCGCCTACGCCATGCCGACCAACATCAACACCGGCCTCGCCGACTCTTCCTTCGCCTCCGTCACGACCACGGCGTCCACCAGTGTGACGGTTCCCAGCACGGCGGGGCTGTTCCCCGGCCAGGCCGTCTATGGTCCGAACATCCCAGCCGGGGCCACCATTGCCAGCATCACCAGCGGGACCGTCATCGTCCTGTCGGCGACCGCGGCCGCAGGCACCGGCTACATCGGTTTCGGCCCGGTGAACAGCGGCACGCTGCTGGTGAACAACAGCACGGCCAGCGGTCTGCTGAACAACAACCTCAATGACATCAATGCCCTCAAGTTCAGCGGCACGGGGGGCGTCACCGTCGGCAGCGCCACCAACCAGTTCCAGATGCTGGTGCTGGCCAGCGGAGGCCTGCTTAACACGGGCAGTGGAACGAACACCCTGAGTGTGCCCCGCCTGCAGTTCGGCACTGCGGCGACGGAAGGCATCTTCCAGATTGATGCGGGGTCAACGCTTAACCTGAACAGCACGATCACCAGCTTTCAGACCGGGGGCATCACCAAGGGCCTTGGCGGGGACCTCAACATCAGCTCCACCCAGTGGTACACCGGCACCACCACCCTGAATGGCGGTGTCACGCGGCTCATCAGCGGTGCCACCAACACCCTGTTCCCGGCCCAGGTGCTGACCATCAACAAGAACGCCACGCTCGACCTGAACGGCGGTGTGCAATATGCCGGCACTTTCTCCAGCAACGGAGGTGTGATCCCCGGGGCGGGCGGCACCGTCACGACCAGCACAGGCGCCGCCACCTTTGTGGTCAACATGGGAGCCAGCACGACCTGGGCAGGCTCCATCACCGGCAGCCTCAGCTTCGGCCGCGTCAGTGCCAGCACGCTGACCCTTGAATCCCCCAACACCTACACCGGCGCGACGCTGCTGCTCGGCGGCGCGACCACCCTGCGTGACAACGCGACGCTGCCAAACACCAGCAGCATCACCATCAACTACGGCACCCTTTCGATCGACAACAACGCAGGCCTGTGGATCGACAACAACAACCGCATCTCCGACACGGCCCCGATCTCCATGAGCGGCGGCACGCTCACGTTCAACGGCCGCGCCAATGCCTCCAGTTATGAGAACCTCGGTGTGGTGACGGTCGCCCAGGGCGCGAACGTGATCAGCGCGGGGGTGCAGGCTGTCGGCAACTATGCCACGGCCGACCTCAGCTTCGCGGGCTTTGTACGCACGGCGGGCTCGGGTGCCACGGTTAATTTCACCTCATTGAACGGGACGCTGGGCAGCGAGGGGACCAACCCGCGCATCCTGGCGACCTCCGGACTTGCCAACGTCTCCAGCAACAACGCCCTCGGTGCCTGGGCCATCGCCAACAGCACGGACTATGCCGGTTACAACGTGGCGCAGGGGGTGGGCGCCCTGAGCACACCGGGTTATGTCGGCTATGCGGCCACCTTCGCGTCCGGCAACGTCACCAATCTTCTGGCAGGAACGGCGCCGCTGACCACCACGCTGGTGCCAGCACCGAGCACGACCACAACAACCACCAGCATGCTGAGGCTTGCCGGGAATGGATTCAACCACATCGAGTTTCAGGACGGCCTGAACAGGCTGAACCTGGAGGAAGGCGGCCTGCTGCGCAGCAACAACAACTTCGCCTCAGCCATTGGAACGCCTGCAGTGCGCGGTGTGCTGACAGCTGGCGGCAATGAGACCTCCGGCACGCGCGACCTCGTCGTGTACAACGCCTCCACCACAGGCAACCCCACCTTTGGCACGACGGCCACGACCACGGCTGGCTCGCCCGTTGTCACCGGCGCCTCCACGGCGGGCCTTGTGGTCGGCATGACGATCACCAACGCCAACTTCCCCACTGGCACCAAGGTGGTGTCGATCGACTCCGCCAACCAAGTGACCCTCAGCAACAACGCCACGGCATCTGGTGCTGCCAACCAAACCCTGACCGCAGGCAGCCTGGACGGAGGCTCCACCACGCTCGGCTCGGCCGTGGTCACAGTCGCCTCCACTGTGGGCATCAGCCCTGGCATGACGATCACCAACGCGAATTTTCCGACTGGCACCTTTGTGGTGTCGGTGGACAGCGCCACCGGCATGACGCTGAGCCAGAACGCCACCGCGACAGCCGTCAACCAGACCTTGGTGGCGGGCCTGAACAATCTGATCATCCACTCCGTCATCGCGGACAACGGCCTGGGCAACACGGTGCAGTTGGTGAAGTCGGGCGCGGGCGTGCTGAACATCTCCGCCGCGAACACCTACACTGGCGCGACGATTGTGAACCAGGGAACGCTGAATCTCGTCAGCCCCGGCACGGGCGGCATTGCCGGCAATGTGGTCATTCCAGGGGACCTCATCATCAATGGTGGTGTCCAGGGCACCGGCGCAACGGTGACGATGAACAGCAATGTGGGGCAGATTGCCTCCACCAGCAAAGTCACCATCAATGGCCGAGGCATCCTGAACCTTGCGGGCGGCGCGGGGCTGAACAACACCCTCGACAGCATCACCTTCAACAACATCGGTGGGGACAC
Organism: uncultured Prosthecobacter sp.; assembly: GCA_964588755.1. Classification (GTDB taxonomy): domain Bacteria; phylum Verrucomicrobiota; class Verrucomicrobiia; order Verrucomicrobiales; family Verrucomicrobiaceae; genus Prosthecobacter. Next base: position 15,725 of record CAZPSQ010000040.1, on the reverse strand, counting down.
CGGCGCTCCAACGGTTTCGATTCCCACAGGCAGTGTGCTGACTCTCACCAACAGCGCGCCGGTCACGGCCTCCTCGAACAACGCGGCTTTCACCTCCATCATCACGGGTGGTTTCCTGAACCTGGGCACCGGGGCGAAAACGATTGATGTGGGCGCGGTGAACCTTGGCGGCACCGTTTACACCCAGCTCACGCCCGCCCTCAGCATCGCCTCCGCGATCCAGGGCAGCGTCAGCATCAACAAGACAGGCGCGGGCCTGCTGCAGCTGAGCGGCGCGAGCACCTTTGATGGGGGTGTGAACCTGACCAATGGCGGCATCGCCATCGGCGCGAGCAGTACCCCGGCAACGGTGATCGCAGGCATGGCGGTGGCACCCACCGCAGGGCCTCTTGGCATTGGCACCCTGACCATTGGCACCGGCACCTATTTCACCACCACGGGCGCCTTTGCCGTCAACAACGACTACACGCTGACCGGCAACGACCTGACCTTCAAGGGGGCGGGGACCAGCCTGACGCTCAACGGAGCGACCACGCTGCCGTCGGGCGCTGTGACCATCAATGTTGAAGCCCTGGGCCTGAACCTGCTGGCGGGTGGCACGGGGGCTGTGCTGGGTGGCGTCATCAGCGGCGCTGGTTCCAGCATCATCAAGACCGGCCTTGGCACGCTGAACCTGTCCAATAACAACAACTTCGATGGTGGCATCGTCCTGAACGGCGGTGTGCTGGCCCTGGCGGGTCTGAACGGCGCCAGCACTGCGCCGCTGACCACGGGCTCCACCATCACGGTGAACAACGGCCTCGTTGCGCTGCTCAACAACGGTGCCAGCAGCGGCGGCGTCATCAACTACAACAGCTTCAACATCGACTTCTCCGCGCAGAATCCGGCGGCCATCGTCGTGGGCAACAACGGGGCCAACAGCAGCAACATCATCGCCCTGCCGTCCCTGACCCTGGCCTCCAACCAGGTCTTGAACGTGTCCGCGAACAACGGCTATGTGCTGCGTCTTGAGTCGCTGACCACGACGAACACAGGCGGTGCCAGCCCGCCACAGATCAACGTCCCCGCAGGCGCCACCGTCCAGGTGTTCACCTACACGGGCGACAAGCCTGTCAACATCGGCCTGGGCAACCTGGTGTTCCCCGACCTGATCCAGATCGGCCAGACGACGGCCATTCCTGGCGGGGCCATCACGCTGAACGGATCCTATCCCCTCGTCATTCAAGACGCGGTGACCACGCCGCTGACGGCCCCTGCGGGCTTCACCAGCGGGGGGCTGGCCTCGGCGTTCAGCAGCCTTGCCGCCACGCAGGGTGTGATCAACACGAATGTGGCTGGCATCGGCTTCTCGGCCTCCGGCACCACGACAAGCCGCCTCAATGACTTCAGCTTTGCCAATCGTCCTGCCGCCACAACGGGCCAGATGGTCAACAGCCTGGCTGCCTTCAACGGCTTCCTGGAGATTGTTGTGGGTGGAGAATACACCTTCCGCAGCGCGGCGGATGACCAGGCGGTTCTCTACATCGACGGCAACGCCATCCTTTCCAACAACTCTGCCAACGCCGAGTCGGCCGCCGTCACTGTCACGCTCGACAAGGGCTTCCACACCATCGTGTACAAGGCCTACAACCAGGGCAGCGGTGGTGGCTATCGCCTGCTCTATTCCGGGCCGGACACCTCCGGAAGCCTGACGCCGAACGGCTTCCAGGCGATCCCTGCCGAGCGGCTCTACGGCAGCACCAGCGCGCCCAGCGCGGCCAATGGCTACAACTTCGCCGCCATCATCGACAATGACTACTCTGTCGCCACAGGCACCACGGCCGCCATCGACACGTTCGGCACCCAGTATGGCGCGGTCATTGACGCCAGCAAGACCCTGACCCTGGGCAACAACTCGGCCCTCACCATCGTCAACGGTGCCCTGGGAAGCTTTGGCACGGGCTGGTTCGGCGCGGCTGGCGGCACCACAATCGGCACAGGCGTTGTCCTCAACACCGGCGCGACTGCGACATCCTCCGCCGGTGTGCTGAACCTGATCGGCGCGGTCAGCCAGAGCGGCGTCGGCCTCAGCACAGGCTACAATGCGGGCCAGCTCAACAACGCCCTCATCAAGACTGGCGCGGGCACCCTCATCCTGGGTGGCAACAACACCGCCAGCTTCACCGGAGATTTGGTGATCCAGGGCGGCTTCGTCCAGCTGAACAATGCGTCCGCGCTGCCTGCCAGTGCTGGCAGACAGGTAAGCTCGGCCCCGACGAACTCCGCCACCACCATCACGCTGACGGGCGGCAACACAGTGGAAACGCTGGGCCTGCAGGTGGGCGCTGCGGTGTCCGGCACCAACTGGGCGGCCGGCACCTACGTTACCAGCATCACCAACAGCACCACGATCATCGTGAACACAGCGCCCGCTGGCGCGCCCACCACGGACACGCGGTTCACTCTGGGCACCCTGGTGAGCAACAACGGTGCCGGCGTGGCTCTCGCCAACTCGACGACGACCTCCGGCTCCACGACCGTCACGGTGTCCAGCACCGGCAGTCTGCAGAAGGGGATGGCTGTGAGCGGCACGGGCATCCCGGCCGGCACCTACATCGTCAGCATTGACTCTGCGACGACCTTCACGCTTTCTGCGGCGGCCACTGTCAGCGCCACCAACACGACACTGACGCAGACGACCAACGGCAGCCTGGACCTCAACGGCCAGAGCGCTGTTGCCGGCAATGTCATCATCAATGGCGGTGGGGCCAACATCCTGGCCACGAACTTCAAGGGAGCATTGTGGAACAGCAGCCCGAACGCGGCCAGCCTCGCTGGAAGACTGACCCTGGCGAGCAGCGCCGCTGTGGGCGGCTTTGGTGACCTGACCTTGGCCTCCATCTACTCCGCCGCCGCCGTCACCCTCACCAAGACGGGAACCAACACCCTCAACCTGAACACGGACAACAGCGCGTCGCTGCTCGGCCCGATCTCGGTCGCCCTGGGAACTTTGAAACTGGGCAATGCTGGGGCGCTGGGCGGCACCGCATCCGGCACCACCATCGTTTCCGGCGCTGTGCTGGACTTGAACGGACAGACCATTGCAGGCGAAGGGCTCACCCTTGCGGGTGCAGGTTATGGTGGTTCCGGCACCATCACGGGTGTGGGCGGCGTTTCCTCCCTTGGCTCGCTGATCAACTCCGCCAGCGGAGCGGCCTCCTGGTCCGGCACGGTGGCCTTGAGCGCCGCCGCCAGCATAGGTGGCAATCGTGTGAACGCCTTGAGCGGCACCACCTCCGGCGACATCGCCATCGGCGGGGTCATCAGCGGCGCCTTCCTCCTGACCAAGGTCGGCAGCAACAACCTCACCCTGACCGGTGCGAACACCCACAACGGCCTGACGATCGCGCTCGGCAGCGTGACGGTTTCCGGTGCCGGTCAGGTAGGCTCGGGCGGTGCAGTGACCATCAATGCAGGCCCTGTCTCCGGCTTTGTCCCCTCCAACACGCTGACGCTGGACTACAGTGCCAACGCCACGGCCGACCGGGTGGCGGCCACGCAGAGCATCAACCTCAACGGCGGCACGCTGTCCATCAACGGTCATGCCACAGCGGCGGTGGCTGAAAGCCTCACCACCGGCAACATCGTCTTCAACAACGGCTACAATCTGATAACCCTGGCCAACAATGGCGGCAGCGTGCAGCTGCTCAACACAGGGGCCGGCACCATCACCCGTGCCAATGGCGCCACGGGCTTGATTCGTGGAACCAGCCTTGGCACCGCCAACACCACGAACCTCATTGTGGGAACGCTGCCTGCGAACACGGTCATCATTGGACAGGCGGGTGCCAATGCGGCATTCAACCGCGCGATCATGCCGATGTTCCTGGTGGACACATCGGTCTCCGGAGGCGGGGTCAGCTTCGGTGTGGTGGATGCGGCCGGCGGCACGATTGGTGTCCGGGCGCTCAACACCACCAATGAAATGAGCACCCCGGCTGCCAATGGCGCGCTGGTGGCCAACAACAACAACCGGGTAAACGCCACGGGCGTCACCGCCGGAGCGGCTGCCACCACGCTCAGCAGCACGATCATCAACTCGCTGACCATCAACAACGCGGGCGGTCTTGCCATCAACGACTTCCGCAACGTGACCTTGGACAGCGGCGGCATCCTTTCCAACGTGACCGCCACCATCACCTCCGCAGGCAGCGGCATTGGCAAGGCGGCGATCAACGGCGCCAACGGAACCACGGTGCGCGAGGTGATTGCTCACACTGTCGGCTCCGTCACGCTGACCATCAATGCCTCTGTCGGCGGCGCCGTGGTGCCCACGACGGCAGGCTTCACCAAGTCCGGCGAGGGCACGCTGATTCTTGGCTCCAGCCAGGGCAACAACTACACTGGCGCAACCCGCCTGAACCTGGGCATCGTGCAGCTCGCCTCTGGAGCTCCTGACAATGCCATCCTGTATCGTTTCAGCACCGCTCCGCTGGTCAATGCGACGGGAACAACCGCCAACGCGGATCTCCTGGCGGTCAACGCGGGGGCCACGCTCGACCTGAACGGCCACTCGCAGGTTGTTGGCAACCTGCTGAGCGTTGGAACACTCCCAGGCACCGGCGGCATTGTCACCAACACCGCAGGCGGCGGCGCGGCCAGTTTCTACACCGTGATGAGCGCGGCGCAGACCTTTGCAGGCCAGATCAATGGCAACATCAACTTCATGAGGGCGGGCTCGGCCGCCCAGCTCAACCTGGTGGACAACAACCAGTTCAGCGGGAATGCCACGCTCATGGGCGGCATCACCGTCCTGGTGGACCAGGGGCGCTTCTCCGGCATGAGCGCTGGCGACACGATCAGCCTCCGCAATTCCCTCCTGCGCTGGGATGACTCCGGCATCCAGGGCATGGATTCGAACAGTGCCACCCCGCGCATTGCCAGTTCAGTGGCGTTCAACCTGGACGGCGGCGCCTTTGAATACATCAGCCGCAGCAACACCAACGGCGTTGTCAATCTGGGCGCGCTTGGTCTGGCCGGTGGAGCCAGTGTGATCCGCGTGAATGTCGGCAACAGCGGCCTCGGCACGGCGACGCTGAACCTCAATGGCAGCTTCACCCGCACGGTCAATTCCACGCTCAACTTCCAGTCGGCCACCGTCAACATTGGGGACAACGCCTTCGTCTTCTCCACCGCGTCCGCGCTGAATACCCCGGTCAACGGCATTCTTGGCGGCTGGGCCACCTGGGTGGGCACGGACACCCATACTGCAGGCTCCAATGCGGAGTTTGCCACCTATGATCCTGTCACAGGCATCCGTCCGCTGATGCCTTCCATGCAGACGGCCTCCTTTGCCAGCACCACAGCCACAGGAAACCTGCGCCTGGGTGGCAACGGAACCATCAATCCCACGGCGGGCTTGCAGACCATCAACTCCCTGACGCTGAACGGGGCCGCGATCACAGTCTCCTTCCCGAACGCCACGGACACCTTGTCCATCGCCAGCGGCGGCATCCTGGCAGGCATTGACAACAACGCGCGCACCATCGGCTCGGCCTCCATCAGGGGCAGGCTCTCCACCAGCGGTCCGGCCATGTTCCTCCACGTTGGCGACAACACCCTGACCATTCATTCAGACATCGGTGCGGCAGGCACGGGCACCTTTGATCTTGTGATGGGCGGCCTGAGCCAGTCTGCCAACGCGCCCGAAATCACCCTCACCAACGCCAACACCTACACTGGCACGGCCTACGCGAACGGTGTCATCCTGAACCTGAACAACCAGACAGGCACCGGCAATGCCATCACTGGCGACCTCATCCTCAGCAGCGGCACCGCCGCAGGTGGTGACACGGGGGCTGTCGCCTCGGCCCTCACACGCAACCTGGGCAGCGAGCAAATCGCCGACGCCGCCACCGTCACCGTCCGCGGCGGCGCTCAGTATGACCTGAACGGCTTCAACGAAACCGTGGCCAGGCTGGTGCTACAGGCCCAGGGCGGTGTCACCGGCGGCGCCTCCGTGCTGACCGGCAGCGGCATCCTGACCCTCACAGACTCCGCTGACACGATCCATGCCAACAATCTGGACGACGCCCGCGTGATCCCGACCATCAACGGCAGGCTGAGCCTTCCTTCCACCGCGACCATCACGGTGGCGGATGTGGCAGGCGGCCTCACCACTGTGCAGGGAACTGCTGGCCAGGCCAACCAGCAGATCGGCCTTGCCATCAACGGCACCATCATCAGCAACGGCACCCTCAACAAGGCGGGAACTGGTGTTCTCCAGCTTGGCGGCCACAGCCTTGCGACGCTTGTTGTGAATGTGAACAGCGGAACTCTGGTGCTGGGTCCGAGCACCTCATCCGGCGCCACCAACTACCGGAACACGACCGTCAATCTGGCCAGCGGCACGGTGCTGGACATGCGCGGCAACACCAATGTGGCCATCGGGTCCATCAACGGTGTGAGCGGGTCCATCATCAAAAACTTCCACGTCAGCGCCGGTGGCACCCTGGTCACTGGAGACAGCAACGCCGCCACCTTTGCCGGCCAGTTCCTGAGCGACTACACCTCCGGCCTGCTGAATGTGACGAAGATCGGCTCCGGTGACTGGACGCTGACGGGGGACAGCTCCGCCAACATCATTGGCGCGCTCACCATTCTTGGCGACGCGGTGCTGCTTGACCAGTCCACAGGCAGGCTGGGCTTCGTCACCACGAACCTTGGCGAGGGCGGTGTGCTCACCCTGAACGGTTCGGCCGCCATCAGCGACCGCCTTGGCGGTGCCACCTCCATCCAGGCAGCCTCTGCAGACCGGGTGTTCAACAACCGTGGGGGTGTGCTCAACTATCAGGGCAGCACGACGGGGAACATTGTGGAAACGCTCAACACTGTGACCAATGTGGCCGGGCAGAGCCAGTGGAACCTCACCCAGAACGCCAGCTTCCAAACCCGCATCAGTCTTGGCACCCTGACCGCGCAGAGCAGCACGAACCACGGCTCCCTGGTGCTGAACGCCGGTGCCACCGGCACCCTGGGCGGCGCGGCCTCCGGGGCAAACCGCGTCAACGTGATCGCCACCACTCCGACACTGGTGGGAACCAACCCCGCCGTGCTCAACGCCAAGACCAACGGCATCCGGCCTGACATCATCGGCATCGACAGCAGCAACACCATTGGCGGCTTTGTCACCCATGATGCGAACGGCTTCCGCCTGTTGACGACGGCGGAGTATCAGATCCTGCCGGGCGGGGAAGGTCTGGGCGCTTTGTACTTCGGCTCCACCACTGCCGGGACCACCACCACAGCCTCTGTCTGGTTCCCAGGCGCCCTCGCCTCCGGGTTGGTCGTTGGGGAGACGCTGGTGGCTGCGGTGAACGCCATCCCCGCAGGGGCGACGATCACCGCCGTCGGCACTGACACGGTGACCTTCACCCATGCCTCTGTGGCAGTGACGGCGGGCATCGGCCGCTTCAACTACATCGTGCCCACGGGTGTGAATGCCAAGGCCACCGGCAGCACCAACATCCAGAATGCGGCGACCATCCAAAGTCTGACACTCGAAAACGGCGGCGGCATTGGATACTTTGGCGGTGGCAACCTGACCGCCACCAGCAGCCCGAACGGCCAGATGTTTGGCCACAACGGCGCGCTCAACACCCTGACCATCACCAGTGGCGGCATCATTGCCAACGTGGGTAACACCGGCTTCAGCGGCGGCACCATCACTGCTGCGGCCAATCCGGTCCATCTGCATGTCCTTGGCTCCGCGACCACGCTGAACGTGGGCAGCATGATCCTTGGCACGGGCGGCATTGTGAAGTCTGAGGACGGCACGGCCACTCTCGCGAAGAGAAGCCTCAACACCGGCAACACCACGGTGAACAACGGAACCCTGATCCTTGGCACTGGAGTTGGCCCCAACGCCCTCCTGGTCATCCCGACGGCCACGGTGGCGACCGTGGCTGACCTGAATGTGAACAGCGGCACCTTTGACCTCAATGGCAACACCCAGGCCGTGCGGCAGGTGACGCAAGGCACGCTCAACATCTATGCCAATGGAGCCGGCACCATCACCAACAGCAGCGCCACGACGGCGACGCTCATCACCGTGCCGAACGCCGCCGCCACCTTCTCCGGTGTCATCACGGGTGGAAACATCAACCTCGACAAGACCGGCAACAACGCCTGGACGCTCGTCAGCGCCAGCAACCTTGGCGCCGGCACCACGACGATCCGCGCCAATCAGCTGATCCTTCGTGACAGCGGCGTGATCACCGGCGGCGCGATCTCGGTGCTCTTTGGCCAGCTCACCCTGGACAACACCGGCCTGGCAACGGTCGCCTCCCGCGTTGGCAGCTCTGCCCTCACCCTTGCCGGAGGCACGCTTCAGTTCCTTGGCGCGGCCGCGTCCGACAACGCCAGCGTTGGCGCCATCACCCTGGGCGCGGGGGGCAGCGTCATTGACGTTCGCAACTTTATTGGAAACACCGTGACCGGCTCCACCAATGCGGTCACCCTCGAAAGTGTTTCCAACGGAGGCGGTCAGAACACGCTGAACTTCACCAATGCTGGTGGCACGCTGGGCGCGGCCGTCAACGGCGTCGCCGGTTCCATCGGCAACACCGACTCGGCCAACGTTCAGATCGGCATCTCCGGCACCATCAACGGCCTGACTCCTGCGGCGCAGGTCGCCGCCAACAACGGCATCATCGGCGGCTGGGCCGTTGTCAACGGGGCCGACTGGGCGGGCTACCGCGCCGTGGCGGACCCTGTCACGGGAGCGTTCGGGGTTGGTGCCCTCGGCCTGACGCTGAACAACAGCCTGGGTGCGACCTCCACACCATTTGGCGCTTATTCGGCCAACACGCTGCTGACCAGCGTCTTCACCGACAATGTCAGCCTCAATGCCTCGGTGGCCGCAGTGCTGTTCCGCACCTCCAACTCCATCCGCGTCACCGCTGCCTCCACGGCGGCGGCCATCACCGTGAACCACACCGGCAGGGACCAGATTCTCCAGGTCGGCTCGGGCGGCGTCCTGACCAACAATGGCGGCCAGGGCGTCAACTTCCGCGTCGGCCTCACCGCTGGCTCCACGGCGAACTCGAACCTGTATGTCTTCGCCAACAACGGCACGACTTCCTTCCAGGGCCAGATTCTGGACAATGCGCTGGGCACGGTGAACTTCATCAAGTCCGGCGCGGCGACTGTGGTGACCGGGGTGTCTCCCATCAACACGATCGACAGCACCACCAGCGCCTCCAATGTCATCACCACGCTGGGTGCCAACAGCACGGCAGGTCTTGTGGTGGGCATGCTGGCCCCGAATGCCGCAGGCATCGGCGCCAACAACTACATCACAGGCATCACGGCCGGCACCACCTACACCGTGACCACGAATGTGGGCACAGGCACCACGACGGACGCGGATGGCGCCTACGCCTTCCCGGTGGCGCAGGTGCTCAGCGGCCTGGGCATCACCTCTGGCAGCAACACGATCACGGTGCCAAACGGTACCAGCATCATGCCGGGCTCCACGGTTACGATCGCCAGCGGCACCGGCGGCAGTGTCACGGCGACGACCCTGACGGTCTCCGGTGTCTCTGGCAACACCCTGACCCTCTCCGGCAATCTTGGAGGAACCGGCTCCGGCACGGCCACCATCACCTTTGGTCCTGCCGCTGTCGGTGGCGCCGTTGTCTCCACCCCCTCCTCGGCTGCCAGCGCGGCATCCAGCCTGACGGTCTTGTCCACGACTGGCCTGGCAGCAGGGATGTATGTCAGCGGGGCGGGCATCGCCCCGGGCACAGTCATCACTAGCATCAGTGGCAACACGGTGAACCTCTCGCTGGCCACGACGGCGGCCGTCACGGCGAACCTTGCGTTCACTCCTGCGCCGGTCGGCATTGTCCAGCAGGGCGTCGCCCTGACCGCAGGCACGAACACCGTCACCGTCCCAGCAGCGAGCGCGGCGGGGGTCTTCCCCGGCCAGAGCGTGACCGGCTTCGGCATCCCGATTGGTACCACGGTGGCCAGCGTCAGCGGCACCACGGTGACGCTGTCGCAGAACATCACGGCGGTCGGCGCCAGCGCCACCTCCACGCTTAGCTTCGGCGCGCAGTTGACCAACACCTCCAACGCGGTGGCTCTTCAGGGAACAACGACGGCTGGCAGCTCCACCGTCACGGTCGGCAGCACTGTCGGCCTGTATCCCGGCATGCGAGTCACCGGCACGGGCATCCCCGCCAACTTTGAGATCACGGGGATTCTGAGCGCCACCACGTTCTCCATCGGCCCGGTCAGCACAGGCGCCGCCAGCGGTGCCGGTGTCACGGCCCAGACCAACACCAACCTCACCGTCACCGCGCCGAGCGTGCTGACGACCTATGCCAACGCCTACACCGGTGACACTGTGGTGAACCAGGGCACCCTCCAGATCGGCAGCACCAGCGCGGGCAACACCAACGGCGCGGTCATGGTCCCGGGGAACTTGATCCTTAACAACGCCAACGCCACGCAGAACACGCAGAACGGCACCATTGCCCCGACCAGCAATGTGACGATCAACGGCGGGGGTGTGCTGACCCTCGTTGGTCTGAACACCTTGAGCTCGGTCACCTTCAACAACATGGGCGGCACTGCCACGCCGACTGTCACCGGCGGCACGCTCCTGCTGACCGGTGGCATCACCTCGGTCAATGACAACTATGGAACCACGCCGACGATCAGCTCGATCCTGGAGCTCAATGGTGCCAACAAAACCATCACCACCTCGGGCATCTCCCCGGTCAACCTGTCCATCACCGGAGCCATCCAAAACAGCATGGGTACTGCCTCCCTCGCAGGCATCATCAAGGCGGGCGCCGGCTCCCTGGTGCTGACCAGCGGAACCAGCAGCTTCAACGGCGGCGTCACCGTCAGCAACGGCTCCCTGATCATCGGCGCGGCCAGCACTCCCACCACGGTCGGTCTGCAGGTCACCGCCGGTCCGGTCGGCACGGGTGCGCTGACGCTGGCGGAAGGCTCCACGATCCTGACGGACGGGGCCACCCGCACCATCGCCAACAATGTTGTGGCCAATGGCAGCTTCACCATCGGTGGTGTCAGCTCTGGCACAGGTTCAAACCTGGTGCTGAATGGCACGATGGACCTGGCCGGTGGCGCGCGGACCGTGACCGTGAGCAATCTGCAGGCGTCCATTGTCATCAATGGGGTCATTGGCAACGGCACAGGCTTCACCAAGGCTGGCGACGGCGCACTAACCCTCACGCCCCAGACTCCGGGTGCCCTCAGCGCCACCGGTGCGGCCGCCAACGCCACACAGGCTGGCAGCACGGCGCTGACATTGAGCGCGGCGGTCGCCTCCGGCGTGGTTGCCGGTCAGGCTGTCCATGGCACGGGCATCGCCCCCGGAACCACCGTGGTCAGCGTCACCGGCTCGACGGTCACTCTTTCCCAGGCTGCCATTGCCACCACGAACGCGGGCACCTTCGCCTTCGGCAATGCTGTCAGTCTGGTCGCCACGGTCCCGGTCGGCGGCACGACGATTAATGTGGGCGCTGCCACAGCCGCCACGCTTGTGGTGGGCTCCACCGTCACCGGCACGGGCATCGCCGCCAGCACCACGGTCACAGGCATCAACCTCACCACGGGCGATGTGACCCTCAGCACTGCGACCACTGCGACGCTGGCCTCGCTGCAGAACCTTACCTTCAGCGGTGCCGCCCCGGCCAACAGCTTCAACACCTACACCGGTCAGACGATCGTCAGCGGTGGCCTGCTGAAGTATGGCAACTTTGGCGCGATCTCCGCCAGCTCTCCGATCTCCGTCCTTTCGGGCGGTACGCTGGACCTCAACGGCGGTGGTGCCACCGTCGGCACGGTCAATACCATCAGCCTCGCCTCCCTGGCTGGTGACACTGCCACCACTGGCGGGCTGGTGACCACCTCGGCCACGACCAACACGACCGTTCTGAACATCGGCAGCGCCAACACCGACACCGGCTTTGGTGGGTCCATCTCCAACAATGTGGGATCGACGCTCAATCTTGTGAAGGTCGGCACTGGCAACCTCACGCTGGGCGGTCCAAACAGCTACAACGGCTCCACCACCATCAATGGCGGCGCCATCACCCTGGCAGTCAGCAATTCCCTGCCGGCCACAACGGCATTGGTCGTTAATTCCACCTCGGCCGGAGCGACCGCGCTGCTTGCCCTCAACGGCTTCAACAACAGCTTCGCCTCCGTCACTTTTGGCGGAGCAGGGGCCACAGCGACCAGCACGAACAACATCTCCACCGGCTCTGGCATCCTGACCCTCCTCGGCGGTGTGACCTACCTGGGCACAAACAACCCGCTGGCCTCCACGCTTTCGGGCAATGTTTCCCTCGGTGGCACTGCCGCTGGCACCGGGCTGCCCGGCGCGGCCACCCGCACCTTCACCATTGGCGACAGCACCAACGTCCCGGCGGGAACGGCTGAGCTCGAGGTCAGCGCCCTGATCACCGATGGCACGGGAAGCTCGACCGACAGCGTGGTCAAAGCAGACGCCGGCACCCTCTACTTCAGCAACACTGGCAACACCTACAGCGGCACGACCAGCATCAACGCAGGCACGTTGCAGGTGGCAAAGCTGGCCGACGGCGGCGCCGCCAGCAGCATTGGCGACTCCAACAGTGACGCTGGCAACCTCGTCATCAACGGCGGCACGCTCAGCTATGTGGGGACGGGAGCCACGGACGGCACCACCAACCGCCAGTTCACCATCGGCACGGGCGGCGCCACCTTGAACGCCTCCGGCGCGGCTGGCAGCCCGATGGTATTCACCAGCACCACGGCACCGGCGGTGCCGACAGCGGCCACCAGCCGCACCCTCACCCTGACAGGAACCAACACGGATGCGAACACGCTTGCCGCCCCTGTCGCCAACGCGGGCGCGGGCCTCACCTCCCTGGCAAAGACCGGCATCGGCACCTGGGTGCTGACTGGCGCCAGCACCTACACCGGCACCACGACGGTGAGTGAGGGCGTGCTTCAGGTCGGCTCCAACGGCGTGGGCAGCCTGCACAACGACAGCGCGGTGACAGTCAGCGGCGCTGGCACGCTCTCCGGGTCCGGCAGCATGGGCAGCACGATCATTGGCAACGGCGGTACGCTGGCTCCAGGAGATGGCGTTCCGGGCGACAGCAACAAGACGCTGACCTTCACTGCGGTCACGCTGTCGAGCGGTTCCAGTACATCGCTCAGCATCACTTCGGCGCAGACATTGGGCGGGGGTGACATGTCGGTCATCCTCGGAAGACTGGCGGCAGGCAGCTACACGGGCATTGAGGATGCCATTGGTTCCAACATCGAGAGCTACAACGCAGGCCTGGGCACCAGCCCCGTCGGCAATCACGACCTGATCAACATCACCGGGAACTTCAGCCTCACCGCCGGTGCCACCGTCACCATCACCAACAATGGCTACCTTGCGGGCACTCCGGCGATTGGGGATGTGTTCAACCTGATCGACTGGACCAGCATCAGTCCTTCGACCACCTTCAATCCTGGCACAAACTTCCGCAGCGGCGGCCTCAGCGGCGATCTCCTGCTGCCTGACCTCAGCAGCTTCAACCTCGGCTGGGATGTGAGCGCCTTCACCACCCATGGCATTCTTGTGGTCGTTCCGGAGCCGGGCCGCGCGGTGCTCCTGCTTCTGGGCCTGCTTGGCCTGTGCTTCCGCCGTCGTCGGCGGTTCTAAACAAAGCGAGGCGTCCACGCTGGCGAACCCTTATGAAAGGCGCGGGAGCCTTTGTCTCCTGCGCTTTTCATAGTGATTCTCAAAACCCATTTCCGGGGAGAAGTCAGGAGACGTGCGGCGGAGCTTGGAGGACCAAGTTCCCTGCCTCCGAGTCTCGACGCAGTCTGAACATTCGAGCGCCCAATGTCGGGTGGGGCGGCTGGTCTTCCAGCCGTCGTGGTGAACGAAGGAACTGATCCTAAAAACGTGAATGGAAGGCATCCAAAGACATGAGATGTCCGTGTCCAGGCGATGACTTCGGTGTTTTGGGGGAGGCTGAGGCTGGGGTGAGGCGGGATCTCAGCCGCTGAGCAGGCGGCGGGCCTCCTCAGGCAGCACTGGCAGCCACTTTCCGCCCAGCCACCGGCGCAGCAGCCGGGTCAAAAGCAGGGTCCATTTCTCCTGCGCTGTCCATCGCTGCGTGATGAGTTTCATCTGATGCAGCTGCCTGCTGGTGTGGCTGACAAGCTCCTCGATGACATCCCTCCTCTGGTGCAGGAGGCTCACTTTGATGGTGCGCTCCCCACCCCCTGCACCTGCCGCGCCACACCCTGCATCAGGGCCCGGCGGCTGGTGATGGCCTCGCGGTGGTGCCCCTCGTCGTAGAAGCGCACGTAGAGGTTCCACCAGTTGTAAAACAACGCGATGAGGCTGGCCATGATGCGGCTGGGAGCGAGCTTTTTGGTCGTGTAGCCGCACCAGCCCCACTGTTTTCTGAGCTCGTCGTAGTTGTTCTCCGCGTCGCCGCGGTCGCGATACTGCCTGGGCATGCAGAGGGTGGGGAAGGCTCTGGGATCCAGCGAGGTGACAAGGACCGCGATGCGCTCGCTCCAGGGGGCGGGGCTGTGCGCGTCGATGACCTGGCCCTGCCTGTCGCGCAGCTCGTAGGGGTCGCGGCGGCGGCGCTTCTGCTCCCCCACGGGGGCCACGGCGGGGTTTTCCCGCACCACCACGATGCGCCTGGCCTTGCTCCAGCCGCCCAGCTGGATCCTGCGCCTCGGCGGCCTCCCACCCCTCGCCATAGGCCGTCCATGCTGTGCGCAGAGGCGTGCTCCTTGCCCGGCAGCACATCCACCCCGAGGCTGATGCGCAGGTTGGCCACAAAGTAACTGTGATACACATGGCAGGGCCCGTCCCGGCTTGCGTGGGGTTGTGGCCGGCCTGCGCGCCTTCTTGGTGGCCGTAAAGGCACTTCACGGTGGTGTCGATGTCGAGGATCCACGGCAGGGCCAGCGCAGGGCTGATGCTCGCGAGGATGTGGCCCTGCACCCACCGCAGGCTTTTGTGCTCCTCCATGCGCTTGACCGCGGTGCGCACCACGTCCTCGCTGACGATGCGGTCCATGCCCAGCAGCCCGGCGTTGACGGTGTCGCCACGCACGGAGCTGATGTGGGCGTAGCGCCAGTGCCCGCACAGGATGCTCAGCAGGGCCGTGCCCATGACGTTGAGCTTGCCGCTGCCGCGGTTGCCGGTGTAGTCCAGCGGACAGTCGGCGAGGAACTCGCGCCAGCGGTCCCCTGCCTCAAGGAACTGGAAAAAGAACATCAGCTGGCCCTCCCGGGTGACGGGAGCCTGGCTTTCCCACTCGGCGTAAACCGCCCTCCGGGCGTGTCCAGCGGCCAGCGGTTGACCTCCTCCCTCGAGGCCACGACGGCCTCACTTTTTGCGGAAGCTTCAACAAGGGTGACTTTGCCCGTCATCCGCTGGTTTTATCAGCCTTCGCTCGGTTCCGGCAACTTTTCCATTCACGGATTTAGGGTTCACGATCATCGAGGCCTGCCGCCGCAGGAGGATCGCCCCCTGGGAGTAGACTGGTTCTCAAAAGCTTGTCACATTCATGTTCCAATAGCAGACTACTCTCCCGCCTTGCCACTGGGGCCGCTGCGCTCGCCGGATAATAAATGACAATTTTTTCGAGAACCAGTCTATCTGCGCGACGTGCTCACGCGCCTGCCGTCCATGACCA
>CAZPSQ010000039.1:0-32991 GCA_964588755.1 uncultured Prosthecobacter sp. | reverse complement strand
TCACCTGCCTCGCCGAATTCGGCCGCACGCCGAAGATCAATCCCGCGGGCGGCCGCGACCACTGGCCGAACTGCTGGACGGTGAACTTCGCCGGTGGCGGCGTCAAAGGCGGCCACGTGGTGGGCAAGTCCGACGACATCGGCGGCTACCCCACCGAGCGCCCCGTCGCCCCGCGCGAGATCGTCGCCACCATCTACCAGGCCCTCGGCGTGGACCTCCACACCGAGCTGCCCGGACCACAAGGCAGGCCGTTCCCCGTCGTGGACTTCGGCACCCAGGCGATCAAGGAGCTGTTTGCGTGAGTTCCAGCTTCTGCTGTTTCACCAGAAAATAGGAACGCCATACGGCTCTATCAATCCATCCAGCGTGACTAAATGAAACCCTCGTTGCATTGTCTGTACGATGATCATCCGATCAAATGGATCGCGATGATGGAAGGGAAGTGCGTCCAGGCGCAGAATGTCTGGCAGCTCGATGGCTTCAAGCACCAGCCCGTTTCTGGACTGGTGGTCGCGAATCAGGTCAGCCAAAGGCAGACGCAGCTTCAACTTCCCGTTCTGAACCTTGATCTGCATCTCCCAAATGCTGGCGTGACTCAGGTGCAGGTTGTTCTCAGGATCCATGCACGCGGCATAGGCCTTGGGGGAAAATTTTTGCGGCTCGCTGTCCCACCACAAAAGGGCATGTGTGTCCAGCATCAGCCTCATGCGGCGGGAGAACCTGAGGTTTTGCCGCTGAAGTCCTCTTCGCCCAGCCAGAACTCATCGGGCATTGGATCGTCAAAGTCTTCCGCCATCCACACCATGCCACGATGGAGCCCTGCCACACGTGGCTGCGTAAGTGGTGGGGTCTCACGCTCCTTCACTTCCACAGTCAGGCGCGCCAGCAGCTCACGCTGCTCATCCAATGACAGGTTGCGCGCTGGCTCCAAGAGTTCCGAGACCGTGCTCATGCTCTCATTTTAATTTCCGCCCCTGATTCATGCAACTCCGCATCTCCAGCCGCCTGCTTGCCGCCTGCTGTTTGGCCGCATCCTCAGCCATGGCCGCTGAGGCTCCGTCTTTCCGCAACACCATTCAGCCCATCCTCACGCGCTACGGCTGCGCCATGGGTGCCTGCCACGGCGCGGCGGCGGGGCAGGGGGGCTTTCGGCTTTCCCTGCGTGGCTTCGATGACGAGGGGGACTGGATCTCCGTGACCCGCAGCGCCAATGGTCGCCGCCTCACGCTGGAAGATCCAGCGCGCAGCTTGTTTCTGCTGAAAGCCACGAAGCAAGTGCCGCACAAAGGTGACAAACGCTTCGAGGTGAGCTCGCCCGAGTACAAGGCCATCGCCGACTGGATCGCCGCAGGTGCGCCGGGACCGAAGGCAGATGATCCGCGCATTGTGTCGCTGGAGGTTTCGCATCCGCATCTCGTCACTCAGGCGGGCAGGACGGTGCAGCTCAAGATCACCGCCAAGTTCAACGATGGTCATAGCGAGGACGTCACGCGCTGGGCCAAGTATCTCGGCACCAATGCCAGCGTCGCCACCGTGGACGACAACGGCCTCGTCAAGACGACCGGCAGCGGCGAAGGCACGGTAAGCGCGTGGTATCTGAGCCAGCTCGCCATCACCACTGTCACGGTGCCGCAGGCACAGCAGGTGGCGCCAGCGGCCTTCGCAGTGCTGAAACCTCGCAACTTTATCGATGAACAGGTGCTGACCAAGCTGCGCGAGCTGAACATTCCACCCTCAGGCCGCGCTGATGACCCTGAGTTCCTGCGCCGTGTGTTTCTCGACACCCTCGGCATCCTGCCCTCCGCCGAAGAATCACGCGCCTTCCTCGCCGACACCGCCGCGGACAAGCGCGACCGCCTCATCGACTCGCTGCTGCGGCGTCCTGAGTTCGTCGATTACTGGTCCCACCGCTGGAGCGATCTCCTCCTGGTCAATGGCGACAAGCTCATGCCCGAGGCCATGTGGTCCTACTACAACTGGATCCGCCGCCACGTGGCGGCCAACACACCCTGGGACGCCATGGTGCGTGATCTCCTCACCGCCACCGGCAGCACCTTGGAAAACGGCGCGGGAAATTTCTTCGTGCTCAATGACGAGCCCACCAAGTGCGCGGAGACCGTCAGCGTGGCCTTCCTGGGCACCTCCATCGGCTGCGCCAAATGCCACAACCACCCGATGGAAAAGTGGACCTACGACCAATACTACGCCTTCGCCAATCTCTTCTCCCGCGTGCGCGCCAAGAACGGCATGCAGGCGGAGGAGCGCGTGCTTTTCTCCGACACCCAGGGAGATTTGGTGGCCCCGCTCACCGGCAAGCCGCAGCCGCCACGGCCATTGGATGCGCCGACGCCCGTGTCCATGACCTCCCGCGAGGACCGCCGCATCACGCTGGCGAAATGGCTCACCGGCGCGGACAACAAGCTCTTCCAGCGCGCCATTGTGAACCGCGTCTGGGCCAACTTTTTTGGCTTTGGCCTCGTCGAGTCTGTCGATGACCTCCGCGTGACCAACCCTGCCAGCAACGAGCCCCTCTTCGCCGCCGCCTGCGAGCATCTGGTGAAGAACAAGTTCGACCTCAAGGCCCTCATGCGCGCCATCCTGCAGAGCGAGACCTACCAGCGCACCAGCGTCACCGTGCCGGAGAACGTCAATGACCTCCGCTACGGCTCGCACTACGTGCCACGTCGTCTGAAGGCCGAGGTGCTGCTCGACACCATCTCCCAGGTCACCGCAGCGCCCACCACCTTCCGCATCGACAAGCGCAACGCCAACCGCGGCACCAGCGAGACCTATCCCATGGGTTTCCGCGCCCTGCAGCTTCCAGACTCAAACATCGCCAGCTACTTCCTCAAAAGCTTCGGCCGCGCCGACCGCGTGGCCACCTGCGAGTGCGAGCGCACCAACGAGCCCAGCATGGCCCAGGCCCTCCACATCGCCAACGGCGACACCATGAACACCAAGCTCGCCGAGAAGAACAACCGCCTCACCGCGCTGCTCGACTCCAAGCAGGCCGACGAAAAAATCATCGAGGAAGCCTACCTCCTCACCCTTACCCGAGCACCCACCGCCAAGGAGAAACACACCGCCTCCACCCTCCTCGCCACCGCCAAGCCTGAGGACCGCCGCACCACCCTCGAAGACATCTTCTGGAGCCTCATGGGCTCGAAGGAGTTTTTGTTCAATCACTGATCACGAGGCGTCTCGCTCATCGAGCGTCGCCTTTAACTTTGCGGGATTTCTCGCCGTATGCCACAGCAGCGTCATCACCACTCAGTCTCCGTGAATGCGAAAATAAATCGCATAGGGGAAGGGTTTGGCAAAGACCCGGCTGAATTGTTTGTTGACCAGTCGATGTGTGCCCGCGTGCTGCAAGATCTCGGGGAGTTGGGCCCGGAAGGCCGCCAGAAAACGGTTCCCCGACTCCTTGCCGCTCTTCCTGTCATGCCAAGCCGCAGCTTTGTCGGCATCGTCCCAAACCTCGGGCAGGATGCGAATTTGTTTCATGCGCGTTTGGCTTGCATCAGCGCGTCGAATTGCTCCAGGGTCAGCGCGCGTGAGGGATCACGCTCGAATCTCTCCCAGCGCGAGTCCAGCTCGCGTTTCTCTGCGTCGCTGACTTCCAGTTCCTCGGCCGATTCGCCAATGGACTGCCAAAGCTCTTCCACCATGAAAAGCTTCTCGCCAACAGGCAGTGCCTGCACCTGGGGAAAGTCTGCCAGCGTCATGTCCTCAGTATCCGATTCGGCAGCCGTTTTGCAACGGCCCCTTCACCCCCCTTTCGCCGCATGAACCTCACCCGTTTCATCTTCCTCCTTGTGGTGGTCGCCGTCAGCGCCCACGCCCAGACTGTGGACTACACCAAGCAGATCGTCCCCCTGCTTGAGCAATACTGCGTGGACTGCCACAGCGCGGATGATGCGGATGGCGAGCTCGCCCTGGACACCTTCGCCGCGCTCATGAAAGGCGGTGAGGAAGGCGTGGCCGTCATCGCGGGGAAGTCGCATGAGTCGCTGCTCGTGAAATTCCTCGAAGGCCGCTCCGGTCGCGGAGGCAAGAATGAGTTCATGCCCCCGGGCAAGCGTGAGAAACTGAAGCCGGAGGAGATCGCCCTCATCAAGGCATGGATCGACACTGGTGCCAAAGGCCCGCTCGTCGCGGAAGCGAAGCCGATGCCCAAGGAGGTCATCACGCAGAAGATCATGCCCACCGTGGCGCCGAAGCGCTCCATCCAGGCGGTGGCCTTTTCACCGAAGGCTCAGTTCGTCGCCATTGGCCGCTACGCCGAAGTGGAGCTGATCAATCCGGTGACACGCGCCTCCGTGCGCAAGCTCACGGGGTTTAAAGGCAAGGTCAATGCTGTCGCCTTTTCACCGGATGGCGCCACGGTCTATGCCGCAGGTGGCGAGGCCGGGATCGTCGGTGTGGTGAAGAGCTGGAAGACTGCCGATGGCGCCGCGCTGCAATCCTTCGACGGCCATCTCGATGCGGCCTACGCGCTCGCCGTTTCGCCCGATGGCAAGATGATCGCCACGGGGGCTTACGACCAAAAGATCCTCCTGTGGGATGCAATGACGGGCAAGGAGATCGCCCTGCTCAAAGGCCACAACGGTGCGGTGAATGGCCTGTGCTTCCGCCCCGATGGCGCGGTGCTCGCCAGCGCCAGCGCAGACCGTACAGTGAAGCTGTGGGCCATTCCCGGCGGTCAGCGCCTCGACACCCTTTCACAACCCACGAAGGAGCAGACCAGCGTGGTGTTCAGCACGGATGGGAAACAGCTCTTCGCCGGCGGCGTGGACAATCGCATCCGGCTTTGGAACATCAGCGCGTCGGCGAAGGAAGGCACCAACACCATCGTCACCAGCCGCTTCGCGCATGAGGGCGGCATCCTCAATCTCGCGCTTTCTGCCGATGGCAGGCTCCTGGCCTCCACCGCGACGGACAAATCGCTCAAAATTTGGAACACCGCCGATCTCACGGAAAAGCTGCTGCTGGAAAAACAGCCCGACTGGTCCGCCGCGCTCGCCTTCACCGACAAGGCGCAGCTCGTCGCCGGTCGTGTGGACGGCAGCCTCGCGCTCTATGAATCCGCCACCGGCAAGACTGTCATGGTCCCCAAGCCCTCCCCGCCTGTGAAGCCTGAGCTCACACGCGTGACACCCCGCGGTGTGCATGGCGGGGGTGCGGTGATGCTCACCATCGCGGGCAAAGGCATCACTGCGGAAACCAAGGTGATGACCTCGCATCCCGGCATCACAGCGCAAATCGCCACCTCCTCCATCAAGCCCGCCTCCGCGCGTGTGAAGATCACTGCGACCGCTGATGTGCCGCGCGGCGCCTATGATGTGTGGCTCAGCAGCACTGCGGGTGAGTCCGCCCGCATGAAGGTGCATGCCGATGACCTCACACCAACGACCACCACGGCCATGAACTTCAAAGCCGCGCCCGTGGCTGTGGCCCAACTGCCTGCGAGCCTGTGGGGCACGCTCACGGAGACAGGCCAGCACGATGCCTATCGCATCCACGCCAAGGCGGGGGAGGAGCTGGTGCTCGACCTCGCCGTGGCGCAGATCGGCAGCAAGGCCAAGGCGCCCACGCTGGAGATCATGGACACGAACCAGACCGTGCTTGCCGTGAACCGCGGCCTCGACAGCGGCAGCGATCCCTTCCTCGCCTGGAAAGCCCCCGCCGATGGTGACTACATCGTGCTGGTGAGCAACACCACCATGGATGGCAGCGCCGACCATGACTACCGCCTCACCATCGGCGCGCTGCCCTACGTCACCGCGTGGTCGCCGCTGGCGGCGCAGGTGGGCATGGACACCCCCGTCACCCTCATCGGACATCACCTGGAAGGAAAGAACATCATCCCTACCAAGCCCGGACAGGAGGGCACGCTGCCTGTGCCCATGAATGACAAAACGCTGCGCTTCCGCAGCCAGCCCATGGAGCGTGTCAGCTCCCTGCCGCAGGTGGCGGAGCTGGAAGGCAATGACGACGTGGCCCAGGCCCAGGCAGTGGCCATTCCCGCAACCATCAACGGCACCCTCGCCAAAGCGGACAATGACCACTACGCCTTCGACGCAAAGAAAGGCCAGACATGGATCATCGAGACCCTCGCCGCGCAGGCAGGCTCCCCCGCAGACACCAAGATCGAAGTCCTCCATGCCGACGGCAAGCCCGTGGCCCGGATGCTCCTGCAGGCCGTGCGCGACAGCTACAACAACTTCCGCAGCGTGGACGCCAACAATCCCGACATCCGCCTGCAAAACTGGGAGGAGATGGACCTCAACGAGTATGTGTATTTTAATGGCGATGTGATGCGCATCGTGCGGATGCCGCGTGGTCCCGACGGCGGCTGCTTCTTTTACGTCGGTGGTGGCAAGCGCCGGGCCTACTTCGACACCAGCGCCACCGCGCACTCGCTCGATGAACCGTGCTACGTGGTGAGGCCGCAGCCCATGGACGCCGCGTTGGTGCCGAACGGCCTGCCCGTCTTCACGCTGAACCATGCCAACGACGACAGCGGCGACCGCAAGCTGGGCCGCGACTCCCGCCTCACCTTCACCGTGCCTGCGGATGGCCGTTATGTGGTGCGCGTGGCGGACACGCGGGGCTGGGGTGGCGAGCGTTTTGTGTACGCGCTCACCGTGCGCCAGCCCATGCCTGACTTCAGTGTGCAGCTCGCTGGCATGAACCCCACCGTCATGCCCGGCGCCGCCATTGGCTTCTCTTTCCGCGCGGATCGCAAGGACGACTTCGACGGCCCCATCCAGATCGACATCACGGGGCTTCCCCCGGGTTATTCCGCCACCACGCCGCTGCTCATCGAAGCCGGGCACGACTTGATCAGCGGCAGCCTTCACGCCCTGCCGGATGCGCCTGCCAATGCCGACTGGGGCAAAGTCACCATCACCGCACGCGCCAAGATCGATGGCAAAGACGTCGCCCATGCCGCAGGCAATTTCGGCAAGGTCACTCTCGGCCCGCAGCCGAAGTTCGTCATCGTCTTCGAGCCCGACAACGGCGGCAAGCCCGTCATGCGTGAGTTGAAGGACGCCACCAAACCGCTAGAGCTGACCCTTGCCCCCGGCCAGACGGTGAAGGCCTGGCTGCGCACCGTGCGCATGGGGAATGAAGGCCTCGTCAATCTCGACGTCCACGGCCTGCCTCACGGCGTCATCATCGACGACATCGGCCTCAACGGAGTGCAGATCCGCGAGAAAGAGAACGAGCGCCCCATCTTCTTCCGCGCCGCCAAATGGGTGCAGGAGCAGGACAAGCTCTGCCACGCCGCCATCTCCTCCGCCCGTGCTGAGCACGACAGCGCGGGCCTGCAAACCAGCTTTCCCGTGCTGCTGAAGATCCGCAGGCCGGCGGGTGTGGCTGTGAAGTAATCACGTTGCGCCGGTGCAAGCCGGGGGCATGTCACGCGCGTTGCAGCCTCCTCGAAGTTTGAGCTGAAAAACTGAAGACCCGTTCCGGGTTGCGGAACGGGTCTGGCTCATGTGGTTCTTGATGTGCAAGGGCACCCAGGGTTGCTTACTTGCCCTGAAGTTCCTTGATCTTGTCCAGATGGGCGCGCAGGCCGGGCAGCGTCTTGGCGGCCCAGGATTTCACCTCGCCGTCAGCGGCATTCTTTTCGGCGTCCTCAAAGCTGGAGATCGCCTTTTCATGCGAGTCCTGCATCTGGGAGAGGAAGGCCTTGTCAAAGCCGGCCCCGCTTTCCTGCTCCAGATCCTTGAAGGTGTTGGCGGCGTCCGCGCTCACGATGGCGGACAGCTCCACGCCCTTGGTCTGGGCCAGTTGGTTCAGCTCGCCGTTCACCTTGGTGTGGTCGTTGACCAGCATGGTGGCGAAGTCCTTCACGTCGGCACGTTCGGCTTTTTGGGTGCCGAGGGTGGCGATCTTCACTTCGGCCATTCCGGCCTCACCGGTGGCTTTCACGAATTTTTCGTCCGATGTGTTCAGGCTGCTTTTGGTTTCGGCTGCGCTCAGGCCTGCCGCGGCAAAGGCAAAGAGTGCGGCGACGAGGGGGATGCGAATGGTTTTCATGGTTTTGGGTTTTTAGGGATGGTTTTTTTTGGAGAAGTCCGGAGATGATGAGGTCCGGGACAACTGCTCCTGCTGAAAAATATCGAGCTCAGTTTTGGCAACGGATGTGTTTCCCTCCCCGCCTGAGGCCTGTGTAAGGGCAAAAAGAAGTCCTGACCCACGCGGCATGGCGGCGGTCAGGACTGGGGCTGGTTTGGTGCGGGTGCGGGGACTGTCTGCTCACACCGCCAGTCAGGCTGGAGAGCTGGTGCCGGAGAAGTTGACCACAGTCCCGGCAATGCAGGGCGGCAGCGGGTGGGGGTGGTAAAGGCTCCTCAGTCCGGACAAAACACCAAGCGTGACCCGCCCATCTTCAAAGGACTGCGAGTTGAGCAGACACTGCGCACACATCCGGCTGCCTTTCCAAGGGCAGCTCCATGCGCACTTTTGGGTCTGGTGGTGGATGGACATCGGGGTGATGACATGGGTTGAGATCAGCCGTAGGCCTCAAAGCGGCGCTCATCGTGCAGCGGGGTTTTGGCAGGCTCATTCCGCTGCTGCAAGCGCGGCGCGCCTCCGTCTTCCTGGGCGGCACCGGCATCATCTTCATCCAGCCACTTTTGGTAGTCGCTGGCGGCTGTTTCTTCTGTGAGCAGATCGTCTTTATGCAGAAGGAATGGCATCGTGATGAGGGGGCGGGTTTGTGGGTGAAGGGAACGCCGTCAGCCGACGGGGACGGTGCTGGAAAGCTCCCGCCGGGCTTGATGCCAGTTGTCTTCATCGCACCCATCCTGGCAGCCGTTTTGCTGCCAGATCTGATAGGCGCGGGCGGCGATTTGATCATCCTGCGGAGAAGCAGTCACAGAGGCATGCTCATCCAGGCTGGTGATGACCTGGGTGTCCTCGCTGCTGGCCCGGTGGCCGTTGCCATTGCTGTTGGCGAGGCTCTTTTTTCTGCTGGGGCGCTGGACCACGCTCTTGGGCGCGGGGGAGGCGGTGGAAGTCGTGACGCTGGCGGCGGGCGCGGCTTTGGAGGGGGAGCGTGTTTTCATAAAAAATGGGCGGCTGTTTATCATGGATTCACACGGTCTGTCTGCAATCAGGCCGCGTCCTGCTCATGCGATCAGGCAAACCATTAACGGGCGGCGCCTGGAAAAATGGCCGTGACATCAGGCTTGCGCAATTTTGACATAGGTTTGCGCAAATCCCAGGTTGGACGGCCGTTCAAGCGTCCGCGACACAGGACCGCCGCACCCGCACTGGCCCCCTCATGAGACACGGCGGAAGAGCATGAAGCTGTGCCCCGGAAGCGGCACCTGCGTGCCTGCCGGCAGCTCCTTTTCCTCCGTCAGGAAACCGGTTTCCTCCTGTGTGTCGATCATCTGCGCCCAGCGTTGCGCGGCATGGTTTGGCAGCGTGAAGCTCACGATGTCATGGGCCGCGTTGAACAGCATGAGGAAGGTGTCGTCTGTGACGGGCGCGCACTTCCAGTCACGCACATCGAAGGCTTCGCCATTGAGGAGCACGCCCAGGGTTTTCACAAAGTGCGTGGTCCACTCGTCATCGTTCATCTCCTCCCCCAGAGGATTCAGCCAAAGGATGTCCTTGATGCCCGCGCCGCGCACCTTGCGCCCCTGGAAGAACTTGGGACGGCGGAAGATGGGGTGGTCGTGGCGGAGGGCAACGAGGCGCGCGGTGTAGTCTGCCAGCTCCTGCTGGCGCGGGGTGCGGTCCCAGTTGAACCAGCTGATCTCATTGTCCTGGCAGTAGGCGTTGTTGTTGCCGCCCTGCGTGCGGCCAAACTCGTCGCCACCGCAGATCATGGGCACGCCCTGGGAGAGGAGGAGGGTGGCCAGCATGTTGCGCCTTTGGCGGCGGCGCAGGGTGTTGATCGCCTCGTCGTCCGTCTCGCCTTCGACGCCGCAGTTCCAGGAGTGGTTGCAACTGTCGCCATCGCGGCCCTCCTCCCCATTGGCCTCGTTGTGCTTGTCGTTGTAGGTGACGAGGTCGTGCAGGGTGAAGCCGTCATGCGCGACGATGAAGTTGATGCTGGCGTAGGGGCGCCTTCCATCATCCTGGTACAAGTCGCTGGAGCCGGTGAGGCGCGCTGCCAGCTCGGCCACCTTGGAGTCGTCGCTTTTCCAGTAGGCGCGCACGCAGTCGCGATACTTGCCGTTCCACTCGGCCCAGCCGACGGGGAAGTTGCCCACCTGGTAGCCGCCTTCCCCCACGTCCCAGGGCTCGGCGATGAGCTTCACCTGCTGCAGCACCGGGTCCTGATGGATGATGTCGAAGAAGCCGCTGAGCTTGTCCACCTCATGCAGGCCGCGCGCCAGGGTGGAGGCCAGGTCGAAACGGAAGCCGTCCACGCGGCACTCCACGGCAAAGTAGCGCAGCGAGTCCATCACCAGCTGCAGCACGCGCGGATGCCGCATGTTCAGCGTGTTGCCCGTGCCCGTGTAGTCCATGTAGTGCCGGGGCGACCCGGCCACATGGCGGTAGTAGCTGAGGTTGTCGATGCCCTTGAACGACAGCGTGGGGCCCATGTGGTTGCCCTCCGCCGTGTGGTTGTAAACCACGTCCATGATCACCTCGATCCCGGCGGCATGGAGGTTTTTCACCATCTGCTTGAACTCACGCACCTGCTCCCCCGCCGTGCCGCTGGAGGAGTAGCGCGGCTCCGGCGCCAGGTAGCCGATGGAGGAGTAGCCCCAGTAGTTGGTCAGCCCGCGTCCTTCGAGGAAGCTGTCGTTCACAAAGTGATGCACCGGCAGCACCTCCACAGCGGTGACGCCAAGCTTTTTGAAATACTCCACGGCCTCAGGCGAGCCAAGGCCCGCATAGGTGCCGCGCAGGTTCTCAGGCAGCACCTGCCACAGTTTGGAAAAGCCCTTCACATGCACCTCATAGATGACTGTCTCCGCCATGGGGCGGTCGATGCGGCGGTCACCCGTCCAGTCAAAGGCATCATCCACCACCACACACCGGGGCATCCAGGCGGCATTGTCGCGCTCATCCTTTTCCAGGTCCTCGTTGCCGCCCATCTTGTAGCCAAACATCTCATCCTTCCACACAAAGCCGCCGGTGATGGCCTTCGCATACGGGTCCAGCAGCAGCTTGCCGGGGTTGAAGCGCTGGCCGTTTTCCGGGTCCCAGGGGCCATGCACGCGGTAGCCGTACAGCATCCCCGGCTTCATGTCGGGGAGGTAGCCATGGAAGACGTTGTCGGTCTTTTCCACAAGCTTTCTGCGGCTCACCTCGCGCTGCGGATCGGCGGGGTCGAAGAGGCAAAGCTCCACCCCGGTGGCGTTCTCGCTGAACAGGGCAAAATTGGTGCCGTCTCCGTCAAAAGTTGCGCCCAGTGGATACGGGTTGCCCTGCCAGATTCGGAATGGATTCATGCGCCCGTTATCGTGTTCCCAAAGACGGCCGGATGTAAGCATCGCAGTCCGGCCCGCAACAGGCACTTAATCAGTGATTGCCCTACAGTCAGTGCGGTTGCAGGGCACGAAGTTTGGGCATGAACACGCTACTTCTGATCATTCTGATTCTTCTTGTGCTGGGCGCGCTGCCCACGTGGCCGTACAGCAGCGGCTGGGGCTACTATCCCAGCGGCGGCCTCGGCCTCGTTCTTGTCATCCTGCTGATCCTTGTGCTGCTCGGCAAGATCTAGCCTCTTTGGACGAAGGCCAGGATGAACGTCAAGGCATCCCGGGCCAAGGCCATGACCGCCCCGCCTGCCGCCGCCGCGAGTCAGGCGGGGCTGTGTTTATGATGGAGTCCAAACGCGGCACCTGTTTGATAAGCGCAGTCCAAACATTTCGCGCGAAAAGGGTTTTGATATGAAAACCCACCTTGTTCTTTTTCTGACCGCCGCTGTTGCCGCGCTGTCATTGCCTTCCTGCATCACGTTCGAAGACGATGATGACGTGGTGCCCGTCACCACCACCACCGTGACCGAGCAGACAAATCCGGTCTATTCAACCACCTACCCTGGCGGCGTCGCCGCCAGGACCACGACAACCCGCACCACACGTACAACGGCCCTCGTCCGCAAGGACTGACTTGTTTTGCGTCCGTCGCCCGCCCGCTTGCCAGACAGATGTTCCTCCTGGCCTGCCAGCCCCTTCCCCCCGGTGAACCACATCCCCCCTCCACCCAATCTGCGCGCGCTGGCCACCGACTATGATGGCACCCTGGCGCACGATGGCGCGGTCTCTGAGAGCACCGTGGCCGCGCTGCGGCGGTTCAAGGAGGCCGGTCACAAGCTGATCATGGTGACCGGCCGCGAGCTGAATGAACTGATCGCCGCATGCCCCTGCCTCCCCATGTTTGACCTGGCTGTGGTGGAAAACGGGGCGGTGATTTATCATCCTGCCACAGGCGGCATCGAGACCCTGGCCGGGCTGCCACCGACGGAGTTCATCACCCGGCTGCTGGAGCGCGGACTGCCGGTGCAGGTGGGGAAGGTGATCGTGGCCACCTGGGAGCCTCACGAAAACGAGGTGCTGCAGGCCATCAAGGACCTGGGCCTTGAGCTGCAGGTGATCTTCAACAAGGGCGCGGTGATGGTCCTGCCCGGAGGCGTGAACAAGGCCTCCGGCCTCAGCGCCGCCCTGCCGAGGCTGGGCTTGGAACCCGCCCAGGTGGCAGGCATTGGTGACGCCGAGAACGACCACGCCTTTCTGGAGATCTGCGGCTACTCGGTGGCGGTGTCCAACGCGCTGCCGGCCATCAAGGAGCAGGTCCATTTCTCCACCGTGGGCGACCATGGCGACGGCGTGGTGGAACTCATCAACCTGATGCTGGCGCATCCACCCCCGCCCCCCACGCCATGAAGATCCTCATGATCGATGTGGGCGGCACCAGCGTGAAGCTGATGGCCAGCGGCCATGAGGGGTCCCGCAAGTTCCCCTCCGGCCGCACGCTGACACCGGGGAAGATGATGAAGAAGATCCTCATGGAAACCCAGGACTGGGACTACGACGTCGTGTCCCTGGGCTATCCTGGCATTGTGCGGTCCGGCCGTGTTTCGGCCGAGCCGCACAACCTCGCTGACGGCTGGGTCGGTTTTGATTTTGAAGGGGCGTTTGAAAAGCCGGTGCGGGTGATCAACGACGCCGCCATGCAGGCGCTGGCCAACTACGAGGCCGGACGCCTGCTCTTCCTCGGCCTGGGCACCAGCGTGGGGGCCACCCTGATCGCCGATGACACCGTGGTGCCGCTTGAGATAGGCAGGATACCCCTTTCCAGGTCGGAGGTGCTCTTCGAGCGCCTGGGCAAGAAAGGCCTGCATTCCCATGGCAGGCAGCGCTGGCAGAAGTCCGTGGAGCACGCCGTGCGGCTGCTGAGGGACATCTTCTGGCCGGATCATTTTCAGCTCGGCGGCGGCAACGCCAGGTATCTCGACCCCGCCCCCGAGGGCTGCATCTGCGGCAGCAACCGCGACGCCTTCTATGGCGCGGAACGCCTGTGGCCGGGCGCGGACATGCTGGCCGAAATTGAAACCACCACGCTGCGCATCACCCGCGCCCAGCGGCCAGCTGGAGGAAAGGACACCACATGAAAACAATCGATCGTATGGAACTGGAGCGCTGGACCCGCGAGCAGCGCGCGTTTGCCCTCCTGGACGTGCTGCCGGACGGGCCCGCCAGCCTGGCGGAGAACCTGCCCCATGCCCATAGCAGGGCCGATTTCATGGAGCAGATGAGATCGCTGAAGACACACCAGGAGCAGCCTGTGGTGCTTTACGAGGCCACCACGGCCTCCGTCCATTCTGGCGACGCCGCCGGCATGCTGGAGAGCGCCGGATTTGCCAACGTGTACCACTTTGTGGGACCGCAGACCGCGCTCCACGCGGCCAGTCATGCCGCCACCCGCCAGGGCGGATCAGCGTGAGGGCGCTGTCGATGAATCCGGGGCAGGTGTCAGCACAAGGCCAGGATGTTTGAGCTGCTCCGCCGCCACACGCGTGTCATGGTCGGCCTCCTCCAGGCCGTCGTCGATCAACTGCTCGCTGATGTTGCTCTCATCCTCCAGGGGAGGCACCGCCACGAGATGACCTGTCTGCATGGGCGGCTCGTCCCAGGCGGTGACCTGCTCCAGGTCCGCGTCTGCCTCGGGAGCTTCAGCAGTGGTTCCGCCGCCGGCCAGCTCCGCCGCGGCGAGCGCCATGTCAGCATCAGAGACGATGCTGCGTCCGTCGATCAGCGCCAGCTCGGCGGCGCGGCGTTCGATCTCCACCTGGCTGGCATGCCCCAGGCCGGGTGAGCCGGCTTTGAGGCGGGTGGGCAGCAATGTTTCCGTGTTCATGATCGGGTGGTGGTGGCGGCCGCGCCAGCCTTCTTTCCGGACAGGCGTGCCTTTTGTTGAATCTCCTTGAGGCTGAAAATGCCCACGATGCGCATCTCACGATCGACCACGGGGAGGTAGGTCAGGCCATGTTTTTCCATGAGCGCCCGCGCATGCGTGCAGTCCTCATCCTCGTAGCAAAAAATCACCTCGCGGCTCATGATCTGGCCCACATGGGAGCACTTGGGATCGTGGCCGCGGCCGCCGATCTCCCAGTCCGGGTTTTCCTTGTCGATCACACCCACCAGCTTTCGGTCCTCGGCCACCGGCCAGGTGCGGGCGGAATGTTCGCGCATGCGCGCGCCCGCGCTTTCCACACTGTCGTGAGGGTGCAGGGCACCGGCTTTTTCCACCGCCAGATCCTTGAGGGGCACGGCGGCGGCAGGCGTCTTCTTGGGGGTGCGTGGCATTGGAAAAACAGGGTTGGAAGAAAGCAGCTTCTCCTCATGCCATCGGCATCGCTTTCGGCTGCGGATGGGTCATTCGGCCGGACTCTGCCCGGAGAAAAAGGGCGGCCCGCTGCCAGGCGTTTTTGTGTGTCAGGCAGCGCCAGGGATCAGGTGCAGCCGCGGAGCAGGAAGAGGATGAGCAGCACCGGCACGGGGATGCCGATCAGCCAAAGAAGAATCCAGCCGATCTTGCCGCGATTGTCGAGGTGGTGGGGTAGGTTTGCTTTCATGCCTGGGATTCGCGTGCTCGCTCCAGGGCGCGCTTGTCAAAGCCCTGTGCGCCGCACGCAGCCGGGAAAGCCTGAGGGCGGCCCCAGCAAACACCCTGACACCTGCGGGATGGCCCCGCGCGAATCCAGGGGGAACCTCACGAACCATGAAAACCAAGGACGAGCTCATTGAATGGCTGCGCGACGCCTATGCCATGGAAAGGGCCATGGAAGTCGCGCTCAAAAATCAGATCGACAACCAGGACATCTCCATGCTGGTGCGGGAGCAGTCAGCCCTGCATCTGAAGGAGACCCAGCACCATGCCGATGCGGTGGCGGCCTGCCTGAGACGGCTCGGCTCGGAGCCCTCCGCACTGAAGACAGCCATGGCCAAAGGTGTGGAGATCATGAAGGACGCCAGCACCGCCCTCGCGGGCGACCACAGGGTGAAGGATCTGCTCGGCATGTGTGCCACGGAGCATTTCGAGATCGCCTGCTACACGGCCCTCCGGGCCGGAGCCGCGCGTTTTGGCTTCTTTGAGATCGTCGAGACCTGCAACCAGATCATCAAGGAGGAGCAGCGCATGGCCGACTGGCTGGAGGCCAACCTGCCGCATGTTGTCACCGCCTATCTGGAGGAGGCGGTGTCCAACACCCCCGGCGCCAGCACCAACGACGCCGAGGACAACGACATGCCAGACTCCCCCTCCCAGGCCGCGCATGAGGCGCTTGCCCCTTATCCCATCCGCGCCCGCCCGTTTGAGGACGTGGATGAAGGACGCGAGACCATTCCCGGCGTCCATCCCCATGCGGAGGCCCTCGGGCAGCCGCCCAAGGCCCATGTCAACGATGGCAGGGCCGAGTTTGTCCTGCAAAAGGCAGCCTGGTAAAGGTCACCGGGTGTGGCTTTGCGCCGCCAGCGCATCATCGTTCACCGTGCCGTGGGCGATTCCGGAAAGGCGCGCGTCGGCGCCCTGCTCCTCCTGCAGGGTGTCTTCCAGCAGGGCGGCTGCCTCCTGCATCCCCAGCCGTGACGCCAGGGATCTGGCCGTGCCGTAGGCGGCGATCTGGTAGTGCTCCATGCGCTGGGCGGCGCCGATCAGCGCCGCATCCAGCACATTTTCGTTGCCTTCCTCCTGGATGAGTTCGGTGGTCTCCTTCAGGAGGCCTTCCATGCCTTTGCACTTATGATGCCCCAGATGCATGTCCATCTTGTGCGCGATTTTGTTCAGCCGCAGCGCATGCATTTCAGTCTGGCGGAGATTGGCGCGGAAGGCGGCCTTCAGGTCATCGTGAAAGGCGGCCCGGGTCATGCGTGGCAGTGCCTTCAGCATCTGCTTCTCCGCGCTGTAAAGGTCCTGCAGCTCATGGTGGAGGAGATCCTCCAGATTGTTAAGTTTCATATGCCAGGGATCGCCGCACGGCAGGGCGGCGGATGTCTGCGGGCCGGCCACCTTAGACTCCGGCCAGCCCATATCCTGAGACGCGGCCGCCAGCGCGGCCACGATGACTCTCATGCACGGACACAACGCATGTTTTGTCCGTGGCAGGCCCCCGCCCTTGCCCCCGTTTGGTGTGATTTTCCGGGAGGGTAGGGCGGGGTGCCTTTTCTACCAGGGCGAAGGCTGGCACACACCCTTGGCAGCCCCCTCTGGGAGGCCTGGCTTTGCCACTGGCGGTGATAGCGTTTGGCTTGAGCCTGGGCCACAGCGGGCCTCCGCCCCCATGGCAAAAAAAACAAGGCGTGAAGTTTGTGTATAACTTCACGCCTGATTTGGGCTCTGCGGGTTTTCTCTCTTTCGCAGTCGAGAAGCGCATCGGCCATCCCTACATCGCCACAGGCCCAGGTTTGGATGTGTCACAGGGATCAAAAAACAAACACCCCCGTGGGAGGGCAACCTCACCACGGGGACGAGTCTTTTCGGCCGAAGTTTACGCGGCCTGGAGTGTGTGGATGGCGCTGCGGGTGCGGAACACCTGGCGCAGCTTCTTGAGGCCGAGCTCCAGACGGGTCTTCACAGTCCCCAGCGGTGTGTGCGTGGCGTGGGCCACCTCCCGCTGGCTCATGCCTTTCAGGAAGGCCAGGCGGATGACTTCCTGCTGGGCAGGGGGCAGCAGCGCCAGGTGCTGGTTCAGCACGCGGCCCATGTCGGCCTGCTCGCAGTCCAGGGCGCTGTCCTGCGTGAGGGTGGCCGTTTCCTTCATGGACTCCTCCATGCGGTCCTTGGCGCGGCAGTAGGCCATCGAGCGGCGCAGGTAGTCGATGGCGCGGCGGCGGCACAGTGTCATCATCCAGGCCAGGGGCTTGCCCTTGGCGGCGGAGTAGTGGTCGGCGTGGCGCCACAGGTCCAGCAGGCATTCCTGCAGCACATCCTCGGCGGCCGCATCATCATGCACCGTCCGGAGAATGGCGCACTTGAGCAGCTTGCGGTAGCGCTGCACGAGGATCTTCAAAGCGTCGGCATCCCGCTGCTGGATTGCAGCCATGAGATCTTCATCGGCCGGCAGCAGGGCTTCAACAGTCGCGTTGCTGGCCACGGGGGTGAAGGTGTTTGGTGTGAGTGTTTTCATGCAGCGACAGGGTAGGTCGGTGGAAAAAGGTGCCAACCTGATGTGGCCCTGCCCAGCCTGTCAGAGTATGCCTGAGGCCATCCCCGATGGGTCAGGGCGGGGGCGGCGTCGCAAAACTGCGGCTATGGAGGGATGCAGCACCCATCCAGCCCGGCATTCCCCGCCTACTCCGGCCCCCCCCCCGTCGTGCAGGCGGGGCCGGCCGCATAAAAACAAACAACCCTGCGCCTCCCGATGCGCAGGGTTGTTTTTTCGAGCGTAAACAGACGGGTGACGGTGTCAGGGACGAAGGGGTTTAGTCTCGTCCACAACACTGATGTCTCCTGCCTGCCCGGCCTCGAAAATTGTCTTCGCACGCTGGAGCTGTCCGGGAGTCTCCGCGTGGGCGGAGATGAGGAAGCCTCCGCGTTGCACCTTGTCGCCGTAGTGGCGTGCCTGGGATTCGGGCAGGCCCATGCCGATCAGCCCGCCCACCACACCGCCTGTGGCCGCGCCGATGGCCACGCCGCTCAGGGCCGCCATGATGGGCCCCGCCGCGATGAAGGCGCCCAGCCCTGGAACGGCCAGCACGCCCAGTCCCGCCAGCAGGCCGATCGCGCCGCCTGCGATGCCGCCCGTGGCCGCCCCTTTGGCGATGCCCTCCGGGGCCTTTGAGGCGTGGTCCTCCCCTATCTCGTCATGATCGCTCACGGTGTCCGTGTGCAGCACAGAGATGTCACCCGTGCTGAACCCGGCCGCCTGCAGCCGCTGCACAATGTGCTCTGCCTGCAAGTGGCTGGAGGCCAGGCAAAAAACAGACTTGCTCATGAACACAACGGGGCTGGGGGTGAGGGCGGTCATGGCTGGGCGGCTTTCACCTCAAGTTGATTGACCACCTCCGCCGCTGTCCCTGCGGACGCCTTGGCGTGGGCCACGATTTTGTCTTTCTCTTCCGCGCTCCTCACCGTGCCGACCAGCGTCACCTTGCCTTCCGCCGTGATGATCCTCACGTTTTTGGCGCCCAGGGAGAGGGAGTCGTCGGCAATCACCGCCTTGCGAATGGCCTGGGTGATCTTCAAATCCTCCGGCCGGTTGGACTGGTCCAGCGGGCCTTTCTTCGCCGTCGCGACCTCCTGCTTCTCAGCAGCCGGAGTCTGCGCGTCTGCGCCCATGCTCCCGACCGTCAAGACGACCAGGGAGGAGAAGAGCAGGCTGGGCATGTGGGAAGTGCGCTTCATTTAATTCAGGGTGCGGACATGTGGGATTTCGCTCACTTCCACGTCCTTGGCCTCTATGAAATCCACCCTGATATTTCGGCCATGCTCTTCCCTGATGCGGCCATTCGTGCATGGGGGCCGATTCATGAATGTTACCCCCCACCTTCATGGACCTACGTTCCGGGCATTCCTACTGGCTCATTCGCAACGGCCTCCTTCACACCTTCCCGCCGCTGGAGAAAAACCTAAAGTGTGATGTGCTGGTGGTCGGTGGGGGCATCACCGGGGCACTCATGGCGTGGCACCTGACTGAGGCAGGATTTTCCACCACTGTGCTGGACCGGCGCGACATTGCCTGGGGCAGCACCGCCGCCAGCACGGCCCTGCTGCAGTATGAGATTGACACTCCTTTGCGCGAGCTTATCCCCCGTATGGGCCAGGATCACGCCGTGCGCGCCTACCATGCCTGCCGCGATGCCATCGGCAAGCTCCAC
This sequence comes from uncultured Prosthecobacter sp., assembly GCA_964588755.1. Classification (GTDB taxonomy): domain Bacteria; phylum Verrucomicrobiota; class Verrucomicrobiia; order Verrucomicrobiales; family Verrucomicrobiaceae; genus Prosthecobacter. Next base: position 13,690 of record CAZPSQ010000039.1, on the reverse strand, counting down.
CGCCTCACCAGTCGTCTGCCTAACCCGTGCGACTTCTCCTTGCGCAAGAGCCTCTACGTGGCGCCCACCCGCAAGGCGGCGGCTGAGCTGGCGGAAGAGTTTGAACTGCGCCGCGCACATGGATTTGAGGTTGAATGGTGGAATCCGGAAATGTTCGAACGGCATTTCTCTTTCGAACGGCCGGGTGGCATCCTCTCCCAGGACGCTGCGCAGGTGGACCCTTACCGTCTTGCCTATGAGTTGCTCACCCAGGCCCAGTCCATGGGACTGGGCGTGCATGACCGCACCACGGTCGTTGACTATGACCTGGCCAAACGCGGCATCACGGCGCGCACAGATCGCGGTGCCATGGTCAAGGCGAAGCACGTGGTTTTTGCCACTGGGTATGAGGCCAGGGAGTTTCTCGATCGTAAGATCGTCGATCTCCGCAGCACCTATGCCCTCATCAGCGAACCACTCGCAGCGCCGGTGTGGCATCAGGAATGCCTCATATGGGAGCATGCGGACCCATACCTTTACATGCGCACGACGGCGGATCATCGCGTCATCATCGGGGGTGAGGATGAGGCGTTCCACAATCCTACTCAGCGGGACAAAATGCTCCCCGCAAAAATCAGGACGCTGCAGAAGAAATTTGCCCGCTACTTCCCCAGGTTGTCTCTGGAGGTTGCCTTCGCCTGGGCAGGAACATTCGGCGAGACAAAAGACGGTCTGGCCTACATAGGCCAGGTCCCTGAATACCCCAGCGCATCCTTCACACTCGGCTTTGGCGGCAACGGTATCACCTACAGCATCCTGGCCGCTGAAATGATTCGTGACAGGCTGCGCAATGTCGCCAGCCCCTACCAGGGCCTGTTCGACTTTGGACGTTGAGCGGCTGAATCGCGCACGCGGCCAGAGGCGCGGCCGCGTATCGCTTTTGCATGTCCCCCCACTTCCACAATGACTGGGAAGCCTTCAAGGCCAGCCCCACCGGACGGCGTTTTCAGGATGTGCACAAGCGGCGCGTGGAGGAAGGCGGCAGGTCCAGCACGTGGCGGCGCATCCTCCTGCTGGGCCTCGGGCTGGTGCTGACTGCGGCGGGCCTGTTTTTCCTCTTCGTCCCCGGGCCGGGGACCGTCATCTTGTTCATTGGCATCGCCCTCATCGCCCGCCAGTCATTGCTTGTGGCCCGCTGTGTGGACCGTCTGGAGGTTCTGCTGCGGCCTGCCTTCCTGCGGTTGCGCTGGCACTGGCGCGCGCTCAGCAAAACCCAGCGCGTGGCCTTGTCCGCCGTGGCCTCCGTCCTGGGCTGCCTCATGAGCGTCCTGCTTTACGTTTACGTGGCCCGGTAGCCCCGGGCACGGCAGCGCGTTTCCAAAGTGGCATGGTGTGGCCGCTTTTGCACCCGCGCATGTTTTCACGATGGAGCGAATCCCTCGGCATGAAAATCTTCCTCCTCCTCAGCCTCTTTCTCGTTTCCTGCTCCAGCCCTCGCCCGCTTCGTACCGTCGGGCAGGTGAGCCTGGCACGCTATGCCGGGCACTGGCATGAGATCACGCGCCTGCCCAACGCCTTCCAGCGCGGCGGCTCCCGCGCCACGGCTGACTACACCGCGCAGCCGGACGGCAGCATCCGCGTGGTGAACACCGAACACCGTCCGGATGGCACCACCCGCACCGCCACAGGCCGCGCCACAGTGGTCGAGGGCAGCGGCGGGTCCCGCCTCCGGGTGAAGTTTGCGGGCCTCGCCTCCCTGGTTCCTGCGGCGGCCGAGGGAAACTACTGGATCATCGACCTGGCCCCGGACTACAGCGCCGCCCTTGTCGGCACACCTGACCGCAAGTTCCTCTGGCTGCTCTCACGCAGTGCCAGCATGGCTCCTTCGACCCAGGGCCGCTATCTGCGCCGTGCCCGTGATGAAGGTTTTGACACCACAAGGCTCATCTCCCCGGCATCAGTGCCACATGGATGACCCTGGCCTGCCGGTGCCACAACCGTTTTTCAGCAGCCCGCCAAGCGCGGCCAGCCTGCCCGCCGCGATCCATCAGGTACACCCCCACCCGCCTCCTATGAACACCCAAGAAGAGCTCATCGAATGGCTGCGCGATGCCTATGCGATGGAAAAGGCCATGGAAATCGCGCTCAAAAAGCAGATGGACAGCGACGACACGCTGCAGCCCCTGCGGGATCTCTTTGAGGTCCATCATGCCGAGACCCGGCGTCATGCCCAGGAGGTGGAGGCCTGCCTGAAAAGCCTGGGCAGCAACACCTCCGCCCTCAAGACCACGTTTGCCGAGGCCATCGAGACGATGAAGGGCGTCGGCGCGTCCTTCACCAAGGACACCGGCGTGAAGTCCATGCTCGCCTCCTATGCGGCGGAGCATTTCGAGATCGGCTGCTACCTTGCCCTCATCGCCGGGGCGCGCAACCTGGGCAGGCCTGACATCGCCCAGATCTGCGAAGGCATCCTGGCCGACGAGAAGCGGATGGCCGCCTGGCTGGAGGCCAACGTGCCGAACGCCGTGACCTCCTACCTCAAGGAGGAATCCGCCATCGCGGACGGGGAAAGAGCCCCCGCCTCCCCGCCGGCCCGGCATGTGGCGGACATCGACACGCCCATTGAGGCCGGCGCGGACGACGACCCCGCCGAAGCGCTGCGCCAGGAGCATGAGCAGCGCCGCGTGACCTCTGGGGAGGACCCTGCTGAAAAGGCCCGCCTTCAGGTGGCGCAGGCAGCCCTGCCCGTGATGATGCGCTGACTTCACAGCCTCCCCGGTGCTTTTCAGGGCGCGCGGGGCGGGCATGTCTTTTTGCCACCTCATCATTTGGCAAAGTGACATCCCCGCCGCATTCTCTGCCACCTATCATTCATGCGCCCCGCCCGCCCAGACCCGTCTTCCTCCCGGCAGAGCCGCCCTGCCCGCCAGGACCAGCACATTGCCCGCCAGAACCGTCATTCCCGCTCGGATGACAACATCCGCACCTATGACGAGAGCGACATGGCCGCGCTGATGGAGGGGAAAAAAGACCCGCTGATCCTCATCCTCGACTGTGTGCAGGACCCGCACAACCTCGGTGCCTGCCTGCGCACCGCAGATGCCGCCGGCGTGGCCATGGTCATCATGCCCAAGGACAAGTCCGCCCCCATCAGTGAAACCGTCGTCCGCGTGGCATGCGGGGGCGCGGAAAACATCCCCCTGGTGCGCGTGACGAACCTTGCCCGCGCCATGGGCAAGCTCAAGGAGCTTGGCTTCTGGCTCGTCGGCACCGGGGATGAGGCATCCCAAAGTCTCTACGAGCTGGATCTGAAAGGCCCCATCGGCATCGTCGTCGGCGCAGAGGGGCCCGGCATGCGCCGCCTCACCGGCGAGCACTGCGACTTCCTGGCCAAGATCCCCATGGCCGGGAAGGTCGAATGCCTGAATGTCTCCGTCGCCACCGGCGTCTGCCTTTTCGAGTGCGTCCGCCAGCGCCAGGGTTTGGGGAAGTGAGCTTGCTGATCCCGTGTTTGGGCGTAACTTGGCCCATGGCAACGACATCCCTGACGTCCTTCGCGAGTTCATCGGAAGCATGGCATCCGGTGTCATCACCCCGACCATTGCCGGTGGAGGGAGGCAAGGTCCGTGATTTGCTGCACTTCTTGCAAACCCAAGATCTGCTGGGTCCTGATGAGCTTGCCTCTCTCGCTGCTGACGTGGAGGAAGCGTGCAGGGAGATGAATCAACAGTCCGCTTCTTCGTCGTGGGATTCCTGATCGACTCCGGCATTTTTGTTGCCATTGAGCGAGGCGCGCTTTCCTCCAAGACGCTTGAGGAGCGCATTGGCGATGCACCTGCTTTTATCTCGGTGGTGACCACCAGCGAGCTTTGGCATGGAGTCTATCGAGCGTTGTCTGAAGACAAGGCCGCAAAACGAGCTGCTTTTATCGAACGAGCCACCCATTTGGTGCCCGCTCTCGATGTCGATGATTTCGTGGCTCGGGAGCATGCCCGGCTGTGGGCTCATTTGCAGTCAAAGGGGCGGATGATCGGCATCCACGATTCATGGATTGCTGCGACCGCCCTCACCTATGATTTGATTGTTGCCACGCGCAATCCGCGCGAGTTTCATCGCGTTCCCGGGCTGCGGATGGATGTTTGGTGAGGACTTCTTGCTTGGAGGCTACGCTCAAAACGGCGCCGGACCAAACAGCAGCTCCTTCATCTGCCGGTCGTCCATGCCTGAGGCATCCGCCGCAGCGCTGTCACGTGGGCGCGGCGGCCTGCCGCCGGGGCCGCCACGGCGCTGCTCCGGCTCCTCCGGTGTCTTGCCCAGCACGATGTCCCACGTCCCCACCAGCTCCGCGCTCCCCGCCGACACCGGCTTGAACTCACGGATCACCGACAGCCGCTGCTCCTCCGTGCCCATGCCGCGCAGGATGCCATCCCGCTCATTCTGCGGCACGCCGGCAATGAAAAGCTGCGTGGTGAGGAAACGCTTGTCCCCCTTCCTCACCGCCACATGCCAGTGGATCGTGCGCCCGGTGTACAAGCCGGGCTTGATGGTGCGGAAGCGGTATTCGCCCTTCGCATTGGTCTCCATCTTGCCGTAGCCCTGAAACTTCGCGTCACGCTCCTTGCCGCGCTGCGTTCCGTTGCTGTGGATGTAGCAGCCGTTGTTGTCCGCCTGCCACAGCTCCACCACCGCGCCGCTGACCGGCCTGCCGTCCGCGTCCAGCAGGCGTCCGCCAAAGCTGGCGACCACGCCTTCAGCCGCCGCGCCGTCCTTGATCTGCAGGAGGTCGTTGTCCTGATCCAGCGGCAGATGATCCGGGTAGTACGGCCCCTCTGTGGCACGTGGTGTGAGCGTCAGCGCCTCCGCATGCAGGTCTTGCGTGATGATGCCGCCCGTCGTCAGGAACAGGCTGTGCAGCAGCCTGCGGCGGCTCAGCGGAATGTGAAAGGGGTGCGGAGAGGTGTTCATGGGGTGGTGTGCAGGGAAACCCCATGCCACGTGCAAAGTTCCAGGTCCGTGTGAAAATACTCACATCGGTGCAGGCGCATTTTTTGCCCACATCAGCGCGGCCGGGGTGATCTGCGGCGGTGCCGCCACCACGGCGCCCACCTCCGCCAGGTAGCCTGGATACCACTCCCCGCTCAGAAATTCCTCCATCGCCGCCGCGCTGCTGTAGAGCTGGAACACACAGATGACATCCGCGTTCTTCTCATCATGGCAGAAGTAGTAGGCCTCATGCGCCGGGTTCGCCTCCACCCGTGGCCTCACGTGCTTCTCCCAGATGCGCCGCACCTCCTCGCGTTTGCCGGGCTGTGCCTGATGGCGGATGAAAAGGGCGGTCTTGCTCATGCTGGTGACGGGTGCTGGATGAAGATGGGATGCACTCCAGCATACGCGGGCGGCGTATCTGTGGTCTCACCCAATCCCATGTCCACAAGCCTCGCCCACAAGCATCCTGTCTCAGGCATTGTCACGGCCCTGCACATCGGCCCCGCGCGGGAAATCAAGCCGGCAGGCACCGGCGAGTGGTGGGACAAGGACTGGCAGACCGGTTTTTACAAGGAGCCGCAGGCCGCGCCCTGCTGGCTCGGCTACGGGGGCTTTCGCGGGGATGAGCAGGCCGACCGCCGCCACCACGGCGGCGTGGACAAGGCCGTGTGTGTTTATCCGGTGGAGCACTACGCCTACTGGCGCCGTGTTCTGTCCCTGGCAGACCTGCCGCACGGTGCCTTTGGGGAGAACCTCACCGTTGCCGGGCTTGTGGAGGAGGCTGTGTGCATTGGTGATGTTTTCAGTCTCGGCGGCGGCGGGGCCCTGGTCCAGGTCTCCCAGCCGCGCCAGCCCTGCTGGAAGCTCGCCCGCCGCTGGCGCGTCAAAGACCTGACCTCCCAGGCGGAGCAGACCGGCTTCACCGGCTTCTATTTCCGTGTCATCCACCACGGCCAGGTGTCAGCAGGGGATGCGCTCGTCCTCCAGCAGCGGCCCTTTCCGCAGTGGACCATCGCCCGCTGCAACGAGATCATGCATCACCAGAAAAGGGATGCGGAGTCCGCGCTGGCTCTTGCCGGGTGCCCGCTGCTCTCCGCCAGTTGGAAAGACAGCCTGTGGGCACGCGCGCAGAGCGGCGCTGCCGCCGCCCTGGCCGCGAAGGACGCGCGGGTGGGCCAGCCTGGGTGAGGAAGGCCCTTGCCCTTCCGCGTGCGAGCCGCATCATGGGCCATGACCATCCCGGACATCACCGCGCGCATCTGCGCCTTTCGCGACGCCCGCGACTGGATGCAGTTTCACAACCCGAAGGAGCTTGCCGTCGCCATCACCGCCGAGGCGGGCGAGCTGCTCCAGCACTTCGTCTGGCAGCAGCCCGGCCAGATCGACCAGCGCGCCAAGGAAAAGCTGCCGGAGATCACCGACGAGATGGCTGATGTCGCCATCCTCCTCTTCGAGCTGGCCCACAACCTGGGCGTTGACCTGGGGCAGGCCATGCTCGCCAAGGTCGAGCGCAATGAGACCCGTTATCCCGTGGCCAAGGCCAAAGGGTCCAACGCCAAATACAACGAGCTGTGAGCGAGACCGGGCCAGCATCCACACCGCCGGCGGAAACGCCGCCCACGCCGCACCGCCGCCGGCCGCGCTACTCCGGAAAAAACCCGCGCCGGTTTGAGGACAAATACAAGGAGCTCAACCCCGGACGCTACGCCGAGACCATCGCCAAGGTGCGCGCCTCCGGCAAGACGCCCGCCGGGCAGCATGTGCCCATCTTGCTGGAGGAGATCATGGCGGTGCTTTCCCCGCAGCCGGGGGAACGCGCCGTGGACTGCACCCTTGGCTACGGCGGCCATGCCACTGCGCTGCTGCAGGCCGTGCAGCCGGGCGGCACCCTGCTCGGCCTTGATCAGGACCCCATCGAAATCGTCCGCACCGAGGCGCGCCTGCGCGCCACCGGCTGCGCCCAGGAGGCCCTGGTGGTGAAACGCATGAACTTTGCGGGCCTCCCCCGCGCCTTGGGCGACCTCGGCTGGCTGGATGGCGTGGACGTCCTCCTCGCCGACCTCGGCTGCTCCTCCATGCAGTTCGACAATCCCGCCCGCGGCTTCAGCTTCAAGCATGACGGCCCCCTCGACATGCGCATGAACCCGCAGCGTGGCGCGCCCGCCCGGGACCTGCTGCAAAAGCTCTCCCCCGCAAGGCTCAAGACCCTGCTGGAGGACCATGCCGATGAGCGCCACGCCGCCCTGCTCGCAGACCTCCTGGCCGGCTCGGACCATGCCACCACGCGCTCCCTTGCCGAGGCTGTGCGCGCCAGCCTCCCGCGCCGCCTGGAGGAGGAGGAAAAAGAAGCCACCGTGCGCCGGGTGTTCCAGGCCCTCCGCATTGCGGTGAACGAGGAGTTCATCGCGCTGGACACCTTCCTGCAGCAGCTTCCCGGCTGCCTGCGCCCTGGTGCCCGCGTCGCCATCCTCACCTTCCATTCGGGCGAGGACCGCCGCGTCAAACACCTCTTCCGAGACGCCCTGCGCGGCGGCATCTTCAGTGCCACCAATGAGGAGGTCATCCGCCCCTCTCCCGGGGAGACCCGCGCCAATCCCCGTGCCGCACCCGCCAAACTGCGCTGGGCCGTCAAGGCATGAGTGGGAAATCGAGGTTGAGACCTTGCTTTCCAGACCTACTTTGCCCCATGATCGCCGAGACTATTCCTCAGATCCGCTCCATGCGCCCGCAGGAAAAATTCGAGCTGGCAGCCGAGCTTTGGGAGGATGTCCTCCAGCATGAGGACCAAATCATGGATCCGCCCGGCATCGCTGCCGTTCTGGAGGAACGACTTGCCAGATACCGCGCTGGACAAACCGCTGGCAAAAGTTGGGAAGAAGTCCGTGCCTCGATCCAGCACTGCGGATGATCGTGAAGGTCCCGGTGGTCATCCTTGCAGGCGCGGAGTCAGACATCCAGCGCATCTATAATCAGTTCACCCGTCATCATGATGGTGCGGGAGACGAGTTTATGGACCGCCTCGGTGGTGTGCTCAGGCAACTCGAAGCTTTCCCGGAGTCAGCCCCGCTTCGAATGCTTGGATTTCGGCGTGCTCTGGTGCCCGGTCACGTTTACGGCGTTTACTATCAGATCGAGCTGCGGGGAGTCATGATTCATGCGGTGGCCGACTTGCGCCAGGATCCTGCCTGGGTGGAACGCACTTTGCGTGGACGGCTGGAATGAAGCAAATGCGCCCTGCCCAGCGCCGCCAATAAAGACATCACCCGCGCCCGCCAAGCTGCGCTGGGCCGTCAAGGCATGAGGAAACTCATGCAGGCGTCGCGGCAGGGCAGATGGCTCCACTCACACCCTGGCCGCTTCTTGTTTCGTGGCTTCTTCTGCGGCTGCCTTTTTCAGGCGCTCATGGGCGGCCTCGAAGTTTTTCAGCTCAGTGTGGGCCAGATCGGCCTGGTGGCGCAGCTCGCTGCGGTGGCGCTCTGCGTCGGTTATGCCGGTGTGCAGCTCGGTCATCTTGTGCTCCATCTCGACGATTTTTGCCCGGCGCTTCTCCTCCTCGACCTTGGCCAGCTCCAATTGGTGATGCAGGGCATTGAGGTGCTCCTCATCGTGGCGAATTTTGGCCTCCAGGTGGCGATCATGCTCTCTGTGCATGGCCTCGCCAACCGGGCCGCTGGTGCGGGCGCGGACCTCATGCCGACCGCGCTCATGACGGAGGAACTCCAGCCGGGACTCTTCCCGCTGCACACTTTCCCGCAGGTGGTTGAGCCGGGCCTTCAGTGTTCTTTCCTGCACCAGGGCGGCGGCGGAGGCCGCGCCATGTCCCTGGGCATGATGCGCGTGTCCGGCACTATCTCCATGGGCGCTTCCATCACCGTTGGCGTGGCCGTTGACAGGCATAGCCGCGTGCCGGACTCCAGCTTCAGCGGCTTCAGCAACCGATGGATGTGCAGGCGGATGAATGGGGCTGGCAGGCCTTTTGACAGACACTTCACGCGCCTGGGTGCGCGCGTTGGAGATGAGGGCTTCAAGGTCTTCCTTCTCCCGTTCAATCTCATGCCAGAGATCACGCGCCTCGGCGGAGTCCTGCGGCAGCTCGCTAAGTCGCGCGTAAAGCTGGTCCATGGCGTCCTTCCAGTCACGGAAAGGCGCCAGCTTGGACTCCAGCTCATGCAGTTCCTGATGGCAGGCCCTTGCCTTGGCCCCGTGCTCATCAAGGCGGTTCTGGTGCTCCTGCTCCGCCTGGGAGATGAGCTCGCGCAGCTCCTCAAACCGCGCGCGGCTGTCATGCTCCGCGGTGGCCAGCCTGCCCAGCTCGGCACGCAGGTCGTTTTCGCGTCCATGCAGGACTTCCAGGCGGCCCTTGGCGGAGTCCTCCTTGCCCTGCAGCGTGGTGATGGAGGCGGCAAGGGCGGAGAGCTTGGACTCCGCCCCGGCGACGCCTTGCATGAGCTCCTCATGCCGCTCCTCGGCCAGGGTGAACTGGTGCAGCAGCCCTGCCAGCTTCGCCTCTGTGCCGGCCAGCTCCTCACATTGGCGGGTGATTTCCGCGCGGCGCGCGGTGGTGTCCTCCAGCCGCCGGGTTTCGGCGGCAAGCCCGCCCTGGCGGTTTTGGATCTCTGACTGGAGGGTGCGCAGGGCCTCCTCCCCGCGCTGCCTGGAGGCATCGGCCTCCGCGTTGAGGGTGGTCAGCCTGTTTTGCTCCTCCTCCAACGAAAGAACGCGGGCCTCAGCCTCCCCAATGGCCTGCCCGAGGCGCTGCTGCTCCGCCGTGCGGGTGGCGATGGCGGCCATCAAGCCCGCCAGCCCAGCCTCGGCCTCACGGCAGCGCTCTGTGGCCAGCACTAGCTTCTCCTCGGCTCCGGTGAGCTCCCGGATATGGGCCTCCAGCCGGGTGCGATGATCCGCCATGTCGGCCAGCTTTTTTTCCGCCAGCCTGACCTGGTCCTCACGTGTCTGGGCCAGCCCCTCCACATGCTTGTGGTGCTGCTCCAGGGTGGCGGTCTGCTCGCGCAAAACTCCAAGATGGGCGTCGTCACGCTCACTGTCCTCGCGCACCTGCTGCAGGTGGGCCAGCGCCTGGTCCCGGTGCAGGGTCAGCGCCTCGATCTCATGACGTGCGGCGGCCTCGGCGGTGGTGAGGCGCTCGACATCGATGCTTTTTTTCTGGTGCTCCGCAGAGATCTCCCGGACAGCGTCCGCCCACTGCTGATGCAGCGCCTCCGCCTCCACCACGGCCCCTTTGACCTGGACGAGGCGCTTTTCATCCATGCGCAGGGTGTCCATCCGCGCGGTGTGCTCGCGCATCTCGCGTGCGGCGCGTTCCTGCCAGGATTGCAGCTTTGCCTGCGCGGAGGAGATCTCCGTTTGCAGGCGGTCTTGTTCGGCGGTGTGCTCCCGCACGCTGGTTTGGGCGGCGGCCACGGCCTGCTGCAGGCGGGTTTTCTCCTCTTCCAAAGCGGCAAGGTCCCGCCTCGTTCCGGCAGTTTCCGTCCCGTCCCGGGAGGCGGGTGCGCCACGTGTGGCAGGGATCAGCCTGGAGGTGCCGCCATTGAGGACCGGGTGCCCGTTGGTGTGTGCAGGCTCCTCCAGATCAAAGATGGCTGTCAGAGGGCCGAAGGCCAGCGTGTCCCCATGCCGGATGCAGCGTGTCTGCACGCGCTCGCCATTGACGAAGGTGCCGGTCGTGGAGTTGAGATCACGCAGCTCAATGTTGCCGTCCGCATTGCGTTCCAGGGTGGCATGATAGATGGAGACGCGCGCGTCATCGACCACGACGTCGTTGTCGTCCCCCCGGCCCAATGTCAAGGTGGCGGCGTCCACCAGGGGGACGACCAGCTCTTGTCCTTCATCCACAACAAATGTGAGTTTTGCCATACCTGAATAGCGGGGTTCAGCGGGAGGTGGGAACGATAACTCCGGGGCAGCAGAGGAATCAAACAACCTTTCCTCGCCACGCTCCGCCTGGCAGGCGCTCTCCTGCGCAGGCTGGCGCGCCCGATGGGCAGTTACAGGGAATCCCTGATAACTCTGGCATCATGCCTAATGCACGGTGCCGCCACGGGCGGCGATTTCCTCCCGTGCCTGCTCCACCGGGACATGGCGTGGCGTGTTTGCGGCCGGTCCTTGTGGACGCGCCCACCGGATGCCATTGGCAATGACCCGCTGTATCTCGGGGTGATGATAGATGGGATACACCTCATGCCCTGGACTGAAGTAAAAGACACGTCCGCTGCCGCGTGTCCAGGTGGCGCCGCTGCGAAACACCTCGCCCCCTTGGAACCAGGAGACAAAGACCAGCTCCTCCGGCGTGGGAATGCCAAACGGCTCGCCGTACATTTCCGAGTTCTCCAGCTCGATGCAGTCACTGATGCCCGCCGCGATGGGGTGCCCCGGATTCACCACCCACACGCGCTCACGTTCCCCCGCCTCCCGCCAGCACAGCGCGCAGCCCGTGCCCATGAGGCGCTTGAAGACTTTGGAAAAATGGCCGGAATGCAAAACGATGAGGCCCATGCCCGCCAGCACCCGCTGCTGCACGCGCGTGACGAGGTCATCTTCCACCGCATCATGCGCCGCATGGCCCCACCACAGCAGAACGTCGGTGTCGTCCAGCAGTGACTGTGGCAGGCCCTGCCCGGGCTGGTCCAGCGTGGCGGTGCGGATGATGAAATCCGCATGCTTTCCCAGCGCCTCCGCCAGCAGGCCATGGATGCCGCCGGGATAGATGGCGGCCACGGCGGGATTTTGACGTTCGTGAACGAACTCGTTCCAGATGGTTACGCGGACGGAGGTGGCGGACATGGGCCGACGCAAACACGCTTTCTCTTCCGTTGCAACCCTCCCGCCTTGGCGGCGCGCGGCGCTTGATGGGAACAAGCTCAAAACCCCGCCTGAAAGCCACGAACTGCTGGCGCGGGTTCTGCGATGGGGGTAGTTTAGAACCTTGTCCCGGCAGGCGGGACTTTTTACTCATTCTTATTTTCTCAGCATGTGCGGCATCGTTGGATACATTGGCAATCGGCAGGCCAGCCCCATCCTCCTGGATGGACTTCGGCGTTTGGAATATCGCGGTTATGACTCGGCGGGCGTGGCCCTCTGTGGCGACGGCAATCCGCTCAGCATTGTGAAGCGCGCGGGCCGCATCGACAACCTGCGCCAGGCCGTGGCCGAGACGAATCCCCAGGGCACCATGGGCATCTCCCACACCCGCTGGGCCACGCATGGGCCTGCCACGGATGAAAACGCCCACCCGCATCCGGACCAGGGCGGAAAGCTGGTCCTCGTCCACAACGGCGTGATCGAAAACTACCAGACCCTGCGCGACCAGCTCACGGCCAAGGGGCACATTTTTCATTCACAGACGGACACGGAAGTGCTCTCCCACCTTGTCGGCACCTACTATGACGAATCCACGGAGAAAGACGGCACCCAGCGTCTGGTGGGCGCGCTCAAGCAGGCGCTGACCCGCGTGAAGGGCACCTATGGCATCGCCGTCATGCATGAGGACCTGCCGAACGTCATTGTCGGCGCCCGCCTGGGCAGCCCGTTGATCGTCGGCCTGGGCAAAAATGAGCACTTCCTGGCCAGCGACGTGGCCGCCGTGGTGAGCCACACGCGGGATGTCGTGTACCTCAACGACTACGACGTCGTCACCATCACCCGGGACAGCTACGACGTGCAGTCCCAGGGCGGACCGGCGGAGGTGAAGGTCAGCCGGGTGGAGTTCAGCGCGGACGATGCCGAGAAGGGCGACTTCCCGCACTACATGCTGAAGGAGATCTACGAGCAGCCCTCCTCCCTGCGCAACGCCATCCGGGGCCGTCTCTCCCGTGACGAATGCACCGCCATCCTCGGCGGGCTGAACATGACCCCGCGCGAGCTGGCCAGCATCGACCGCATCATCCTCGCCGGCTGCGGCACGGCCTACCACGCCGCCATGGTGGGTGAGTATCTCATCGAGACTCTGGCCCGCGTGCCGACGGAGGTGGAGATCGCCTCCGAATTCCGCTACCGCAACGTGCCGGCGAACAAGAACACCCTGCAGTTCGTCATGAGCCAGAGCGGCGAGACGATCGACACCCTGGCCGCCATGCGGGAGGGCCAGCGCAAGGGCATCCGCTGCCTGGGCATCGTCAACACCGTCGGCAGCACCATCGCCCGCGAGAGCGACGGCGGCGTTTACATCCACGCAGGGCCGGAAATCGGCGTGGCCGCCACCAAGACCTTCACCTCCCAGGTGACCATTTTGACCCTGCTCAGCCTGCTGCTGGGCCGCATCCACCACCTTTCCAGCGTGGACGGGCTGGAAATGATCGACCAGCTGGAGGCGCTGCCGGACAAGATCGTGACCATCCTGAAGCAGGCGGACAAGATCAAGGCCATCGCCGAGAAGCACGCGCATGCCGAGGGCATGCTGTTCATGGGCCGCCAGGCGAACTACCCCGTGGCGCTGGAAGGCGCGCTGAAGATGAAGGAAATCAGCTACATCTACGCCAGCGGCCACCCCAGCGCGGAGCTGAAGCACGGCGTCATTGCTCTGTTGAAGCCGGACATGCCTTCCGTCTTCATTGCGTCGGACGACGCTGTGTTCGACAAAAACGTCAGCAACATTGAGGAGGTCCGCGCCCGCAAAGGCCCGGTGATCGCCGTCACCACCGAAGGGCGTACCGAGCTGGAGCGCATCACCGACGACGTCATTTACGTGCCGGACTGCCCCAGTTATTTG
>CAZPSQ010000038.1:0-34397 GCA_964588755.1 uncultured Prosthecobacter sp. | reverse complement strand
GGTTGAAGAGGCCATTCGGCGTGTAGCTCATCGAATTGATCATGGTGAACTTGTCGTTCACCTTGGCGAGGCCCGGGAGGATTTCCGTGAAGTGCTTGCCCGGAACCTTGGTGGGGATGGACTTGAAGGCGCTGCGGACCTTGTCCGGCACGTTTTCCTTCGGGTCCCACAGGTCCAGATGGCTGGGGCCGCCCTGGAGGTAGATCATGAGGACGTGCTTGGCCTTGCCCCATCCGGCGCGTCCTGCGGCAGGCGCGCTATTGGCCATGGCCTGGCCGCGCAGGAGGTTGTTGAGCGTCAGGCCCATGATGCCCGCACCGCCGACGCGAAGAATGTCGCGGCGGGTGCTGCCGAGATGGCTGTCGCAAAGATCTTTGCCGGGGACTCCAGGAAGACGGAACATGGCGTGCGAGGGGTGTGGTGTTGAGGACTGTCGGACGATGGTTTCAGCGGCTGGTACGCGCCGGGAGAGGTGATCTTGCCATTTCGGGGCCTGGGGGACCAGGATGGGCAGGAAAGTCCATGACAGGGCGCGGGATAGCGCCTTCAGCGAGTTTTCATCGTCACTGACCGAGTTCTGGTGAACGAAGCCACATTGCAGCCCTCACCGCCGGGGAATGAGGGGATGCAACTGGCCATCCGAAGCCCGGTCATCCGCGTTTTGGCGAACGCAGCCATGATCTGCTCAGTCCATGAACATGAACTCGTTGCTGATCATGAGCACCTGGGCGATCTGGCTGACGGCGCTCTGGGGCTTGGCGCGGCCGAAGGGCCAGCGGGCGGCGTCGCAGAAGTCGTTTTTGAAATCGGTCAGCAGCTCGGAGGTGTCACCTTCCAGGCGGCTGATCTTCGGCTCCCAGTTGAAGCTGTCGCTGTCAGTGCTGCCATCGCTGGAGACGATGAAGCAGAGGGTTTCCCCCTTCTTCACCTCCACGGTGGACTGGGTGGCGACCTGCTTTTTCTGCGGGGTGGCCTGGTATTCCGCCAGCACGCCGGTGCGCGGGGTCCAGAGCCAGGCGCGGACGCCGTTGCCACGGTCTGTCTTGCGGCTGAGGACGCCATCCACGGCGATCCTGGCGTCATAGGGCACGTGCCAGCGGGCCACGACCATGTGATCCTTCGGCGCGGCATGGGCGCCGCCGCTGGCCCAGAAGGAGTGGCCCCATTCCGGGTCCGGAATCTTGCCGGTATGGCTCCAGGTTTTCTGGCCGCCTTTCTCCGTCAATGAGGCGAAGGCCTTGAAGTCACTGAAGGCGGGCCTGCCGTCCGGTGTTTGGGACAAGGTCATGGTGCCGTAGCTCCAGCGGAAGGGTTTTTCGGCGTTCAGCCCGGTGGCGTCTGCCGCGAAACGCTGCGCGGCGTCCACCTCCTCCGGCCGGGGATCGCGGGCCAGGATGCGGTGGTACATGGACTTGATGGCCTCGGAGTCGAGCGTGGTGCCGTTGAGCTTCGTGTCACGGGCGACGATGTCGGCACGCTGGCGGATGAAGGGGCTGTTCATGAGGAACAGGGCCTGCTGCGGGACAGTGGTGTTGAAGCGCTGGGGGCTGTGGCTGTCCGGATTGGCAAAGTCAAACATGGCAGGCACCGTGGCCTGATCATAGCGGTCCACCTTGAGGTAGAGGGTGCGGCGGGTGTCGGCCTCCTTGGCGTTGAGCTCGATGGCGCGGCCACCCACGGTCTTCGCATCCATCTCACCGGTGACGGAGAGGATGGAGTCGCGCATGGTCTCATAGTCCAGGCGCTGGCGGTTGAAGCGGCTGAGGAGGTCGTTCTCGGCGTCCTTGGTGAGCTTCTCCGGCGTGGCGTGGCTGCTCTGCTGCCACGTGCGGCTGGTCATGATCAAGGTGTGCAGCTTCTTGAGGCTCCAGCCGCTTTCCATGAAGGTGGCGGCCAGATAGTCCAGCAAGTCCGCCTGCACGGGCTTGGGTGTCTGCACGCCGAAGTCGCTGGTCTGGGAGACGAGCGGCCTGCCGAAATGCTGCATCCACACGCGGTTCACAATGACGCGGGCGGTGAGGGGGTTGTCCTTGCTGGCGATGTGCTGGGCCAGCTCCAGGCGGCCGCTGCCGTCGGTGAACTTCTGGCCGCCGAACATCGTCAGCCAGGCACGCGGGGCAGGCTCCCCCTGACGGCCGGGATTGCCGCGCATGAAGACGCGGCTGTCGGCGGGCTTGGGCTTGTCCAGCAGGACCATGGCACGCGGCGGGGCGCCAGGGTGGGTGCTTTCCAGCTTGTTGCGCTCGTTTTTGATGCGCACCACGGTTTCAAGATCCTTGCGGGTGAAGAAAGCGTCCGCGCCATCGACCGGGATGGACATGGGGGAGACCTTGTCCTGCATGAGCTGGCGCATGGGCTCCACCTTGTCTGAAAGGATGATCTGGGCGTAGGCGGCGGCCACGTCCTTCATGGACTTCGGCGGCGTCTTCACGAAACTGGCGGCGATCTCCGGCGAGCAGCCGCTCTCCGGCTTGGCCAGCTCCTGCGCCACGGCAGCGGCCTTGGCGGCAAACTCCGCCGCCGGGATGTCGGCAAAACGCTTCCAGGCCACCATGGCGGCGGCAGGCTTGGCGGTGAGGGCGCGGCTCTTGAGGAAATCGCGCCATTTGTCGGCCACCTTGTCACGCAGCTTGGCCTCGCCGGCCTTGCCACGGAAGACGGAGTGGTCCGTGATGGCAACAGTCTCCTGGGCGAAGGCCAGGTATTCGGCCAGACGCTCCGGCTGGCGGAACTCGTCATAGACGACTTTCTTGTAGTCTGACTCCTTCTTGGTGTTCTCGGCCACCTTGGCGTCATAGTCCTGCCCGTCCTTCTCATTGGCCGCCTTGCCGATCACCGGCAGCACGTCGGTCTCGGGCTCCTCGCTGCTGTTGAGGATGCTGTAGATGGCGTAGTAGTCCTTGCTGGGGATGGGGTCGAACTTGTGGTCGTGACAGCGGGCGCATGCCACGGTAAGGCCGAGGAGGCCGCGGCCGATAACGTCGATGCGGTCGTCCGCCACCAGGATGCGGTCGCTGATGAAGCGCTCGCCCACGTTGTAAAAGCCGAGCGCGGCAAGGTCCGGGGAATTGGGCGTGGCAGCGGTGATGCGGTCTGCGGCGACCTGCAGGCTGACGAACTTGTCATACGGCATGTCGTCGTTCAGGGCCTTCACGATCCAGTCGCGATAGGTGTAGGCGAAGGGGTAGAAATTGCTGCGTCCGGCCACCTGGTAGCCGTTGGTGTCGCCATAGCGCACGACATCCAGCCACACACGTGCCCAGCGTTCTCCATAAGCCGGGGTGGCCAGGAGCTGGCCCACAAGGGCGTTGACGTCCGGGGCGCTGGCCTGCTCAAAGGTGGGGGGCAGGCCGGTGAGGCCGAGGTAGGCGCGGCGGGTGAGGGTGCGGGCGTCCGCCTGGGGTGCGAAGTCGAGTCCGGCGGCCTTCAGCTTGGGCTGCACAAAAGCATCGATGGGATTGCCGGTGGCCCCGGCGGGCAGCGCGGGCTTTTTCACGGGCTGGAAGGCCCAGTGCTGCATGGGGTCGGTCTTGGCCTCGCCATGCGCGACTTCCTTTTCCTCCGGCCAGGGCAGGCCCATGGAAACCCACTTTTCCAGCGCGGCGATCTGCGGCGCGGGGAGCTTGTCGCCCTTCTTGGGCATGGCCTCCACACCGGCGGCGTGGTTGATGGCCTTGATGAGCTTGCTGGCGCTGGGATTCCCCGGCTCCACGACCTTGCCGTAGTCACTGCCGCGGACAACTGCCGCGCGGGAGTCCAGGCGCAGGCCGTTCTGGTGCTTGTGCGCCCCGTGGCAGTCGTAGCAGCGCTCCGCCAGGACGGGGCGGACGTTCTTCTCGAAGAACTCGATCTGGTCCGGCGGAAACGCCTCCACCGCCGACGCGGAGGACACGCACGCGACGGCTAGGCCGCCCAAAACGAGGAAGGGAAACTGGAAACGCTGGGTCATGTGGGGGGATTCGGAGCCGGGCACATTACACCCATTTCTCCAAAAATCCATACGCGCAGCAGGTGTGCCACCTTGCAGGGGTGTGCGTGGGAGGCGGGGTGTTTTCTTGCGGATTCGAAAAATAACGAAACCAGAATGAGAAATCAATGACTCAAGCCCGAAGCTGTCATTGGGTCATTCGGATTTCATTCGTCATTCGACATTGATTCGTTTCCACTCACCCTTCGGGCTCCTTGCAGTCGTCTGTCTCGTTCCGCTCGGCTCTGGTTTCGTCATTTGGCCTCCAGTCCCAGCGACTCGATCGACTCCTGCGCGGCATCGGCATCCCGGGTGTCTGGCACCGCCTTGATGATGGCTTTGAGGCGGCGGAGGGCATCCGCCTTGTCTCCCAGCTCGGCGGAGGCGCGGGCGAGGTTGTGCTGAACAACCCAGTCCTGCGGGACGATCTTTTCGGCGCGCAGCAGGTATTCCCGCCCCTCCTTCCACCGGCCTTGGTACAGGAGGTACATGGCGGCCTCGTTGATGAGCTGCACATGATCCGGCGCTAGTTCCAGCGCCTTCACGGCGCACTCATGCGCGGCCTTGTCGGACTCGTCCTGCTCCAGGCCATACAGCCAGCGGATACGGCTGCGGACCTCCCCAATGGCCTTCTTCAAAGCACCGCCTTCATCTTCAATGGCGGCGTTGTCGATCCAGCGCATGGCGGCGGGATCTTTCGCAGTGGCCTCCAGGAGGGTGAACGCGGCCGCCTGCACAGCGGGAATATCCCCGGCCTGCTGGGCCATGGCCATGCGGCCCACATGCACGTCCATGCGCTGAGGGAATTTTTTGGCGGCCGCAGTGAGGAGCTCCTCCGCTTTCTTGAGAAGGGCTGGATCGGCACCAGCCTGGATGGCGCCCACCTGCCTGCCTGTCTTGGGATCTGTGAGGACAAAGTCCCCAGCCTTGGCCTGGCCCGCGTTGATATTGACCGTCTCGGCAGCGCGGCCGTAGGCGTTGGCGGGGAAGATCCAGGCGTCCGGGTTGTCCGGCTCCTGCTTGCTCCATTCCTCGTGGCGTTTCTGAATCTCCGGCGCGGTGGGGTATTTTGCGCAGAAGTCGTTCACGCGTTCGTTGAAGGGCTTCACGTCTGCCGCAAGGGCGGGCAGGCCAACCAAGAGCAGGAGGCAGAGCAAAGGTTTCATGACACAATCAAGCAACCGCTGATTCAGCTCCTATTCGGATGGGACGAACAGGAAGGATGGGAGAAATAGAAGGAACTGGGGGCTGGCGAACGCAGCCACACGCGATCAGTCGCAGCCGATGTCGTACACCAGCAGCTTCTTGGCGATGGGTTTCAGGATTTCGGCCACGGCTTTCTGATGCACCGGATGCCTCTCGTAGGTGGTCATGTCGGCAGCGTTGGCGAAGCGCATGACGAGGCCGACGTCGAAGCTGTCATCCACCACGGGACGGTCGCTGGGCACGGCGGTGCCGACGCTGAGGTGCTGGATCTGCGGAATCTCGGCCTGAAACTTCCGCGCGGCGGTGATGACGGCGGCGCGGTCGGCGGCGTTGCCGGGGCGCTTCAGCCAGACGAGGACCACGTGCTCCACCTTGCCCTTGGCCGTCGTCTTGTGTCCAAAGGGGCAGGACATGCAGGAGCTGAGAAGGAGGGATGCGGCGGCGGCAAAGATGAGGGTGGCGTTCTTCATGGAGGTGCCTAGTCTGGCATGGCATGAAAAACACGTCGAGACTGTTTCTGCTGGTGCTCACCGCCTGCGCCGCGCCTCCCGCCGCCGCGCAGGAGCCGCAGGCGTTCGACAGGCTGACGTTTCATGCCGCCCCCAAGCCGCTGGCGAAGGACGCCAAAACCAGCGACTGGCCGCGTGTGCTGGGGCCGACGGATGACGCCATCTCTCCGGAGACACATCTGCTGAAGACATGGCCGCCGGAAGGCCCGAAGGCGGTGTGGGAGGTGGCGATGGGCGAAGGGTATAATTCTCCCGCGATCAGTGGCGACCACTGCCTGCTTTTCCATGCGCTGGATGGGAAGGAGACACTGGAGTGCCTGCACCGCGAGACGGGGAGGCGCCTCTGGGTGTACGACTACCTGATCTCCTACCAGGACCGCTATGGCTTCGGCAACGGGCCGCGCGCCAGCCCGGTCGTTGCTGATGGTGTGGTGATCACCTTTGGCGTGACGGCGGAGCTGCACGCGGTGGATTTGAAAACGGGCAGGCCGCTGTGGAAGCACGACCTGCGCGCCAAATATCATGTGCCGCAGGACTTCTTTGGCGCGGGGGGGACGCCGCTGGTCCTGGACGGCAAAGTCATTGTGAACGCAGGGGGAAAGAAGGCCCCCATCGAAGAGGGGGAGAGCATCCGTGGCCGCAAGCGGCTGCTGGCTGAGGCGGGGGTGAGCGTGGTGGCGTTTGACCTGAAGACGGGAGAGGTGGCATGGACGATCGAGGATGAGTGGGGTGCCAGCTATGCCTCCCCGATCCCGGCCACGCTCCATGGGCAGACCAAGGTGCTGATCTATGCCGGAGGGGAGAGCGATCCCGCCATCGGCGGGCTGATGTGCATCGACCCCAAAAGCGGCAGGCTGCATGACAGATTCCCCTGGCGGCATGACGAGTACATCCAGGCCACAGGCACATCTCCCGTTGTTATTCCTGGCCAGAACCGCGCGTTCATCACCACCGCGTATCCGAAAGGCCGGCCGCTGGGAGGTGTGATGGTGGAGTATGACGCGGAGTTCAAAGCGAAGGAGGTGTGGCAGTCCAGGAAGCTGGGCGTTCACTGGATGAATCCGGTTTATCATGAGGGGCATCTCTATGCGATCGATGGCGAGACGGAGCCGAAGTCCCGGCTGGTGTGCGTGAACGCGGACACCGGCGCCGAGGTGTGGACGCAAAAGATCGAGTGGGACGATGCCGAGCTCAGCCGCCAGATGGGCCGCAGCAACCCGATGCGCCTGAGCATCCTGCGCGCCAGCCTGCTGAAGGTGGACGGGGCCTTTCTCTGCCTGGGGGAAGTCGGATCGCTGCACTGGCTGGACCTCAGCCCCGAGGGGGCCAAGGTGCTGGCGCAGGCGCAGCCCTTCTATGCCTTGAACACGTGGAGCCTGCCCGCCCTGAGCCATGGGCTGCTGTATGTGCGCCAGCAGACCAAGGACCTGATGCAGAAGACGGGGGAGCGGGTGATCTGCCTGGATTTGCGGGGGGAGTGAGGCCGCGGGAAGCTGGAATTGACCTTGATTCAGCCTTAAATGATGGAAGCTTTTCACAGCCGCACGTGGCGGTTGGCAGCCGATCTCTGATTATGAAACCGACTCTTAGCAAGGCCACCACCGTATCTGCCCCCGCAACCCCCTCCCTCAGGGAAGCGCTGACGCGGGACAAGATGATCGTGGAGACAGCCAAGCCCGCCAAGGCGGCGGATGTCCGGGCGGCAGCCGTTTTAGGCAAAAGCAAATCCCTCAGGGCCTTTAAAACATCCCTCGGCTGGAAGTGAGCTAACACCGCCATGGCCGAGGACCCCCAGCCCCCTCCTGCCGACATATTGGACACTGAGGGGCGGCTGCTCTTGGTCAAATCGGCGCTGCAGCTTCTGGAAAAAGTCTATGTGCATCTGCCGCTGAAGCGGGCGATGCATGCCATCAATCCCATCCAGGAACTGCGGCTGCTGGCGCAACAGGCGGAAGGCATGGAGGAGCCTGTGTTTCACCGGACCCTCCTCGGCATCTTCCTAAGGCTGCGTGACTTGCACACCAACTATATCCTGCCCGCGCCGATGAACCGGCACACGGCCTACCTGCCGTTCCGCGTGGAGGAGTTTTTCGACCAGGGCAGCAGGCAGTATGTCGTGACGGAGGTCTTCTCAGGGGTGGAGATGCCTGCCGATTTCCGGCGTGGTGTGATCCTCACCCACTGGAATGGAGTGGCCATGGACCGTGCGGTGGACATCAATGCCGGACGCGAGGCGGGCAGCAACCCCGCCGCCAGGCATGCGCGGGGGCTGGAGGCGCTGACCATGCGCTGGCTGGGCATGTCCCTCCCGCCCGACGAGGACTGGGTGGATGTCACTTTTTACAACCGTGAACAGCCCGAGAAGCCGCTGCAGGTCCGCTTTGAATGGATGCTGTATGAGAGCAGCACTGAGGAGCTGGGGGTGGCCCAGGCCAAGGGGGCCAAAGCCCGGGCCCTGGGACTGGACATACGCTCTGAAATGGAGCGCCGCGTCCGCAGACTGCTTTTCCGTGGCAAAGATGGACGTGCCCCCGCCATTGCCGCCAAGCAGGGAGACACTGCCACCACCGCCTTCGCCGCTGTCTTCCCCCGCTGCGGGGATGTGACGACCAGTACGGGCAAGTATGGCTACATCCGCATCGCCACCTTTGACGTGCGGGACGACAAAGCTTTTGTGCGGGAGTTTGTCCGGCTGGTCCGCGGGCTCAGCAAACGCGGCCTGATCATCGATGTCCGTGGAAACGGCGGCGGGCTGGTGCTGGCAGGCGAGCGCCTTTTGCAGTGCCTGACACCGCGCCGGATCGAGCCGGAAAAGTTTCATTTCATCAACTCGGACATCACCCTCCGTATCTGCCAGGATCCGGAGATGCAGGCGTGGGTGAATTCCATCGTACAGGCCACACAGATTGGCACTGAATTTTCCGCAGGCTTTCCGCTTCTGCCCGAGAAGAAGTACAATGACATCGGCCAGGTTTATCAAGGACCTGTGGTGCTGATCACCGACGCTCTGTGCTACAGCACCACGGACATCTTTGCCGCAGGCTTCCAGGACCACGACGTCGGCACCATCATAGGAGTCCATGGCAACACTGGCGCAGGGGGTGCCAATGTGTGGGACTACGAACTGTTGCGCCTGTTTGTGCCCGGAGAAAACTCGCCGTTCCTGCCCCTGCCCCAGGGCGCCCAGTTCCGTGTGGCGGTACGGCGCACCACCCGTGTGGGCGCGCGTTCGGGACAGCCGCTGGAAGACCTGGGCGTACAGCCGGACCTAGCGTATCAATTGACCTTCAACGACTTGATGCAGGGCAATGTGGACCTCATCGAGTTCGCCTCGCAGGTTCTCTCCAAAAAGACCGTGTGCTCGCTCAACGCGGCCGCGCTGAAAAGCACCGGCGCTGCCGGACCACGGAAGATCCGGCTGGAAGCCTCCGCCGTGGACCGTGTGGACATTTACCTGAACCGGCGGCCCTGGAAGTCGATGGACCTCCCATCGTCCAAACAACCTGTCAAACGCACGCTGACACTTCCGCCAGGACCAGGGAAGAAGAAAAAGCCCAAGGGCACGCTGATGGAACTGCAAGGCTTCCGCGAAGGGAAGCTTGTGGCCGCCAGGCGCGTGGCCCTTTGAGCCCAATGCTCCCCGGGCCACGACGGCCGCTCACGCCTCCGCCGCTTTCCGCCGCAGCGGCACGGCGGCCTCGATGCGAAGACCGTGGGGACTGATGTTGGTGACGCTGAGCTCACCGCCGCACTGGCGGGCGCGGGCGCGCATGCCCACCATGCCGAGGCTGGGGCTTTGTATGACATCGTCAACGCCCTCGGGCAGGCCTTTGCCGTTGTCCTCAATGCAAAGGCGGATGGTCCCGCCCTGGCAGGTGAGGCTGGCCTTCACATGGGTGGCCTCCGCATGGCGGGCGATGTTGGTGAAGGCCTCCTGCGCCAGACGGAAGAGATGGGTTTCGGTCTCGTCGGCGAATCGACCCTCGACCCGCCCCTCGTAGGCCACCTGCAGACGGGTGCGCTGGGCAAATTTTTCCGTGAGCCAGCGCAGGCTGGCATCCAGGCCGAAGTCGTCCAGAATCACGGGGCGCAGGAGCTGTGAAAGCTCCCGCACATTGGCAATGGACTCGTCCACGAGATGCAGGCAGTCGGCGCGCAGCACATCGAGGTCATGCGTGGAGCCCTTGGTGAGGTTCGAGCGCACAGCGGCCAGCGACTGGCCCAGCTCATCGTGCAGCTCATGGGAGAAACGCCGGGCGGCCTCCTCCTGCGTCTGCAGCATGTGCCAGGAGACACGGTTCAGCTCGTCCGACTGCCACTGGATGTGCTGAATGCGCTGGCGGGCAAACTGGATGGTGAGCACGGCGCACACGCCGGCCAGCAGGAAACTGGAGCCCAGCAGCAGGGCGGCGTCATCGCTGAGGTCCTTGGACTGCCGCTCGATCTCCTGCTCCGCCACCTCCAGGTGGTCGGAGCTGGCCTTGATGAGCTGGTTGACGAGGTCCACCACATGATCGTGCAGGGTGAATAGGTGCTCCCGGCTCGCCTGCGGCACGTCACCATCCTCCCTCAGGACGCGGTTGGCCTCTTCGGTGAAAGTGCGCGCGCTGCTTTTCAAGTCCTCCCACAGTTCCGGGCTGCCGGTGGTCTGGGCCTCCTCGGAGAGGCGGGCCAGCTGGCGGTCGCTGGCCACAAGGTCGCGCAGCAGCTGCTCCTTGTCCGCCTGCCGCGGGTGGAACTGCGCGATCTGGTGCAGCACCTCGGTCATCGCATTTTCCTCCATCTGCACCTCATGCCGCAGGCGGGCGATCAGCAGCTGGTCGCGCGCCAGCCGCGCCACGCTGCTGCGGATGCGCTGGCTCTGCCGCACGGCGATGAGCCCGGCCGCGCCCAGCAGCACCATGACCAGCGCAAAACCCAGGGCCTGCACCCGCAGCACATTGCGCTCCGTGATGCGGAAGAAGGTGATGGATGTGTGGGGCTGGCTCACATCAGTCAATGAGACCGTTGCGGATGGCAAAGCGCACCAGCTCGCCGACGGAGTGCATGTTCAGCTTCTCCATGATGCGGCCGCGATGCGCCTCCACCGTGTAAACACTGAGGTTCAGCGCGGTGGCGATCTCCTTGTTGGTCTTGCTTTCCGCGATGAGCTGCAGCACCTCGCGCTCGCGCGGGGAGAGCAGGTCGATGGGGTTGGTCACGTGTTTGCGGTAGTCGTCCAGCACCGCGTCGCTCACCTCGGGGCTCAGCCAGCCCTGGCCGTTGGCGACGGCGCGCACTGCGGACAGCAGGTCTTTTTCGTCGCAGTCCTTCAGCAGGTAGCCGCGTGAGCCTGCGCGGAGCATCTCGCGCACATAGACGGAGTCTTTCTGCATGGACAGGGCCAGGATGCGCGCCTTGGGCACCATCTTGGTGATCTGCCGGGCGGCCTCGATGCCGTTGAGCTCCGGCATGGTGACGTCCATCACCACGACGTCCGGCGCCAGCTTTTCCGCCATCTCCACCGCCTCCCGTCCATTGCCCGCCTCCCCCACCACCTCCATGTCCCACTGCGCGGCGAGGATCATGCGGAAGCCATTGCGGACGACGCCATGATCGTCGGCAAGAAGGATGCGGATTTGCTTGGTGGCCATACGAGGATGCTGTCCAAGATAAACGGTGCCAACGGTTTGGAAACTGCCAAGAACAGAATAGCCTTCCGAAGGGATGGCCCCATCCCCGACGAAGGCTAGCCCGCAATCATGACAGCCAGGTGCTGAAGGCCTCCTCCACCAGGGACAGCTCCTCCCCGCCCCACCTCCAGAGATGGTCGCAGCCGCGCTCAAACAACGGCGCGAGCGTGGAAGCCTCCCGATGGAGCCAGAACTCCTCCCCGGGTGAGAGCTGCGCCAGGGCATTCATTTTGGCTTGGAGGTCAGCATCCGCGCTTTGGTGGAAATAGGAGGTGAAGACCACGTGCCAGCGGAAGGTCTCGTCAGGATGCTTTTCGAGAAAGGCGTCAAAGCCTGCCTGCGAAAGATAAAAAATGGGGAAAGGAGCCCCCTCCAGGATCTCCCGGGCCGCTGTGAGGCCGGGCTTGTCGGAGATGACGACGATCACAGGATCGCTTTCGACCTTGAAGGAGTCCTTCAAAACCTCGCGCTCGGTCAGCAGGGGGCCGCTGTGCTGCCGCAGCCATGAAATGAGCGTGCCGCCGAGGACCCGGCATTGCCGCTCCTCCAGCGGAGAAAGCTGCGCGCGCGGCGGCAGCGGGCGGGTTTCGTGCTCCTGGGCGGCGTGCTCCCGCAGCGCGGCCTCCCATTTTTGTCCTTCCGAGGTTGTGGGCATGGTGTTGTCTTGTGCTGGTTGGTCCGGAGAAGCGTTGTCGCGCCAGAAGACAGCAGGCACAGCCTGATGCCGCCGCATGGGGCCTTTCCACATTTCAAAGGCCGGTCAGGGCCTGCTGCTTTCCATCCTCGGCCCCATCGGCCAGCGCGGTCAATGTTCTCGTTACGCCACAGCATGACGAGGGTTGATGAGACGTCAAGGGGGGCGGGCAGACGTGGCCTATGGTGAAAGGAGCGGCCATTTGGGACCGCCGCAGGCGCACAGCACCCTTGCAACCCCCGCCCATGTGACGACGTTAGCTCATAAACCACCCACCGACCGATCATGAGCGCCACGACCGCCCAAGCCCCCAAATTTACCAACGCCCTGGCCAAGGAGCGCTCCCCCTACCTTTTGCAGCACGCCCACAATCCGGTGAACTGGCTGCCCTGGGGGGAGGAGGCCTTTGCCAAGGCGAAGGCGGAGGACAAGCCCATCTTCCTTTCCTCCGGCTACTCCACCTGCCACTGGTGCCATGTGATGGAGCGCGAGTCGTTCGAGAACGAGGAGGTCGCGAAGCAGATCAACGAGAACTTCATCCCCGTGAAGGTGGACCGCGAGGAGCGGCCGGATGTGGACCTGACGTACATGACCTATGTGCAGGCCGCCAGCGGCCAGGGCGGCTGGCCGATGAGCGTCTTCCTGACCCCGGAGCTGAAGCCCTTCTACGGCGGCACCTATTATCCGCCGGAGAACACACCTGGGCGCATTGGTTTTAAGAGCCTGCTGACGGAGCTGACGAAGGTGTGGAAGGAGGACCGCAAGGGCATCGACGAACGCGCCCAGCGCTCCGTGGAAAAACTGCAGGAACATCTGGATGGCGAGAACGAGGCGGTAAACAGCCTGAACCACGACACCATCATCCAGAAGGCCTATGACGACCTCTCCGGCTCCTTCGACTACCATGAGGGCGGGTTTGGCGGCGCGCCGAAGTTCCCCCGCCCCACCTCACTGAACCTGCTGATGCGCATCCACAAGATCCTGGGCGAGCGCAAGGACCACGACCGTGAATCGGAGAGCAACTGGGCGATGGAGATGACGGTGAAAACGCTGCGCGGCATGGCCAATGGCGGGATGCGTGACCACGTGGGCGGCGGCTTCCATCGCTACAGCGTGGATGCCTACTGGCACATCCCGCACTACGAAAAAATGCTGTACGATCAGGCCCAGCTTCTCAGCGCGTATGTCGAGGCGTGGAAGATCACGGAGACGTCGTTCTTTGAGACGATCGCGCGCAGCACGGTGGACTATGTGAAGCGGGAGCTGCGGCACCCGGAGGGCGGGTTTTTCTCCGCCGAGGACGCGGACAGCCTGGCCGCCACAGACTCCGACCACAAAACCGAGGGCGCCTTCTACGTGTGGAAGGCCGCCGAGATCGACGAGCTGCTGGGCAAGGAAAATGGCAGCATCTTCCGCTACGCCTACGGTGCGCGCCGCGATGGCAATGCCCGCCCCGAGAGCGATCCGCACGGTGAACTGAAGGGCCTGAACACGCTGTACCGCGCGGTGTCGTTCAAGAAGACGGGAGAGTACTTCAAAAAGCCGGCCGAGGAGATCAAGACCATCGTGGACGAGGGGCTCCAGACGCTGCTGGAGGCCCGCGCCAAACGACCGCATCCGCATCTGGATGACAAGGTCATCGCCGCATGGAACGGCCTCATGATCGGCGGACTGGCACGAGCGGGCGCGGCCTTTGGCGATGCTGACATGGTGAAGCTGGCGGCCGATGCCGCGCAGTTCCTGCATGACAGGCTCTGCACCACGCCGGGCAAGGGACTGCACCGCTCCTGGCGCGGGGGCGAGCGCGGACCGAAGGGCTTTGCCATCGACTACGCCTGCCTCATCCACGGCCTGCTCGACCTTTACGAAGCCGGGTTTGATGTGAAGTGGCTCCAGTGGGCCGTGGCGCTGCAAGACGAGATGGACAAGCTCTTCCTCGACCCCAAAAACGGCGGCTACTACAGCGTTCACACCGACATGCCGAACAGCGTGCTGCGCATCAAGGAAGACTATGATGGCGCGGAGCCCTCGCCAAACTCGCTGGCCTCGCTGAACCTGGTGCGTCTCAGCGCGATGCTGGCCAAGGACGAGTGGAAGCAGCAGGCGGAGAAGATTTTTTCGTTGTTTGGCAACACGCTGCAGAGCACTTCCTCCTCCGTGCCGGTGATGGCGATGGCCTTTGATCTGGATCATCGCGGCAAGCAGCAGGTGGTGCTGGCAGGTGACAGCGGCACGCCGGAGTTTCAGACGCTGGCGGCCTCCGTCCGCAAACGCTTCCTGCCGAATGCCGCGCTGCTGCATGCGGATGGGGGGCCTGGCCAGGAATGGCTGGCGCAGCACAATGAGGCGGTGGCCGGGATGAAGCCGGTGGGCGGACAGCCTGCGGCGTATGTCTGCCAGAATTTCACGTGCCAGGCACCGGTGACGACGGTGGAGGGGTTGGAGAAGGCGCTCGGGGCAGCCTGATTGCCACGGATTGATTTTGCAAAGGCCCGCCACCTGCAAGATCATCCGCCCTTGCCCTGTTCCATTTCCCTCTGCCAACCATCATGACCAAGCTCCTCCTACCTGCCCTGCTGACGCTCGCACTGCCGCTTTCCGCGGCTGATTTGAAGTTTAAAAAATTCACACTCACCGAGGAGTTCGTGGCGGAGGGAGCGCATTTCGCCGATTTCGATCACGACGGGCACAATGACATCTGCGCCGGGCGCTTCATCTGGAAGGGGCCGGAGTTCAAGGAGCGCATTGCGTTTGCACCCAAGTTCGAGAAGGAGCCGTATGACGCGGCGAAGAGCTACAGCGACTTTTTCCTGACCTACACCTATGACTTCAATGGCGACGGCTGGAGCGACATCCTGGCCTACTCCTGGCCAGGGAAGGAGACGTGGGTGTTTGAGAATCCGCAGAACAAGAAGGAGGAGTGGACGCGCCACACGATCTTTGACGTGACGGACAATGAGTCCCCCGATTTCAAAGATGTGAACGGCGACGGCAAACCGGAGCTGATCTGCCACACCGGCGGCCAGCTGGGCTATGCGGAGATCGACTGGAGCAATCCGTTTGGCAAGGCACGCTTCCGCCCCATCTCGCCGAAGTCCCCTGAGAACGACAAGAAGTACTTCCGCTACACGCACGGCTATGGCGTGGGCGATGTGAACGGCGACGGCCGCATGGACATTCTGGACAAGGAAGGCTGGCGCGAGCAGCCGGTGGACACCAAGGCGGACAGCAACTGGGCTTTCCACCCGCAGCTTTTCACCGTGGAAGGCGGCCGTGGCGGCTCCTTCCTGCTGGTCTATGACGTGAACGGCGACGGCAGGAATGACGTGATCACCAGCTACGACGCACACGGCTACGGCTTCGGCTGGTTTGAACAGACCGCCGACGGCACTTTCAAGCAACACAAGCTGATGGGCGCGACGCTCGAGGACAGCCCTGCGGGGGTGAAGTTCAGCCAGCTTCACGCGATGCAACTGGCCGACATGAACGGCGACGGTGTGATGGATGTTGTCACCGGCAAGCGCCGCTGGGCCCACGGCCCGCTGAAGGACGACGAGCCGAACGCCGCCCCCGTGCTCTACTGGTTCGAGATCAAGCGCGACGGCAAGGGCGGCGCTGAGCTCATCCCGCACCTCATTGATGACAACAGCGGTGTGGGCACCCAGGTGACGCCCGGAGATGTGAACAAGGACGGCAAGATGGACGTCGTCGTGGGGAACAAGAAGGGCGTGTTCGTGTTCTTGCAGGAGTAATGTCTTTCAACGACGATCCTCTTGAACCTGAAGCCCAACTCCTTCCGCCTGAAGAGAGCAAGGAGTTGGGCTGTAAAGCGTGGATGAAGGTGGCGCTTCAAAGAAGGGATAATATTCGTTCTGGTGTCGTGCGTGGCACTCCTGGGGAAAAAGGCACCGCCATGGTAAGGCGGCTGGTCACGAGGCAGGAATAGAATTGCAGGCAAGCATTCGCGTGCGCTTTGCGTCCTGGAACCGGTAACAGCGAGTCAATGCTCCAGCCCTCTGGAGCTTTCGCAGGCCAGGAGACATTCGAAAGCGCCGGAGGGCCGGCGCACTCCAGGACGCTGGCGCGAGCTTACGCGAGCCATACCCTGAGCGTCATCACCCCAAAAAGTCCCCCGCCTGTAGCGGATGGCCGCGGAGGAAGTCGGAGACTGGAAGGCGTTTGCCGCCTTCAATCTGTACCTCAGTGAGGTTCAAAAGACCGCTGCCGCAACTGACGAGGATGCCTTTGGCGTCGGCGCTGACGATGGTGCCGGGAGCGGGGCAGGCCTGGGCCTCAGCGATGGCTTGCACTCGATGGACTTTCAGCTGCGCGTCTTTGAGCAGGCAGGAGGTGCCGGGCCAGGGGGTGAAGGCGCGGACGAGGCGCTCCAGCTCGATGGCGGGTTTGTTCCAGTCGAGGCGGCCGTCCTGGCGGGTGAGCTTGCGGACGTGGGTGACTTGGGAGTCGTCCTGCTTTTCGCGGGGAGTGGTGCCGGTGGCGAGGAGATCAAGCGCCGGCTCCAGCGCAGAGGGAGCCACTAGAGCGAGCTTGTCATGCAGACTGCCGCCGGTGTCCTCCGGGGTGATGGGCAGGCGCTGCATGAGAAGCATGTCCCCGGTGTCGAGGCCTTCATCCATGAACATGATGGTGATGCCGGTCTCGGCGTCGCCATCGCGAATGGCGGCCTGAATGGGGGCGGCGCCGCGATGGCGGGGGAGGAGGGAGGCGTGGATGTTCAGGCAGCCGAGGCGCGGGGTGTCGAGGACGGCGCGGGAGAGGATCTGGCCGTAGGCGACGACGACGGCGATGTCGGCATTGAAGGCGGCCACATCGGCCACGGCCTGGCGGAGCTTGGGCGGCTGGATGACGGGGATGCCTGCGGCCTGGGCGCGCACCTTGACCTGCGGCGGGGTGAGCACCTGCTTG
Source organism: uncultured Prosthecobacter sp. (assembly GCA_964588755.1). Classification (GTDB taxonomy): domain Bacteria; phylum Verrucomicrobiota; class Verrucomicrobiia; order Verrucomicrobiales; family Verrucomicrobiaceae; genus Prosthecobacter. Next base: position 17,423 of record CAZPSQ010000038.1, on the reverse strand, counting down.
CGGCCCACGGGCTTGTCCGGCTGGGTGATGACACCCACGACCTCATGCTTGGGTGTGTTGAGCAGCCATTCCAGGGAGGGAAGGCCGATGTCTCCGGTACCGATGAATAGAACACGCATCCCGGACCGCTACGACTAGACCTTCATCTTTTCCAGTTCCTTCCATGCGTCCAGGGTCATGACTCCGGCGAGGATGTCGTAGAGCACCTTGGCGGGCGGCTGGCTGGCGTCGATGTCCACAATGCGGTCGCCAGCATAGTATTCGAGGATCGGCTTGGTCTCGGCCTCGTAGGTGGCGAAGCGCTGCTGGATGACGGTCTCGTTGGCGTCGTCGAAGCGGTTGTCCTTCAGCGCGCGCTTGCGCAGGCGGCGGGCCAGCTCGGTGCGGTCCGGGCAGGAGAGGTGGAAGACCTTCAGCACCTCGATGTCCTGCTCCATGTGCCGGGCCTGCTCCACATTGCGCGGAATGCCGTCCAGCACCAGGAAGTCGATCTCCGGCTTGAACTGGTGGGCATCCACCCGCTGCACGATGTTCTGGCGCCAGAGCTCCACGGTGACGTCATCCGGCACCAGCTCGCCACGGCTGGAGTAGGAGACGAACTTCTGGCCGATGGCGGTGCGGGTGTCGAGGGAACGAAACACATCCCCGCAGGCCAGGTGGTGAAAACGCGGGATGGAGCCGAGCACCTTGCCCTGCGTGCCCTTGCCGCTGCCAGGAGCGCCGAGGATCAATATGGTGCGGAATTTTGCGAGGGGCGTGGTGTCGGACATGATTTTTGGGGAGGGCGGGATGCTAGCACGTTACGTTTTTGCAACAACTTGCGCTCCTGCCAATTTTACCCGCTGGTATTCCAAGGTGGCCAGATCACCGGTTTCCTCGGGCAACACCGTGACCCACGGCTGCGGCGGCGCCCACACCGCCGGATCGGTGGGACCAAAGAGGAGCAGTGAAGGCACGCCGCAGGCGGCGGCCAGGTGGGAGATGCCGCTGTCATGGCCGAAGAAGGCGGTGCAGGTGCCGAGCCGGCCTGCCAGCTCCGCCAGCGGAAGGGCATGCCAGTTTGTGTGGCTGGCAGGGATTCGCATGCCGCGTGCCTCCTCGGCCTCGCCCGTGATGAAGACGACCTCCGTCTCAGCGTCCTTGATTTCATCCGCCAGCTTCAGCCAGTGCTCCAGCGGCCAGTTCTTCTTGGGAGAGCCGCTGCCGACGTGGATGGCCACACGCCGCCGATCCGGGGGCGGCCGGTCAAAATGCGCGCGGAGCAGATGCTCCGCCTCCAGAAACATGGCGATTTTCTCCAGCCCCTGCGCGAGCTGCTTCGAGGCGTGCCCCCCATCCGGCTGCACGCGGGGGCTGCACTCGATGAGGGTCTTCACGCCCACGCGCTCCAGGCTGGCGCGGAAGAGGCCGTCCGGGTCATAGAGAAAGCTGACCACCAGATTGAAGCTGCGCAGGTGCTCCGCCAGCGCCTCATCGATGGGCGCGTTTTTGGCAAACAAGGGCGCCATGGTGCGGTGCTCCAGACTGCGCACGCCGTCCGCCAGCCCCGCCATCTGGGCAAGACCTGCGATGGCCGGGTAGCCGAAGACCTCCAGGTGGCAGCCTGCGATGGTGTCGCGCAGCAGGCGCAGGGCGGGCAGCGTCAGGATGAAATCGCCAATCGCCCCGCCACGGATGACCAGGACTCGAGGCTGGGGTTTGGGGGGCGGCTGAGATGTGTTGTGCTCCGGCATGAGAGCCTTTATCATCCCCGGTTGCTGACCTCTTCGCAATCCTCCACCTCCATGAGTCTCCGCAAACGACTGCTGCGCCTTGTCGTGATCGCCTTTCTCACCCCGGTCATCTACCTGCTCGGCTGCCAGTCGAAGCTGATTTATCATCCGAACACGTATCGGCTGGAGCATGAGCAACTGCTCCGCCATGCCAAGGGGGAGCGCCTTGCCTACGCCACGTCGCAGGGGAGGCAGACGGCGTTCTACATCCCACCGCGCGCCGCCACCAGCGGACTGCCGCCGGTGGTGTGGCTGTGTTTTGGTGGTAATGGATCGCTGGCGCTGGACTGGCTGTATTTCACGGATGAGTGGGATGGCCGCTTTGCCTACCTGCTGGTGGACTACCCGAGCTACGGGGAATGCGAGGGCGCGCCGACTCCGGGACGGATTCGCCAAAGCGGCAAGGCTGCGGTGGAGGCACTGGCGAGGCACCTGGGTACCACACCGCAGGATCTCCAACCACGGCTGGCCCTGCTGGGCCACTCCCTGGGCTCTGCGGCGGCCCTGATGGCGGCGGAGGACCTGGAGATGCGGCGCGGGGTGCTGATCTCCCCCTTCACCACGATGACGGAGATGGGGCGCGTTGTGCTGGGGTGGCCGCTGTGCCACCTGAACCGGCACCTCTTTGACAACCGACAAACCCTCGCAAAAGCCACGCAGGCGCCCGGCGCGCGTTTTGTCATCTTTCACGGCACCGAGGATGAGGTCATCCCTGTGCGCATGGGGCGGGAACTGGCGGAAGCCCACCCGCAGGCGGTGGCCTTCCACCCGGTGGAAGGGGCGCACCACAATGACATTTTAAGCCTGGCGGGCGACAAGATCGGAACAGCCATGCGGGAAGTGGCCCCAACCGCGCCGTAAGGAGGGAACACGGCGGTTGCTTTCGCGCCTCACTGTGCTCTGATGCGCGCTCAAACCACCCCCTTCCCCAATCCTCCATGTCCGCGTCTCATTCTTCCTCGGAAAAATCCTCCATCTGGTCTGTTCTCAATGTGGTGATTGGTGTTGCCCTGGCCGGCATGGTGTTTTTGTGGGTGCTGGCGTTCATTGTCGAGGGGCTGGGCTCCCTGGTTCCGAAGCCGGAGAAGGCGGCGACCGCTGCCGCCGCCCCTGCGGCCCCGGCTCCAGCCAGCACGCCAGCCGCCCCTGGGGAGGCAGGCGCTGCGCCCGCACCGGCTGCTGCTGCCAGCGGTCCGGCCATTGAGGTGACCATCAAGCCTGACTCGGCCAACCCCCTGGCCTTTGACACCAAGACCATCGCCGTGAAGGCAGGCCAGCCCGTGAAGCTGACCTTCAACAACACCCACCCCACCCTGCCGCAGCCGCACAACTTCGTCCTTGGCAAGCTGGGCGTGGACAAAGGCAAGATGCTGGGCATCGCGATGGCGGCCATGGCCCTGGCGGACAAAGGCTACATCCCTGATTCCCAGGACATTCTGGCCCACACCAAGCTGCTCCAGCCGAACCAGAGCGAAACCATCGAGTTCGTGGTGCCGACCGCAGGTGAATACCACTACATCTGCACCTTCCCAGGCCATGGCGCCATCATGAACGGCGTTCTGACCGCCGAGTAACCAACTTCCAACTCCGCCCCGATCATGGCCGTCTCCATCAGTGTTAACTACGAAGGCGGCCTGCGCTGTCAGGCCACTCATGGCCCGTCGCAGAACCAGCTCCTCACGGACGCGCCCGTGGACAACCACGGGAAGGGCGAGTCCTTCAGCCCGACGGACCTTGTGGCCACCGCCCTGGCCACCTGCATGGCCACGGTGATCGGCATCAAGGCCCAGCAAAAGGGCTATGACCTGCCGGGCATGAAAGTGAGCGTGGAGAAGCACATGAGCGAGGACAGCCCCCGCCGCATCGTGCGCCTGCCGATCACCATCGAAATCCCGCTGCCGGAGAGCCACCCTGACCGCAAGGTCCTTGAAGCCACCGCGCTCGGCTGCCCGGTGCATCACAGCGTGCATCCGGACATCGACAAACCGGTGAAGTTCATCTGGAGCGGCACCTGAGAGGCGGGGAACCCCTGCCCAGCCGCTCTCAAAAAAAGATTTCCACCTCGTCTGACAGAGGTGGAATAGACTGTCGGCGATGAAGCGACGGGCTGGCGATTTTTGGGGAAAATCGGCCCCTTTTTACCTCACCCAGCGGGAGCCGGGGGAAAGGCCCACCTGCCAGTTCCGCTCATGCATGTAGGAGTAGTCGGTCTTGCCGTTCGCCCCGACCATCCAGGAGCCGGTCTTGCGCTTCCACACCTTGCTGAAGCTTTCCGCCGTGTGGCAGCCCCAGCTATGACAGTAGGCCTTGCTGGCAAAGGCGCTGCCACGAATCTTGTTCAGGTCGTTCTCATGCAGCCAGACGGTGGAGGTGGCATAAACGTCCGAGCTGTAGTCGAACATGAAGCTGAACTTGTTGGAGTGGCCGAAATACTCGAAGCCGGTGATCTTCATGCGGCGGCTGCCCGCACCGTTGGTGGTGCCGCGGTTGATGTAGTTGATCAGCTCATCGGCGCTGCGGAACCACACAAGCTTGATGAAGGGGTAGGCGGCCGGGACAGACTCGATGTTCTGCGTGAGGGGCTGGCGCTCCGCAGCGGCGCGGCGGACGTAGCCGTCCCGGTACACCAGCCAGGTGATGTGCGTGCCGGCGGGGGCGGTGCGCTGAACCTCCTGCATGCGGACACGGGCCGGGCGGATGAAATTTCCCCACCAGCGGTCATGCTGCTCCGCCGGACGGCGCAGATCCTCAAACCGACGCACCGCAGGGCCGCCGCTGACGACGATGTACTCGGTGTCGGCCGCAGCCTGGGAAACCAGGCCGCAGGTGACGAGGAAGAGGCTGGAGAGAAACTTGTTCATGCTGTGACAAAGAAAGCACCGGTGGCGGGGATTTTCAAAACACCTTTCGACAAAGAAAAAACCCAGGGCCGGGGGCCCCTGAGTTTTCGACAGTTTAGGATAGGGAGGACGGACGTCAGTGAGCAAGCGCCGCGCACCCTTGTTGCACAGCAACAAGGCTACTTTGTGATGAGCTTGAAGTTTTTGAACTGCACGACCATGGGCGGACCCTGGTGGATCTGCAGGGCCAGGAGGCCTTCCAGAGGGGCGTTCGCGGCGTCCTCGTCCGTCACGTCAATGGTCTGCAGGCCGTTGATGAAGTGCTGCACGTGGTTGCCCTTGGCCACGATGCGGTACTCGTTCCAGTCTTCCTTTTTGATGGAGGCCTGGATGGCGGCGCTGTCACCGGTGGCCCCGGCTTTTTCGATGACCGGCTTCTTTCCACCATCGGCGGCAGGCTTGATCACGGTCTTCTCGCCACGCAGGGCCAGGATGCCACGGCCGCGCTCCTCATAAAGGATGCCGCTGTATTTGTCCCCGGCCTCGAAGTCGGCCTGATAGCCGCTGATGATGGGGCCAAACTCGCCCGGCTCCAGCTCCTTGCTGCGGTACTGCACGCCGGAGTTGCCCTTCTCAATGCGGTACTGGAAGGTCAGCTCGAAGTCCTTCACCTTGCCAGCCTTCCACACCAGGAAGGTGTTGTGCTTGAGGATGCTTTTGTCCGGGGACTCATCACTCGCCGGAGTGCGCCCGGTGATGGCGCCGTCCTCCACGCTCCACAATTCCTTGTTGCCCTCCCAGCCGGTGAGGTCCTTGCCGTTGAAGATTTCAATTTCTTCCGCACCTGCAAAGGAGACGGCGGCAAACAGGGCGGCGAGCGTGAGCGAGAGTTTCATGGTGGGATGGGATGGTCTGAACAAATCGGGCGAGGAGTAACGTGGGGCCGTCTGAATGTCTATCTCTTTGCAGGTCCAGCAATGCTGCTTGCGGTTCCGCCCGGGGGTGATAATCCCCGCAGGATGAAGCTGCCGCGTTTCCTCCTCTCGCCGCTCCTGTGGCGTGTCCTCGTCATCGCCTGGGTCGGTGTGCTTTACTGGCTGTCGGAACAAAGCTCCCTGCCGCAGCCGGCAAAGTTTGAGGGGGTGGACAAGCTGGAGCACACCATCTTTTTCGCCGCCGGTGGCGCCTGCTTCCTGCTCGGCCTGCGGCTGGCGGGGCTGGTGCCGCGAACCTTCGATGCCATCGCCGTGACCGTCCTGTTCTGCTCCATCGTCGGCGGGCTGGATGAGTGGCACCAGACCTACACCCCCGGCCGCAGCGGCGGGGACATCGCCGACTGGCTGGCGGACAGCGTCGGCGGGATCATCGGGGCCTATGTGGCGATCGGGCTGCAGATGTGGCTGGCACCACAAAACCGTGCAGCCTGAAGCCCCCAGTCGCGTCACCTCCGGGCTGCTTTACTTCAGCGGGAACCACCAGAGCAGCAACGCGGTGAGGAAGACATTCGCCAGCGCGAGCTCGAAGAAAACCTTCCAGCCAAGGGCCATCAGCTGGTCGAAACGGAAGCGGGGCAGCGTCCAGCGAATGACGATGAAGAAGACGATGAAGAAGAAGACCTTCCCGAAGAACGTGGCCACGTGCAGCAGGGAGGTGTAGAGCGGGGTGTCGCCGGGGCTGAAGTGGAGCTGGAGGGGGATGATCTTCTCCAAGTAGGGCCAGAAAGGGATGCTCCAGCCGCCGAGGAACATCGTGACGGCGAGGCCGGAGCCGATGATCATGGCGGCGTATTCCCCCAGGAAGAAGAGGGCGAACTTCATGGAGCTGTACTCGGTGTGATAACCGGCGACGAGCTCCGTTTCGCACTCGGCGAGGTCGAAGGGGAGGCGGTTCGTCTCGGCAAACATGGAGACGGTGAAGACGCAGAAGGAGATGAAGACGGGGATAAGCAGCACCCAGCGGCCGACGCTGAGGCCCTCGCCCCACAAGGGCAGGAGCAGCCAGCCGTTGGCATCCTGGAAGGAGGAGATTTTAGTCAGGTTCAGCTCGCCGAAAATCATCAGCACCGGGATGATGGAAAGGCCGAGGGAGATCTCATACGAGATCATCTGCGCGCTGGCGCGGACACCGCCAAGGAAGGGGTACTTGGAGTTGGAGGCCCAGCCGGCGAGGACGATGCCGTACACGCCGAGGGAGGCGATGGCGAAGGTGAAGAGGGGGCCGACGCTAAGGTCGGCGATGACCAGCTTGATGGGCTCCGCCACGCCGAGGAAGCTGAGATCAAGCTCGCTGCCGAAGGGGATCACGCAGCAGGTCAGCAGCGCGGGCACCATGGTGAGGCAGGGCGCCATCCAGTAGTAGAACTTGCGCACATGGGCGGGGACGAAGTCCTCCTTCAGGATGAACTTGAGGCCGTCTGCCGCCGCCTGGGCCAAGCCGCCGATGCCGAAGGGCTGCCAGTCTTTTTTGAAGCCGAAGAGGGTCAGCGGCACGCCCACACGGTTCGGGCCCACACGGTCCTGAATGACCGCCGAGATGCGCCGCTCGAAATAAACGGAGATGGAGACCAGCGGGAGGATGACCAGGAAGGTCAGAAACACGATCTTCCCCACCGAGGCGGCGAGCGCAATGAGATCGAGGGAGGCGAGCAGTGGTGTGGGCATCAGCGGGGCGATTATCCGGGCCACACGAAGGGCGGCAACCCGAATTTGTGAAAAATTTCACAAGCCCGGGGCCAGACCCGCTCACTGCGGCGGCTTGGAGAGCGGACTCTGCACCGTGGGCGGGGGGCTTTCGCCATCCAGCGGGGCGATCTTTTCCGCGATGCGGAAGATGGCCAGGATCAGCTCGACGATGACGCGGGCGGCGATGAGATAAAAAAGGAACGCCACGGGCGCGACGATGACGCCCCACCAGCTGCTGAACATCCAGGACACAGCGTAAAACACCGCCGCCAGCAGGCTCAGCACGTAGAGCATGCGCAGCAGGTGGGGGGTGACGAAGCGCTTGAAGGACAGGTCCAGCACCAGGTCCAGCACGGCGCGGACCTGCCGCCAGAGGGCGTTTAGCGCGGAGCCAGGAGATTGTTGGCCGTTCATGGGCCGAGCCTATCCCGGGCGGCCGCCCGCCGCAACCCGCCAGAACAGGCCTGGAATAGATGTTGCGCTACCAGCCAACCACGCGCAGAATCCGCGCCTCTTTTTCCACCCCATCACGTGAGCGGAGATTCGAGAAGCTTATTCGACATCCAACCCAGCAACAGCCCATGCCTGCGAAATCCAAAAAGCCCGCAGCTAAAAAGCCCGCCGCCAAACCCGCGAAGAAAGCTGCTCCCAAGAAGGCGGCCAAGCCTGCGGTAAAGTCGAAGAGCAAACCAGCTCCCCAAGCCGCCAAAGCTCCCCATAAAGCGCCGCCCAAGGCCGCGCCGAAGAAACCCTCTCCAAAACCTGTGAAGAAAGCCGCCCCCAAAAAAGCCCCCGCAGCCGCAGCCAAGAAAGCCCCAGCCAAAAAGGCCGCTGCTGAGAAGAAGCCCGCTGCGAAACCTGCCGCCCCAGCCCCCGTCAAAGCCGCCAAGCCTGCCCCGGCCCCCGCTCCCGCGCCAGAACCCGTGAAGGCCGCCAAGCCTGCCGCCCCGGCGAAGAGCAGCAAAAACACCCCCGCCCCGCTGGCCGTGAAAGGCCGCACCACGATTTCCACCGCCGGCACCCCCCGTTCCCGCATCAACCGCCACGAAGACGAAGGCGTGACCATCGAGATCGCCAAGGGTCCGGTGAAGATGACCCCCTTCCTCAAAAAGCAGAAGCAGCGCCTTGTGGAGCTGCGTGACGCCTACCTGAACTCCATCGAAGGCGTGGCCAGCGAGACCATCCGCAACGAAAACGGCGACTCCTCCGCTTTCGGCATGCACCAGGCCGACGCCGGCAGCGACGCGTATGACCGCGACTTCGCCCTCAGCCTGCTGGGCAAGGAGCAGGACGCCCTGTATGAGATCAACGAGGCGCTCAAGCGCATCGAGACCGGCACCTACGGCCTCTGCGAAGGCACCGGCGTCCGGATCCCGGAGGAGCGCCTGGAGGCCATGCCCTTCGCCCGCTACTCCGTGACCTACCAGGAGAAGATTGAGCGCAGCCAGATCACCGGCCGTTGGAGCCGCCCCGTGCACTCACTTTTCGGCCTGGACAGCGCCGATGCCGCCGACGACGACGACAAGGACGAGGACGAGGCGCCGACCGGTAAAAACAACAACTCAGGCGAATCGCTTGACTTCTCCAAAGAGTGACCTAGCATCCGCGCCCCAAATTTATGCCGCGAGACATCATCATCCTCGAATGCACGGAAGCCAAGGCCGCAGGAATGCCGACCTCCCGCTACGTGACCACGCGCAACAAAAAGAGCGTGCGCACGCCGAACCGCCTTGAGAAGGTGAAGTTCAATCACTTCATGAAGAAGCGCACGCTTCATCGCGAAATCCGCTAACCCCTGACTTTCCCAAGCCATGCAACCGAAGACCAAAGAACGCATGTCCAACTTCCGTCGCGCGAATCGCAAGATGCCGCGCCGCCGTGTGGACATCCCGGTGGAGAAAATCATCTACACCAACCCCGAGCTGATCGCCCGTTTCACCACGGAATCCGGCAAGCTGATCCCCCGCCGCATCACTGGTCTTCCCGCCTGGCTGCACCGCAAGGTCATCCGCGAAATCAAGCGCGCCCGCGCTGTGAACCTTCTGCCTTGATCCACACAGACCGCCCGTGAAGGGTCTCTTCTGATCTGCTTCCCACTGTTGCATTCCGCGGCAGTGGGAAGTTTCATTTCCACCCCACAATGTCCGCCCTCAAAGACACGCAGAACGAACGTGACGAACGCCGCCTGCCCATTGACCGCGTCGGTGTGCGCAGCCTGCGCTTCCCGCTGAGCATCCGTGACCGTGACGCCGCCGTGCAGCACACCGTGGCCACCGTCTCCCTCGCCGTTGACCTGCCGCACCATTTCAAAGGCACCCACATGAGCCGTTTTGTGGAGGTGCTGCACTCCCACGGCACCGAGCTCACTGTCTCCAACATCGTGGCCATGCCGCGTGAGCTGATGAAAAAGCTGCACGCCGACAAGGCGCATGTGGAGATGCGCTTCCCCTACTTCCGCTCCAAAAAAGCCCCCGTCTCCGGCGCGGCTGGCCTGCTGGACTACGGCGTGGTCTTTGAGGTGAACACCCACAAGGAGGCCACAGACCTGGTCGTCACCGTCGAAGTTCCTGTCACGACCCTGTGCCCCTGCTCCAAGGCCATCAGCGCCCGGGGCGCGCACAACCAGCGGGGTGTGGTGACCCTGGCCGTGCGGTTTTCCGATCCTGTGTGGATTGAGGATCTGCTGGAACTGGTGGAGTCCAGCGCCAGCAGCGAACTGTACAGCGTGCTGAAGCGGCCGGATGAAAAATTCGTGACCGAGGCAGCCTACGACAACCCCGTTTTCGTGGAGGATCTAGTCCGAAACGTGGCCCTGAAGGCCAAGGCACATCCGAAAATCACCTGGTTCCGGGTGGAGGCGGAGAACTTCGAGTCGATCCACAACCACAATGCGTGGGCGATGATCGAAGGAGGATCGGCTCCTTCGAAGGGGTAGGCTTGGTCGTTTGGTTGCGGCGCCAGTCCTTCACGCGCTCAGAAATTGTAAATTGAGAACTGAAAAATGCCTGAACCGACCCGCCGCGTTCTTCGCGCCTACCTCTGACCAGTTTAAAATTTTCAATTTTCAGTTCTCAATTTTCAGTCCCCTTTTCGCTCCCACCACGCCCCATGTCCACCTACGTCACCGCCGTCCTCCGCACTGATGAGCCTCCCCTGATGCATGAGGCCGTGCTGGAGGCGGTGCGGCTGCTCAAGGAAGGGGAGGTGGTGGCCCTGCCGACGGAGACGGTGTATGGCCTGGCGGCGAACGCGCTGGATGCAAACGCGGTGGCCAAGATCTTCGAGGCCAAGGAGCGCCCCACCTTTGACCCGCTGATCGTACACCTGCCGCACAAGCAGCAGCTTGACCTTGTGGCGGACGTGCCCCCGGAGATCGCGCAGACGGTGAAGCAGCTCACCGAGCGCTTCTGGCCCGGGCCGCTGACCCTGCTGCTGCCGAAAAAGCCCATCGTGCCGGACATCGTCACCGCCGGCCTGCCCACGGTGGCCGTACGCGTCAGTTCCAATGCGGTCTTCAAGCGCGTGTGCAGCGCGCTGGACAAGCCGCTGGCCGCGCCAAGCGCCAACCGCTTTGGCTCCATCAGTCCCACTTCCGCAAGCGCGGTCATGGCGGAGCTGGACGGCCGCATTCACCTGGTGCTGGATGCGGGTGCCAGCCTGTATGGCCTGGAGTCCACCATCATCAAGGTGGAGCCAGGATCACCCAAGCCGCTGATCACCATCGTGCGCCCTGGGCCGCTGACGCCGGATGATTTGAAGGTGTACGGCAAGGTGAAGGTGGCCACCCGCACCGTGGTGGACGAGGCCACGGAGGCCCCCGGCCAGCTGGCATCCCACTACGCGCCACGCACGCCGCTGCGCCTGCTGTCCCGCCCATCCGACTTCATTCCTGAGGAAGGAAAGCGCTACGCGCTGATGAGCTACCGGGGCGAGGAGAAAGACGGCTACCTGAACCTGTGCGAGTGGGAAGAGGTGATGATGCTCAGCCCCGGCAACGGCAAGCTGCCGGAGGCCGCCGTGCGCTTCTTCCACATCCTGCGCCGCCTGGATGAGCTGGGCGTGGACGAGATCATTGCGGAACCGTTGCATGAACATGGCATGGGCATCGCCATGATGGACAAGCTGCGAAGGGCCAGCCGCCGCCCGTAGCGCAGCCGTCCCGGTCGCAGTCTGCCGCACTCCCCCGCATCATCCCCCGGTTGCAAACATCTCCCCTCAATCACGCATCACCATCACATGAACGAGGCATTGCCGTCAAACCAGGGGCCGACGGGCAAGCCAGAGGCTAGCCCCACGGAGAAGAAGGACGCCGCATCCCAGGCCCGCTCCACCGGCGTCGTTTCCATCGCCATCCTTTGCAGCCGTGTGCTGGGGCTGATCCGCGACCAGTTGCTGAACGGCTTTTTCGGCTCCGCCTTCACCGGCATCTTCACCGCCGCCTTCCGCACGCCGAACATGCTGCGCGATCTCTTTGCCGAAGGCGCGCTGTCCACCGCCTTCGTCACCACCTTCTCCAAGAAGATGAAGACGGAGGGGGATGACGCGGCATGGCAGCTCGGGCGGAAAATGATCTCCCTTTCCATGTGGTTCATGAGCCTGGTGGCCATCGCCGGCGTGGCGCTGGCCCCCATCCTGTTTCGCATTCTGACCCCAGGCCTGTCCGAGGAGGCCAAGGTGCTGGGCACCTGGCTGGCGCAGATCATGTACCCCTTCATCGCGCTGGTGTCCGTGACGGCGCTGGTCATGGGCATGCTGAATGCGAAGAAGGTTTTCTTCATTCCTGCGGTCGCCTCCGCTTTCTTCAACCTGGGCTGCATCGTCGGCGGCGTGATCCTGGCGTGGATCATTGATCCTGGCTTCCGCCATGGGCAGGTCAGTGAAAGGGGGCTCACGGGTTTTGCCATCGGCACCTTGATCGGCGGCGTGCTTCAGCTCGCGGTTCAGCTCCCTTCCCTGCGTCGTGTGGGCTTCCGTTTCCGTTTTGACTTCGGCTGCAAAGACCCTGCGGTGAAGGAGGTGCTGCACCTCATGTGGCCGTCCATGCTGGCCGCCAGCGGCACCCAGATTTCGGTGCTGCTGAACTCCATTTTTGCCTCCTACACCGCCGGGGCTGAGTCCTCGCTGGCCTGGCTGGCCAATGCGCAGCGGCTGCAGCAGCTGCCGCTGGGCTTGTTCGGCGTGGCGGTGGCCACGGTCACTCTGCCGATGCTTTCCCGTCTGGCCACGGAGGGCATCACCCCCGCGTTTCGAGGCGCCCTGGCCAAGGGGCTGCGGCTGGTGCTGTTCCTCACGCTGCCCTGCGCCGTGGGCCTCTCCCTGCTGGCATATGAGATCATTTCGGTGATCTTTGAGCACGGCAAGTTCACCGCCCATGACGTGGCGAACACGGCCGCCCCACTGCAGGCCTATGCCTTTGGCCTGATTTTTTATTCGGCGATCAAGGTGCTGCAGCCTGCCTTTTACACCATCAACCGGCGCTTCATTCCCATGCTGATCAGCATTGGCATCATCGTGCTGAATCTGGTGCTGAACTCGACCACAGTGTTCGTGCTCGGCTGGGGCCACACCGCGCTGGCATGGGCCACGGCGCTGGGGCTGGTCATCAACTTCCTGACGCTGTATCTCTGCATGCGCAAGTTTGCCGGTGGTCTGGAGACTCGGTCGCTGTCGCACGCGCTGCTGCGGCTGGGCGTGGCGATCGCCGTCATGTCCGGTGTTTGTCTGGCAGCCAAGCTCACCCTCATGGCGGACTGGGCGCACACGGGCTTCCTGCTGCGTTGTGCCTTGCTGGGCGCCACCATCTCCGTGGCCGCCGCGGCGTACTTTGCCGTGACGAAGATGCTAAAGGTGGAAGAATCTGGCGAGTTCCTGTCGTTGTTGGGACGCCGTTTTGGCAAACGCTAGGGGCCTCCCCCCTCCCTCCATCCCATGAACCTCCAGCGCTTCTGGCTTCAGATTGCCGCCTTCCTCGCCCTGGTCTGGGGAGTGCTCGGAGTCGTGATGTGGACGACGGAAGATTCCGTCTTCACGCCGGAGAAGACGCTGGCGCTGATGACTGACGCGCCGTGGCTCCAGGATGAAAACATCGGCCATGAGCAGCGCATGCAGCATGTGGACAAGGTGATCACCTCCGTCATCAAGCTGGACTTCAACCAGCGCAACACCATGCGCGAGGACGGGGAGGAGACAATGAACGCCTTCTTCAAATCCCTCACCGACGAGGAGAAGAGCGAGTACATCGGCCGCACGGTGGAGGAAAACTTCAAAGCCGTGATGAAGGGCATCGACAAACTGCCGCAGGAGGAGCGCCGCCGCACCATCGGCAGCATTCACCGCGAGATGAAAAAGAAAACCGCCAGCAATCCGGAGATGCAGCTGCTGCTGGACCAGGACACGGCAGGCTTTGAGCGGAACTTCAACAAGGAGATGAGCTTCTTCTTCAAGGAGGCGCCGCTGAGCGCGAAGCTGGAGATGGCGCCGATGCTGGAGGGGATGCAGGCGCGGATGCAGGGGATGCGGAGGTGAGGGGGAGCGCTGATTAAAGCTCCCCACGTCTATTGTTAGCAAAATGATGGGGGGGCAAAATCATCCTGCTGGGACTGGCGTGGGTCAGGCAGACAGACGAGGCCTTTGTTTCACTGGAGGGAGGACAGGAAGGAAGAAAGCATCGTCACGCCCAGGTGGAGTCGATGCCTCCAGAGAGATGACAGAATCATGTAGGGTAAAATCATTCCAAACCATCCATGCAGAGTCCCTTCAATCTCAAAACGGGGATGGAAGACCGCATGGAAAGGACGGAAATGACAGGAAGGACGGAGCGACCTGAAGTCGGTGACGGCAGGCGTGAAATGTCTCCCTAGACAGGTCGTCTGTTTTTCTCACATCAATGCGTTGAGGATCGCATCGAGTACTGTCGTGGGGCCTTCGTCCTTCAGCTTTTGAAGCTCACGGTCGAGACAGGCCTTGCGACCGAAGGCTCCGAGGAAAACGATGATGGCGGAACCCAGGGCAAAGGCTGCCCAGAGCCACCAGGGTGCTTCCAAGCGAAAGCATAGGAACGAAAAGGCGCCAACCAAGAGTCCCAGGGTGATGAAGAGGATGCGTTTCCAGGACTCCACGGTTTGAACGCGCAGGTGAAGGATCTCCTCACGAGTCAGGAGTCTGCCCGCCTTGCTGGCCTTGCGTTGTGCGAGGCGGATGGCTTGGCGGGAGAGGGTGTCGGGGTTCATGGGGGAGTTTGCGGCGCGGCGCCCTGAGGGCGATGGGGCTGACGACGCGCTTCCTTGTTGCACAGCAACAAGGCTACTTTTTCCAGCCCATAGGCTGGATCCAGGCCATTTCGGTCTGGTCTTTGAAGGAGGGGTTGGGGTGGGGTTTGGAGGAGACGATGGTGGCGCGGAAGTAGAGTTCTTTGCCGCTGGGTTTCCAGGTGACTTCCGTGCCGTCGAGGGTGGCGAGGGTCTTGCCGACGTCGTCGGTATAAAGGAGGCGTGTGGGGTTGAAGTCTCCTTCGGGAGACGGCTGCTCCCGGGTGGTGGCGTCAAAGCCTTCGAGGGTGCCGCGAATGATGGTTTTGTAGGTCACGCCGGGCTCGGCGTGGATGCGGAGGCGCAGAGCTCCATCGGTGAAGGTGATGTCGTCAAGGACGACGCCGGAGGAGGCGTAGAAGTCGCCAGCCTTCATGGCTTTGACGAGCTCATTGGCGTCGAGCTTGGAGGCGTGGACCATGACCCAGCCTCGGCCAGGGCTGCTTTCCTCGCCGTGGTAGTGGTGGGAGTCGTCGGTGCCGACGCCGTAGAGCGGCGGTGCCTTGAACTGGGCGATGCGCAGGGTGTTGGCGATGTCCCACAGCTTCTCATGGCCCACGCGGGTCTCGTCGCCTTCGTAGTAGATGGCGGGGTGGCCGTTGTAGATCTCCCAAAAATTCTCCTCCAGCACGGCGGCCATGTCCTCGGCCTTCAGCGCCCAGCGGAAGTTCGGATGGTTGATGTGGGTGAACATGGGGATGCCGAGGCGCTCGGACTGCTCGTTCACCATCTTGAAGTTGGCGCGCATCACTTCCTGGGCGTTGGCCAGGTCTTTGATCGGCTTGATTTCCTCCTGGAGGTTCACCGCGCCGAGATGGATGGGCTGCTTGCCAATGCCGGCGCTGATCTCCTCCGCCTGCACAAGGAGGAACTTGCCCGGCTCCTCCAGCAGCGGGCGGTACTCCTCCAGCTTCTTCAGGCGCACCTCGGTCGCGCCGTCTTTTTCACGCGTGGTCACCCACTCGTTGCCGAAGCGGGCGCGGTATTTGTCCATGGTGGACCTGCCCAGGGCCTTGCGGCGTTTCTCCACCGCAGGCACCGCCATCCACACCTCCTTGGCCTGGAGGACGTTGTGGTCAGAGATGGCCAGGAAATCATAGCCCTTCTGCTTGTACCAGTCGGAGATCATCTCCGGAAAATCATTCCCATCACTCCACAGGGAATGCGTGTGGGTGTTTCCTTTGAACCACTTTTTGGGTTCTTCAGCGGAGACAGAAACCAGGGAGAGGGCGAGCAGGCAGGCGATGGCGGGGCGCATCCATCCGAAACGCACGCAACCACGCGCATCTCACTGCGAATCGCGGGGAACAACCACAATCATGTTTCGCACCGCCCAGCCAGGCACCTCGAAAAAGTCCACTCCCGCCGCGCTGCGGCACCACAGGCTGGTGGAGGGGCCGCCATCCAGGTTCAGGGCGCGTTTCACCTTCATCTCCGTGATGATGCCGGGCGTGACCAGAATGTGAGCCAGTTCCAGCAGGCCCACACCTTTGCAGATGCCAATGGCCCAGCGGCCTTCGCCATCGGTGAGGATGAAGGTACGGTTGTTGCGCGGATCAGTCCCCTGGGGGGCGAGCGGCACCATGCGCCCCTCGCTGACAAGCCAGGGGCTGCATTGCACGGCCTGGGTGATGTCTGGCGAGTCTTGGAATTCCGGGCCCCACACCAGCGCGTTTTTGCCCTGCCTTACGACCAGCGCACCAAAGAGAGGCTGGCCCTCGTAGGTGCCGACGCGCCTGCCATCAGTGATCTCCAAGCCCGTGGGTCCGAAGTCGCCATCGGCATGGAAATAACCGCCATTGCATGCGGCAAGAGCTTTCTCTGCATGCCCGATGGCCTGGAGCGAGCGTGCAGATTCACGGTCGGCATTGGCGACGACACGCAACTGGCACTGCTTTTCGCCGAAGAACACCAGCTTCATCTCCGCCTTGCCAGGGCCGGCGAGTTTCTTGACCACGAAACTCGCGCCATGACCGAGGGAACCCGGCTGGGACGTGGACTCGATCTGCCAGGGCTGCGCCTGCCCCACGAGGGACAGCAGCATGAGAAGCAGCAGCAGCCTGGCGAGGAAGTTCATGAGCGCATCACTGCTCCACCCGGAAGAGGTGCATCATCGTCGCGTTCGGACTGAGGATGACGTAGTTGTCCGCGCCGCGCCACTCGTAGCTCTGGTTGTGCAGGAGGTCGATGACCTTGTAGGGGCGGTGCGGATCGAGGCCGAGGGCATGCAGGTCCAGATGCACGGCACCAGCGGCTTGGTGATGCGGATCGTGGCTGACGACGCAGAGGACGCGGTTGCTGAAGTCGGGCGTGGCCTTGCTGTAGCAGAGGATCTGCGGGTGGTCGGAGCCGTGGAAGCGCAGGTTGTCGTAGAGATGCAGCGCGGGGTTCTCGCGGCGGATGGCGTTGAGCTGGCGGATGAAGGGCGTGATGTTGCCGGGCTTGTTGTAGTCGCGCTGCTTGAGCTCGTACTTCTCGCTGTTGTTGTACTCCTCCTTGCCGGGATAGGGATCGTTCTCGCACAGCTCGTAGCCGGAGTACATGCCCCAGGTGGAAGAGAGCGTGGAGGCCAGGGCAGCGCGGATCTTGAACATGGCCGGGCCGGCGTTCTGCAGATGGCCGGGGAGGATGTCCGGCGTGTTCGGCCAGAAGTTGCCACGGTAGTACCACTTCATGTCGCCCTGGGTGAGCTCGGTGGCGTACTCGGTGAGCGCCTGCTTGTCCTCGCGCCAGGTGAAGTAGGTGTAGCTCTGGGTGAAGCCCACCTTGCCCAGCACCTGCATCATCTTGGGCTTGGTGAAGGCCTCGGCCAGGAAGAGGACA
>CAZPSQ010000037.1:0-34557 GCA_964588755.1 uncultured Prosthecobacter sp. | reverse complement strand
ATGCGCTGGGGGAAGCGGCGGAAGATGCCCGGCGTGTACTCGTTCTGCACCTGGGTGGAGCCGACGTGCTGCTTGTCCAGGTCGTTGCGGACGATGTCCTGGCTAAGCTCGGCGATCTTCGCCCGCTTCATGTTCTCGCGAATGGCGATGAACTCCATCTCCGGGGTGATGATGCCGGCGCGGGCGTAGGCAAGCTGGGTGACGACCTTGCCCGGCAGGGCCTTCAGGGGACGGCGCTGGGCGTTGATGGGGGCCTTGAGGGGGCTGAGGATGCCTTCGCGCTTGGCGGCGGCGTATTCGGCGTGGTTGGCGGTGAGGTAGCCGTTGTCGCGGGGTTCCACGGCGCGGCCGTCGTATTCCACGACGTCCTGGCGGCCCAGGATCCATTCTTTGCGCAGGGCAGGGAGGCCTTCCTCCACGGTGCCGGTGTAGGCGGGGTCGCCCCATGGGCCGGAGGTGTCATACACGCGCACGGGCTCATTGATCTCCATGCGGCCGTTGAAGCTCTTGGTGGGGGAGAGGGTGATCTCACGCATCGGCACCTTCACATCCGGATGGAGCTGACCCTGGACGTAAACGCGGGTGGAGGCGGGAAGCTGCTCGGAGGAGTGGGCTTCGAAGGAGGACTTGGGGTCGGCGATCATGGAGAAAAGAGGGTGCGGAGGTTTTGAGCTGGCCGTCGTGGGCGCAAAAACTGAGAATACCTCCGAGCGAACTCCCTTCGGCGGCATGACCCGCATCAGGTTCGGAGGGTTTATCGCCAAAGCGAAATCTCAGTCCCTGCGCGGGACGCCCCTGTCGTGTGTTTGTCTGTTACAAGCCTTGATAGTCCCGTAGAGCGTGCGGTGGGTCAAAGGAAAACGCTCAGGTCCCCAACACCCCATGCCGCCCATGAAAGTCCGGCATGCGCTTTTTCTGAAGACGCCCCCCGGGGCGCGGCGGCGCTTCATGCATTGAGGCGGTGGTTATAGGGATGATGAAACTTGCCCGGGCAGGCCCCCGGACGCGCGGAATACCAAGGCATCAGGTGAATCTAAATTCACCACGCTCGACAACAGTCAGGTGGCGGAAATTGTTGCTAATTATGAAAATTATAATAAAATATGTAAATTTTCTGCTTCATGGCTTCGTTTCGCTTCCACATCCACTCTCTCCTGGCAGGCCTTGGCCTGCTGGTGCCGCTGGCACCCGTGAGGGCGGACTTGGTGACGGACTGGAACTCCGAAGCGCTGAATTTCATGGCCTCCAGCGCAGAGTCGCCCTTCATCACGCGTGATCTGGCCATGTTGAACATCGCCATCTACAATGCGGGTGAGAGCATCCGTGGCGTTTACAACACCTACAGCACCGCCAGTTATTCCGTGGGTTCCGGCCCGGCTGGCGCTTCCCTGGAGGCCGCCATGTCCACCGCCGCCTACGAGGTGATGCGCGGTCTTTATGGCGACTCCTCAGGTTTCACATCGCTTTACGCCACCCAGATGGGCGGCATCGCGGCGGGCCAGGCCAAGGATGACGGCGAGTTGTGGGGCCAAAGCATTGCCGCCAGCATTCTTTCCTGGCGTGACACCGATGGTTCCGGCGTGGCCGCAGGCACTCCTTATGCCCCGGTGGGCACGGTCGGCTACTGGCAGCAGACCTCCACGGCTGGCGCTTTGCTACCAGGCTGGGGAAATGTGGACACCTTCTCCATCAACAGCACCTCTGGCTACACCAGCAGCCTGCCAGTCTCCTCCGTGGCAAACTATCTCACCACGGAGCAGTACGCGGCGGACTTCAATCAGGTGAAGGATCTTGGCGCTCACTCCAGCCTTACCCGCACGGCCGACCAGACCAGCCAGGCTTACTTCTGGACCGGCATCTCCGGCACGGTCAAGGTGCCCCAGCTTTGGAATGAGATTGCCACCAATGCCGCAGCCACTGCGGGGCTGGATGTGTTCGATACCGCGCGCCTGTTTGCCGCCATGAACGTGGCCATGGCGGATGCGGGCATCGCCGCCTTCGCCCAGGCCTACAGCACCCAGTTTTGGCGGCCGGAGACCGCGATCGCCAACGGGGGCGACGGGTTTTTCGACACCGATGGGAACCCCGACACCATGGGCGATGTCTGGCTCCCGCTCATCGATTCTCCGTCTTTCCCGGAATATGTGGCAACCACGGCCGCCTACAGCGCCGCCGCCGCAGCCGTGCTGGCGGAGTTTCTCGGGGACAACCATAACTTCAGCCTGGGCAGCGACATTGACAGCAGCGGCAGCATCGACATGACGCGGAACTACACCAGCTTCAGCCAGGCAGCGGATGAGGCCGCACAGAGCGGCATCTACGCCGGCATCCAGTTTGGCACTTCTGTCACCGACGCGCAGGCGTTGGGCGGGGACATCGCGTCGCAGGTGGTGGCCAGCAATTTCGCCCCCGTGCCGGAGCCTGCCGGCGCGCTGCTGATCTTGCTGGGCTGCGGAATGGGCCTGCTAGGCAGGCGACGCAGGGCTGGGTGGTGACTGGCACCACAAAAGCCAGGCCATAAAACAGGCGGAGCGTGAGTGGTGTGGTGATGGGCGCTACACGTAAGGATGTTTTCTCAAAAGGATACTTGTCAAAAAGTGACCAACCCGGTATTTGCCTTGGCTTGGAAATGAACGTTTCGAAGATTAACCGGCGCACCTTTTTGACAATAAGCAGCGCGGCTTTTGCCGGCCCTCTCTGGGCGGCGGAGGATGACCTGCGTGGCAATGCCCCGCTTGGCATTCCGATGCGGCAGGAGCCGCTTGCCTTTGATCTGGACGCGCTGGAACCCTACCTCGACGCAGCCACTTTGAAGCTGCACTACCATTCGCATCATGCGGACGTTCTGGGCAAGTTTCAGCAGACCCTGCGGCATCTGCGCCTCACCGTTGGCAATGCCGCAGCCCTCATGCGCAACATGAGTGACATCGTGCTGCCGCCCGACACGCGGCAAAAGACGGTGCCCATGGGCGGTCCGCCAAGACGGCCAAGTCCCGAGGCCCAGCAGTCGCTGCGCATGTATGGCGGCGGCCATGTGAATCACACCGTCTTCTGGCGCTTCCTGGTACCGCCGGGAACCGGTCCCTCCGGTCCGGAAGGCAAGGCTGCGGATGCGATCACCAAGGAGTTTGGGTCTGTGGAGGCGTTTAAAAAACAGTTCTCCGACGCGGCACTGAGGCATTTCGGCTCCGGCTGGGCGTGGTTGGTCTACCGCGCGGATGGCAGGCTGGTCATCACCACCACGAATAACGAGGACAATCCCTTGATGAGACATCTGCTGAAGGCGGATGAGGTCGGTCGGCCGATCCTCTGTCTGGACCTTTGGGAGCACGCCTACTACGCGCGGTACAAAAACGACCGGAAGAAGTACATCGAGGCGTGGTGGAATGTCGTGAACTGGGGCTTTTTCAACCGCGCCTACGGCATCGTCACCTCCATTGGCCGGATCTGAAAAACAGCCGCGTTCCTGTGGGGACAGGGAACGGCGTCGGGGGATTGTGGCGCGCATCCCGGTGCCACAGAAACCGGGCAGCCTGGTCAGTTCCGGTGCGCCTGCCCCACCTTGGCCGCCTCTTCGGGATACAGCTCCGGCATGATGTAGGGCCGCAGCGCCATCGGCGTCAGCTCCCAGGGCAGGGGCTTCCACTTGTGGCTCCAGTCCCGGGCGAAGGTGCCCCACCACAGGCGGCCGCCGCGCCGCCACGGGTCCAGCACCAGCCCATCCTCAAAGCGCTGCCCCTTCGCCGTCACAATGATGCCGTTGTGCTCGCGGGGCTTGGTTCGGAAGGCGGATGCCAGATGCAGTTGCAGCGTTTTCAGATTGAGCACATGAAGATGGGGATAGAGGTCGTCACGCCACTCGTAGCACAGGCCGCGCTTGCGCAGGCCCACGTTCCTCAGCGCGTTGTTGGCCCAGGGCAGGAACATCGGCTTGAAGTCCTGGCTGAGCCTGGCGGACACCTCGATGGCGGTGAGGGCCAGCTTGTCCGCCTCGGCGGCATTGACGGCGGGACTCAGCTTTTGCAGGTCCTGGCTGAGCTGGCGGACGCGCGGTGCCCGTGCTTCAGGCGTGCCCACGTTCACGCAGGAGGCCAGCGGCAGGAGGAGCAGGAACAACAGGCGGGGCGGGAGGTGGGTCATGCGTGGGGGAATCGAATCAAAGCAGCTGGCTGTGGGCGGCCTCATGCAGCGCACGGGCTTGTTCCTTCCATTTTTCGCGTGTGGCACGGTTCTTGAATGCCAGAAGCTCGCTGAAGGCGCGGAGTTCATCATCATCCCATGCCGCAATCTGGCGCCAGGTGCGGATGCCGTGCGCCCGCAGTTGCTCGCTGATCACATTCTTGATGCCCTTGATCCGGGTCAGGTCGTCGTCTGGCACACCCGCCAGCGCGGCGGCATCATCCGCAACCTTCCTCAGCGCGCACGCCTGGTTTTGCAGCCGTTGGATCCCTCCGCTGGCAGCCTGCAGGCGGGCCTCGCTGTCCGCCAGTCGTCGGTAGGCCACGCCAAGCCCCGCCGGATCAGCGACAGGCTGCTCCTCCAGCTTGGTCACACGCTGTTGCCAGTCGTCACGCTCCTGGGTCAGGGTGGCCACGGCGGACTGGTGGGTGGAAAGCTCGCTCTCCACCCCGGCCAGCGTGTCCCGCAGCGAGGCATGGCGTGCCGCCCCGGCCTTCGGTTTGGTGGTGGCCGTGCCTGGGGTGGCGCGTGTGCGCTTGGTGCCTCCACCACCTGCCGCAGCAGGGACTTTCGGCGGGGAGGGGGGCAGCGCTGGCGGAGGCAGGCTGCGCAGTTGTTTGATTTCAGCGTGCGCGGCGGCCAGCGCGGCCGCGTTTTCATCCCGCTCGCCACGCGTGTTTTCCAGCTCTTGCATCGCCTGTGCCAGCTCGGACTTCAGGGATTGGCCCAGGCTTTGCGCCCTGGCATTTTCATCCAGGTGGCGCAGCACCTCTGCCTGCGCGTTTTTCAGCTCACCAGCCAGGGCCGCCGTCTGTTCCTCGGCGGCACGGGCCTTCTCACGCAGGTGGTCATGCTCCGCCTCCCCTGCGGTGCGCGCCGCCTGCATCTCATCGATGTGTGCCTGCAGGTCGCCCACCTTCCTTTGCAGGTCGGTCGTGCGCCATCGCCATCCCAGCCATGCGAAAGCGGCGGCCGTGAGGCCGAGCAGGGGGGCAAGGTAAAGCAGCAGCCAGAGAAACGAGGACATCACTGAAAACCAGTTGGGGGGTGGAGGTTGGCGCGCCACGCACGCAGTTGCTCGATCGCCTCCTGGGACCGCTCTTCCACCAGCGCCGCAGGCAGCACGGCTGAAAATCTATCCGTCCGCTGCAACCCACCGGCTTCCAGAAGGTCGGCTGTCACCGGCAGCACCACCCAGCTTTCAGTGGGCGTTGCCAGGGCAAAGACCGCCTCCCGGGCTGCGGCTGGCGGTTCCGGCAGGCTCTTCAGCACATGCAGCACACCACGGAACGGGCGGCAGCTGCCGTCCACTCTCAGATTGTCGTGCATCACCAGCAGGCGTGTCCCATAGGCTTGGCGCGCTGCCGCGATGAGCTGGAGCCGGGTGGACTCCTCCGCCACCTGGCCGCAGAGCACCGCCCTGCCGTCAAACAACGCCAGCGTCACAAATGCAGGCCGCGTTGTCACCAGCGGCATGGCCTTGCCTCCACCTTGCAGCCAGTCGATCATGGCCGCGCTGTCATCCTTCACCAGACCGGCAGTCAGGCCTGCGGGCAGGTCCGCCTGCCATGGTTGCGCGTCGTCGGCCACCTGCCAGTCCACCGGCTTCCATGCCGCATGGTCAAAACCCAGAAACAGTGTCTTGCCCTGCGCATCCTTGTCCGCAGGCAGCAGCGCGGTGGTCAGCGGGGGGAGGTCATCCCCAGGGCGGCGGCGTGAGCTCACGCGGATTTCATCATGTACCCGGAAACGCGCAAAAATCAGCAGCGCCTCGTCCAGCAGCTCCCGTTTCACTGCCTCCGTGGCCAGTTCCCCCCGCAGGATCACCTCCTTGTCACGGGCGGCAATGAAGACGTGCCCTGGCGGCAGGGCAGCCAGCCGCCGCTCCTCCTCTGCGGCCTTGCGCTGCTCCTCATGTGCCAGCCTCACCTCTCGCAGTGCGGGCAGCACCTGTGTCTGCCACTCCTCCTGCGTTACGCCCTGTCTGGCCGCATCTGCCTGCAGCGCCGCGTCCGGGCGCTCCAGCGGCAGTGTCTGCCAGGGGCTGCCAATGCGCGCCACGTGCACTGCTGCGGCAGGGCGCGGCGCGGGCGGCGTGCGCAGGCTGGCCACCACACTGTCGGCCTCGTCATGGTTTTCACCGTCGATCTTCGGCTGGCCTTCGATCTTTCCGCCCTCGGCGCTCCACGCCTCCTGCAGGCTGCGGGCCAGGTCCCGCGCCTCGAACTCACTGGCTGCGGAGCCCAGCAGCCGCGCCTCGGAGCCCGTGGCGGCCAGCATCAGCCAGCCAGCGGCAAAGGGCGTGACCTCGATCTCATCCCGCACTGCGGCCACAGGGTTCAAACCAGCGCCAAGCAGGCCGAGCAGCGGCGGCCGTGTGAGCACCCGGTCCCGCACCACCTGGACGGCCTCCTCACGATCCTGCTCCGTGCGCACGGAGCCGGAAAGCCGCGCCTCCTGGCCCTCGAATGCCACCACCAGTTTGCCAGCACGACCTGCCAGCTTGGGCTCCGCCGCTAGCGCCGCATGCGCGGCGGTCTCCAGCCTGCTGCGCAGGCCGGGTGCCAGAATCAGCGCGCCAAGCAGCCACAGGGTCACAAACGTGGCCGCAGAAGTGATCCAGCGCGCGCGGTTCATGGGCGGTTGATCACACCATTTCCGTGAGTCGGCTGACCTCGGCAAAGGTCAGCCGGCGCACCTCGCCGCGCTGGTTCGTCTGCACAAAGGTGTCCGTGCCGACCTGCAGCGCGGTAAGCCACCCTTCCCCATAGGCCCAGGTGTCGATGCAGATGCGCCCGGGGAGCATGCAGGGCAGCCCGCTCTTCTGCGCCGTGTGGCCGCAGACCAGGAGTTTCCCGGAAAAGTGCGGGTGGGAGTCATCAAAGCGCCGCCAGAACAGCCAGTCGTCGCTCTGGTCCGGCATGGGCAGCATCGCGTTCACATTCGCATGGGCAAAGATGTGCGTGTCCGTGGAGTGCCAGCGCCGCAGGTGCTTGAAAAACTCCCAGTGGGATGCAGGCACCTTGTCCCACTCCCCCCTGTCTGCCCCGTAGGACTCCATGGTCTGGCGGCCGCCCACGCTGAACCATGAGTCCATGTCCAGCGTGCCCTCCCGGGCATCCAGCATCAGGATCTCATGATTGCCCAGCAGGGGGACCAGATGGGCGTGCTGGCCCAGGTCGATCAGTCGGTCCACCACGCCGCGCGTGTCAGGGCCGCGGTCCACATAATCGCCTAATGTCACCACGGTGTCGTCCTTGCCCGGGGAGATCTCGTTGAGCAGCAGGTCCAGCGCGCGGGCACAACCATGGAGGTCACCAATGACAAAGGTTCGCTCGGCGGGAGGCTTGCGCGGGGGCAGTTTGATCCGCGACGTGTGGATGTCGGGGGTGTTGTCACCGGCCAGAATGGGCATCTGCCAATCTTGCGCGCTGCACGCGGGACGCAACCGTTGATCATCACGTTGGCACGATGAGTTTTGTCATGTTACTGCTTGTATTGTCCGCCATCCCATGAACCCCTCCCGCCCATCCCAGGCCCAGGCCGCCGCCCCGCCCGTTTTCCAGGCACGTGGGGTGCGCAAGGTTTACACCGCCGGGGAGCTCGACGTGGTGGCCCTGCAGGGCGTTGACCTGGACTTCCATGTGGGGGAGCTGGTCGTCCTCCTTGGTGCCTCCGGCAGCGGCAAGTCCACACTGCTAAACATCCTCGGCGGCCTGGATGTGCCCACCAACGGCACCCTGCGCTACAAAGGCTGGGACCTCAACGGCGGGGAGCGCGTGCTCACCCAGTTCCGCCGCAACTGCGTCGGCTTCGTCTTTCAGTTCTACAACCTCATCCCCAGCCTCACAGCCAGGGAAAACGTGGCCCTCATCACCGACATCGCCCCGGACCCCATGAAGCCCGAGGAGGCGCTCGACCTCGTCGGCCTCAGCCACCGCATGGATCATTTTCCCTCCCAGCTCAGCGGTGGGGAGCAGCAGCGCGTGGCCATTGCCCGCGCCATCGCCAAAAAGCCGGAGGTCCTCCTGTGCGACGAGCCCACCGGCGCCCTGGATGTGAACACCGGCATCACCGTGCTGGAGGCCGTGGAGCGCATCAACCGCGACCTCGGCACCCTCACCATCGTCATCACCCACAACGCCGCCATGGCAGACATGGCCGACCGCGTCCTCCACCTCTCCGACGGCCATATCGTCAAAGAACGCCGCAACGAGCAACGCAAGGCCGTCACCAGCCTGGAGTGGTGACACCGGGCTGGGCGTCCCGTCCTCCCCCAGCCGCCTTCATTGTTCCATCAGAGACCTTTCTCAAGGCCCCTGGACATCAACGCTCCGCTTCCGCAACTCCCTCCTGCTGCTGCTTCACCATCCGGGAAAACAGGAGTGAATACGGATGCACTTTCGAAACCACCACGCCGTCCTTTTCCACCGGGAAGCCGGCGTTCGCCCAGCCCACAATGCCACCCTCCAGGTTCGACACATTCGTGTGGCCTGCCTGCATCAGCCGCTGTGCCATCTCGGCGGCGCGGAAGCCGCCGGTGCAGTACAGTACGACGGGTTGTTCGGCATCCACGCCTTCCAGCACTGTCCCGGCGGTCGCATCAGGCTCCACGCGGCGCGCGCCCCGCAGCGTGGACACCTCCTGTTCCTCTGGCGTGCGGACATCAATGAGCAGCGGTGGGGTGCCTCCATGGGGCGGAGTACGCAGCCTGGCGTTCAGCTCTTGAGGTGAGATGCGCGCCACATCGGGAAAGCGCTCGTCAATCACCCTCTGCGCCCAGCGCGCGCCGCGTTCGGGATTCATGGACCACCACAGTCCCGCGCTGGCCAGGCCAACAGCCATGAAGAGCCACAGCAGCAGCGTGGCAAATCGGAGGAAAAGGCTCGGCGTGTTTTTCATCTTCAGCGCTGGGGCAAAGTGTTCTTCAGGTCGGGTCGTCTGCAAAACAGTTTGTCTGGAATGCCTGCATCACCGCAGCGTCAGCACCCCAGATGGTTCAGATCACCAGCCACGCACAAAAAAAGCGGCGCCCTCAAAAGAGAGCGCCGCCCAGGCTCCTCGGGGAGGAGGGAAGATCAATCAGTAGCGATCACGACCGCCGCCGCCGCCACCACCATAGCCGCCACGGCCACCACCACCGCCGCCGCCATAGGCTGGGCGTTCTTCCTTCGGCCGGGCTTCGTTGATGTTCAGGTTGCGACCACCGAAATCCTTGCCGTTCAAGCCACGGATAGCCGCGTCCATTGCGTTGGAGGAATCCATGGTGACAAAGGCAAAACCGCGAGGACGTCCGGAGTCACGGTCGATGGGGAGGTGGACGTCGGTGACGACGCCGTATTCGGAGAAGAGGGCGCGTACGTCTTCCTCCGTCGCGCTGAAGGGCAGGTTGCCCACATACATTTTCGTGTTCATATCGTTTGGGTGTTCGGTCAGCCTGCGGCTGGCTTGATCAAGCTCCGTTGTCGGATTTCAGAACACCAAAGAATCAACCTGATGAGCAACTTGGTTCGGCCTTTATCAGGTTAACGTGCATGTCTCCTGTCGCTCTCGATGCAGACAATAGCAAACGAATGTTTGGGAACGCCGATCACAGCCCCCACCATGCCCGTCACTGCATCTCCACCTCGCAGTCACCCAGGCCGCCGCGGAAATAGTTAAACTGCACGTTGGGATGATCCGCCAGCAGGGACATCGGCACACTTGTGTCCGCCATGCGCTTGGAGATCATCAGCGCGGCGAGGCGCTGGCCCAGGGCGTTGTCATGCTGTCCGGTGTGCCAGATGCTCACCTTCTCCGCCATCCACGTCTCCTTGGGGCCTGCGGTGATGCCGCTGCCGGACACCAGGGAGATGGCGCCACCGCCAGAGGCGCGCGCTGCCTGGGCGATCGTCATGGGGTGCAGGTCCACCACGCGCGTGGACAGCTTGCGGAATTCGGCGGGCGGCGGCGGTTCGTTCTTCCATTTGCCCGCACGCTTGGGTGGCTCGTTGAAGGCCCAGCTCTTCACGTCCCCCTGGCTGCCCTGCATGACGACACAGCGCACCCCGCTCTGCCAGGTCTTGATGTAGTCGGCCGCGTCCGCTTTGGGGAAGTGCAGGTGGCTGTCCGGCATGCACAGCTTCTTCTGCATCCGGTCAAAGCATAGCTCGCGGTGCCCACGCTCCAGGGAAAGGGGATGCTCCAGGGACACCTCTTTTTTGGAGTGCCCATCAAGCCACTCGTTCATGCCCCAGAAGTGGCCTTCCTTGATGGAGATGCCAAGGTCGTTGATCAGCCGGGCCACCATCGGCAGGTGTGCGGTGGGGCCTACGGAGCCGCAGATCCCCGTCGGATTGTCTGCTGTCGCCTGCCGCCATGCATGGATGTGCTCCAGCGCCGCGGCCAGGTAAAAGTCCTCCAGCGTGTCATACATCACCACCTTGAACCCTGGCCGGGAAAGCTGCCGCAGGTCACGCTCCGTCAGCCGTGCGGCGTCATTGATGAGATCAAAGTCCAAAGTGGTGTAATCCCACCAGTCCGGGGCGATGTGGCTGAGGTTGCGCGGCATGGCTCGAATCGGATAATTCGGGCGATAGTCAAGGAAAACGCCTCTTTTGCCAAGCCCTCATCGTTTCGACAGAAAAAATTCTTCGCACCTGTCCCCGCGCGCGTTACTTGGCGGATGGAAGAAATGCTCAACCATCCCGACGGCCTGACCCGGCTGCGTTACGTCGTCCACCGCCTGCGCGCCCCCGGCGGCTGCCCCTGGGACCGGGAGCAGACCCATGAGTCCCTCATCCCCCACGTCATTGAGGAGGCCTACGAGGTGGCCGAGGCCATCCGCGCCGGAGACCCCGCGCTCATTTGTGAGGAGCTTGGCGACCTGCTGCTGCAGCCCGTGCTCCATGCCGAGATCGCCAGCGAGTCCGGCACCTTCAATCTCGACCGCATGGCCCATGAGCTGACCGACAAGCTCATCCGCCGCCACCCCCATGTGTTTGGGGAGGCCAGCGCCGCCACCTCCGACGCCGTGCTCACCCAGTGGGATGCCATCAAACGCGTCGAAAAAGGCACCCAGCAGGAAGGGCTGCTGCATGGCGTCGGCAGCGGCCTGCCCGCCCTCATGCGCGGCCAGAAGCTGCAAAAGAAGGCTGCCCGCACCGGCTTCGACTGGCCGGATGCCGCCCCCGTCTTTGACAAAATTCGTGAGGAAACCGCCGAGCTGGAGCAGGCCGTTCAATCCGGCGACAAAGCCCACATCGAGGAAGAAATCGGCGACCTCTTTTTCAGCGTCGTCAACCTCGCCCGCAAGCTCGGCGTCGAATCGGAGGCCGCCCTCGCCGCCGCCAACGACAAATTCGTCCGCCGCTTCCACGCCATGGAAAACCATCTGCGAGAGCAGGGGAAGGAACTCGGAAAACTCACGCTGGCGGAGATGGATGAGTCCTGGGACGCGGTGAAGAAAGCCGCGCAGAGCTGAGTCGATGGAAGTCTCCGATTTTCCCTTCTCCAAACTCTGGGCGCAGGTGCGGTCCAAGTCCTGGCTGTGGCTGTTCCGACGTCAGCAGATCGAGGACGGCGGCCGCCTGCTCAAGCATGGCGATGTCGGCCTGGCCGGGGTGCATGTGTGCTCGGCTCATGAGATCGAAATCATCGCCGGCGCGGGATCAGGCCTGTTCAACACCGCCTCCGTCACCGCGCATCTGCGTTTGCGTGAGGATGGCTCCCTGGCCATGACCTCCCAGTGCACATGTGTCCAAGGCTCCCTCTGCTCGCATGCCGCGGCCTTGATGCTGATGCTCGACGTTGAGGAAGGCAGGCAGCGCATTGTCAGCATGGCAAAAATCCAGGAAGGCGTTCCCACACCCGCAGAGCCGCCGCCCGGGCCCCCTGCGCCTGATCCAATCAATGTCCTCCCTCCGGCGGAGCCAAAGCCCGTCCTCGTCATCCGGCGCCTCGCCGTGGAGGTGCCGCAGATCACCACAAAGCGTGGCATAGGCACCTGGACACCGCGCAGCATCGCCATCGCCCAGCCCTGCGCGGAGTATGAAGGCTGCCCGCACCGTTTGGAGATGCTCGTCCGCAGCCCGGCGCATCAATGGAAGGATGAGGATGGGAAGCGGCATGTTATCACCCGGAATCTCCGCGCAGAGCGCCTCCTGCTGGCAGACCTGACGGCACTGAAGCTCACCGCGTTTGCCGAGGCCCTGCCTGGGGCCAGGGCCACCGAGTCCACCCTCGGTTTCATGGCCGCCACCGGGGATCAGGCCCTCTTCTGGGCGCAGTTTCTCAAAGACCAGGCTGCCAAACTACGCGAAACAGGCTGGGCCATCGAGGTGCCCGCTGACATCGGCTTTCACATCCACGAACCGGACGACGACGCCTGGTTCACCGACCTTGAAGGCGATAAGGCAGGCAAGGAATGGTTCTCACTCGACCTCGGTGTCGAGATCGAAGGCCAGCGCATCTCCCTGGTCCCTCTGCTGGTGGATTGCATCGATCAAGGCCTCACCGCCACCATGCTGGAGAAGAACCTCGACCAGCGTTTCCTCCTCTCCCTCGGCGGCGACAGTGGAAACGTCCTCTCCGTCCCTGCGGAGCGTCTCCTTGTGCTGCTGCGCTTCTTCGATGAGCTTCTCGCCACCCGCCCCGTGCGCAAGGACGGCAAGCTCCAGCTCGACAAACTGCGCGCTGCCCAGCTCGCCACCCTTGATGGCCTGCCCATCCGCGCGCCTATGGAGCTCGCCGCGCTCAGCCAGCAGCTCGGCAGCTTCAAGGGAATCGCCCTCATCGAGCAGCCCCAGGGCCTCAAGGCAACCCTGCGCGACTATCAGCGGGAGGGGGCCTCATGGATGCAGTTCCTGCGCGAGTTCGGCCTGCACGGCATCCTGGCCGACGACATGGGTCTGGGCAAAACGCTCCAGACCCTCACCCACATCCTCATTGAGAAGGAAAGCGGCCGCGCCCAGCATCCCTGCCTCATTGTGGCCCCCACCAGCGTCCTGCGGAACTGGATCAACGAGTCCATCAAGTTCACGCCCACATTGAGCCTCCTGCTCATGCACGGCCAGTCCCGCAGGCAGGACTTCAAGCACCTCAAACGCTACGACCTCGTCATCACCAGCTTCCCGCTGCTTGTGCGCGATGCCGAGGTCATGAGCGCGCAGGAGTGGCACATCGTCGCGCTCGATGAGGCGCAGAACATCAAAAATCCCAAGAGCCAGGCCGCGCAGGTCTGCGGCAGCCTGAAGGCGAAGCACCGGCTCTGCCTCACCGGCACCCCCATGGAGAACCACCTCGGCGAGTTGTGGAGCCTCTTCCACTTCCTCATGCCCGGCCTCTTGAGTGATGCCGACACCTTCCGCCAGCACTACCGCAATCCCATCGAGCGCGATGCCGACGCCGAGCGCCAGCAGCAGCTCACCACCCGCATCCAGCCCCTCATGCTGCGCCGTACCAAGGACGCCGTGGCCAAGGAGCTGCCGCCGAAGACAGAGATCATCCACACCATCGACCTCGGCAAATCGCAGAACGACCTCTACGAGACCATCCGCGCCGCCATGGACAAGCGTGTGCGCGAGGCCATCGCCGTCAACGGCCTCGACCGTTCGCAGATCATCGTGCTCGATGCGCTGCTGAAGCTCCGTCAGGTCTGCTGCCATCCCCGCCTGCTGAAACAGGAAAGCGCGCAAAACGTGGAGGAGTCCGCCAAGACCGCCTTTCTCATGGACGAGATGCTGCCGGAGCTCATTGAGGAAGGTCGCCGCATCCTCATCTTCTCCCAGTTCACCGAGATGCTGGCCCTCATCGAGGACCGGCTCAAAAAGGACCGTACACCTTACGTCAAGCTCACCGGCAGCACCAAAGACCGCGAGACACCCATCCGTGAATTTCAAACGGGCAATGTGCCTGTGTTTTTGATCAGCCTCAAAGCCGGCGGCGCCGGCATTACCCTTACTGCGGCGGACACCGTCATCCACTACGACCCCTGGTGGAATCCCGCCGCCGAGGCCCAGGCCAGCGACCGCGCCTACCGCATCGGCCAGACCAAGCCCGTCTTCGTCCACAAGCTCATCTGCGCCGGCACCATCGAGGAGCGCATCCTCTCCATGCAGCAAAAGAAGGCCGCCCTCGTCGAAGGCCTCCTCTCCGGCCGCACCGACAAGCTCCAGCTCACCCAGTCAGACATTCAGGCCTTGTTTGCGGTGGGGTGAAGGTTGCCTTGGCCCCTTTGCTTGACGGTTTTTGGCGTCGCCTGTAAAGTCCGGTCATGGGCGTCACGCAAATGGCCCTTCCAGATTTTCTGTCACACGCGGCAGATGCTTTGCAGACTGTGGAAGAAGACAATGTCTGCATGGAGCTGATGCGCGACGGCAAGATTGTCGCCTATGTTTCTCCGGCACCGCAAAAAACAAAGAAAGCGGGAGCATTGGGGGGCTGGATTGGTGCCGGGCTTGGAAGCGTGTCTTTTGCACCTGGAGTTGATCCTGACGAACCTGCGTTTTCGCATGAAGAGTGGGAGGGGTTTCCGCACGATTCTGATGATTGATGGCGTTTCCTATGCAGTATCTTTTGGATACCAACGCCTGGATCTGGCTTTTTTCGGAGCCTGAGCGGATCAATCCACACGTGAGGAATCTCCTTTTGAGGGAGCCTTGTGTAGCCCTCTCTCCGATGAGCGTGATTGAAGTGGCGCAAAAAGCTGAAAAAGGACGTCTTGTTTTTAAATGGGCCTTGGAAGAGTGGGTTTGTTCAGCGTTGTCTGAGAATGAAGTCACACTCCTTCCCATCACCTCACAGATCGCTCTTCGTGCCTATCAATGGCCCTTCGACTTTCATGGCGACCCAGCGGATCGCGTCATCGCCGCCACGGCAGTCGTCAACAATCTCATCTTGGGGACCTCCGATGAAAAGCTTCTGGCACGGGTCGATCTACAGACCCTCTCCACCCGCTGATCCGCATCTCACCGGGGCACCAAAAAGCCATCCCCATCCAGCTTCACGCCCGGGATCGTGATGGTTGAGTCCTCCTTTGGTAGCAGCCCGCCAAGCACGAGGTCCCCCGCGTTTGACTCGATCTTGAAGCCCGGCAGCAGCCGCCCCAAGGAGCCCGCTTTCTTGCCCAACTGGCCACCCTGCTCGTTCTCCGGCATGGGAGGATCAGGTACTTCCGTGCTGAGGAGCAACTCGGTGTCAGCATCAACATGGCCACGGAAAACCTGCGTGTGGGTCGAGGGCAGGGGATCGAGGCCGCTTTCCAGGCAGAAGACCATGCGCTCGCGCCCGGTCAGCCTGGACAGGCTGTCACGCGTGCCGAAGGCCACCACGTGGGGCATGTCCGCCTCATTGGCCTGCACCTCAAACTTCGCGCCAGGCATCAGCTCGGCGAGCGCTCTGACGGTTCTGTAGATGATCGTGCCTTCTGGTTCCAGGCTCAGGAAGACATCACCCGGGTGATGCCACTCCACCTGGCTGAGGCGCATTGCATTTGCAAAGGCGGGCAGGTCAGAGCCTGCGTCATTCCAGATGTTTCGGGCAAGCATGGCCGCGTTGTCCAGCTTCAGGATCGCCGTCCGCACCGCTTCCGTGGTGGCCTGCTTTGCGGGCAGCGCATCACCAAAGCTCACCGTGGCTGGATAGCGCACATGCCGCGGCATCTTGGTGAAGAAGCGCCCTCCCTGGAACGAGAAAATGCTGCCATACAGCCCGTCCAGATGCACGGGCACCACCTGCGCGTCTCCCTGGCGTGCCATCAGCTCATAGCCCTTTTGCAGCTCATTGACCATGCCGTGGCGGGTGATCTGACCTTCGGGGAAGAGGCACACCACCTCGCCATTTTTCAGCGCCGTGGCCACCGACCGGATGGCATCCTTTGCCCGCGTGGGGGAGATCGGCACAGTCCCGACCAGCCGGAAAAACCCGCTCATCCACCGGATGTTGTACAGCACGTCCCACATCACGAAACGCACATGCCTGCGGCAGGCGGAGGCCAGGATGAAGGCGTCCATGTAGCTGACGTGGTTGGACAGCAGCAGCACACCGCCTGTGGACGGCACCTTGTCATTGTCCACAGGGCGCACCCGGTAAACCGACCGCACCAGCCCCAGGATCAGCAGCCGCACCAGGTCCTCCGGCAGCAGCCGCAGCGTGTAAATGGCGGCTGCCAGCGTCGGCACAGACAGCACGATGAACTGGGTCGAGGCGCTGAACCCTGCCACCTTCATCAGCGCCACAATGGCCACCGCCACCAGCGTGCCCAGGCAGTCCATCAGGTTCATCCCCGCATGGATGCGCGCCTTCTCCTGCTTCTCCGCCTTGTCCTGCGCAAAGGCATACAGCGGCACCATGAAGCACCCTCCCGCCGCCCCGGTGAAGATGATGCCCGCATACATCCAGGCGCTGCCCAGCGTGGCCAGTCCCGACCACAGCAGCCCCGCCACCAGCCCGAAGCCACCCAGAGGGATCAGCCCCAGCTCGATCCGGTTCTTGCTCACGTGCGAGGCAAAAAAGCTCCCGCTGATCACCCCGATGCCAAGAATGCCCGCCACCTTGGCCAGCTCCATCGGCCCGCCGCCGCCCGTCGCATGCGGGTGCAGCTCCTTGGTCAGCGTCACCAGAATGAAACTGAGCGCGTTCGAGATAAACCAAAAATAGGTCACACCCAGCGCCGCCAGCCGGATCGACCTGCGGCGGAACACAATTTTGAGGCTCTCAAAATGCTCCAGCGCCATCCCCTTGCGCCAGTGTACCTCCGGGTGGGACGGCGTCTTCTGGATGAACAGCGCCGCGATCAGCTCACCAATGCCCAGCACGCTGATGACGATGAGCGGCCACAGCGCGGACATCCACGCGTCCCCCGTCTTCTCATACTCCGTCCCATACCACACCCCGCCGGCCCACATGCCGCCCAGGATCCCCGCCAGCATCGTCACCTGCAGCCAGCCGGACACCCGGCCCAGCCGCCGCGACCCTGCCAGCTCCTTCATCACCCCCATCTTCGCCGGGCTTAGCACGGCCGCCTGCACCGCCAGGAAAAAGAAGCCAATCAGGCAGATCTCCAGCGATCCCGGCACCCGCTGCATCCACAGCGCCGTCGTCAGCCAGATGAAGCACCCGATCTGCATCACCTGCATCCACACGATCACGTTCCGCTTCGAAAACCGGTCCGACCAGTAGCCCACCAGCGGGGCGAAAAGCATGTACGGCAGGGAGAAGATGGCGCCCAGCCACAGCTCCATGTGCCTGCCCACCCATGTCGTGTCCGCAATGATGATCGACAGCGCGATCAGCAGCATCTTCACAAAATTGTCGCTGAAGGAGTTCAGCGCCTGCACCACCAGCACCAGCACGATGGAAATCCAGTTCCGGCGTGGCAGATGTGCGGCGTGGTCGAGGTCGGTCAGATTCGTCATGCGTTCGTTCAGCGGCAGTCAGTCCACAAAGCGTTGCGCCAGCACAATGTCTGACGGGAAGGTGATCTTGGGGTTCGGCTCCGCGTTTTCGACCACAAAAACCGGCGCTCCCACATGCTGCACGGCGGAGACTTCATCCGTCACATGCGCGCCATCGCGGATCACCGCCTCATACGCGCGCAGCAGCAGCTCCCGCTGGAAGACCTGCGGCGTCTCCATGATCCACGCGTTGGTGCGGTCGATCGATTCCGTGATGCGGCCCTCGGAGTCGCAGCGTTTCAGCGTCTCCGTCATCGGCCGCGCGCAGGCCACCGCCCCCTTCGTCCTCGCCGCGTCGATGCAGCGCGTGATCTGCTCTACCGCGATCAGCGGCCGCGCGCCGTCATGCACCGCCACAATGTCACAGGCTTCGTTCACCGCCTCCAGTCCCGCGTTCACGGAAAGGTGCCGTTCCGCGCCGCCAGGGATCACGTGGCTGATCTTGCCAAAACCTGCCGCCCGCCAGGCCTCCACCTCGGGGCGCACTGCCTCGCCTGCCACCACGATGATCTCATTCACTGCCGCGCACTTTTGAAACATGCCGATCGTGCGTCGCAGCACCGGCTCCCCCGCCAGCGGCGCCAGCAGCTTGTTGAAGCCCATGCGCCTGCTGCTGCCTGCGGCCACGATGATGACGGAAGTCATGACGTTTGCTGTTCTCAGTTCGCCGTTCGCAGCCGCCCCTCAGATCCAACGGAGAACCGCGGACAGAAAACTGCGGACTGATGTTAGGAAAGGCGTTTGGCCACCTCCGTGGAGATGGACTTGCTGTCGGTGCGGCCCGCCGCGCGCTCCTGCACCAGTTTCATCACCGCGCCCATGTCCTTCTTGCTGGTGGCCCCGGTTTCAGCGATGGCCGCCTCCACCATCCTCACCAGCTCGTCCTGGCTCATTGCGGCGGGCAGATACTTCTCCAGCACCGCAATCTCCGCCTTCTCCACATCCGCCAGATCCGCCCGGTTGGCCGCCTCATAGCTGGCCACGGAGTCCTGGCGCTTTTTGATTTCCTTGCGCACCACTGCCAGCGCGTCGGTGTCTGCCAGTTCGCCCTCGGCGCCCAGCTTCTCGATGGCGGCATACTTCAGCGCGGACTTCAGGTTGCGCACCACATTGAGCGCCACGGTGTCCTTCGCCTTCATGGCGGTTTTGATGTCTTCGGAAATACGGGTGGTGAAGCTCATGAAAAAGGGGTGGAGGGTGGTTGGTCGATTTGGGTGGCGACCATGGCGTGGCAGGTGGCTTTGTCCAGACGTTAGACCAGCCCCCGGCCATCTTGCCTGCCCGGTTTCGGCGACAATCGCGTCATCAGCCGTGCCTGGCGTATCGGTATTGGCCTTTGCACTGCATCCGCCCCCGTGCATGATCCCGGGCCGTGCAATTTCGACATCCCAAACACGATCTCTACATCCCCGACAACAACGATCCCTGGACCGCCCTGCGCCGCGTCACCCACCTCGGCATTGTCTCCCATCAGGACGACCTCGAAATCGCCGCCTATCACGGCATCACCGAATGCTTCCACAACAAGGACCAGTGGTTCGGCGGCGTCGTCGTCACCGACGGCTCCGGCAGCCCCCGCAAAGGCCCCTATGAGCAGTACACCGACGAGGAGATGCAGAAGGTCCGCCTCATCGAGCAGCGCAAGGCCGCCTACGTTGGCGAATACAGCATCATGGTGCAGCTCGGCTACCCCAGCGAGGAGGTGAAACGCCCCCAGCCCCACATGGTCGTGGACGACATCAAGTTCATCCTTGAGCACACCCAGCCCCAGATCCTCTACGTCCACAATCCCTGCGACCGCCACGACACCCACGTGGCCACCTTCCTCCGCTGCCTCGAGGCCGTCCGCCAGCTCGACCCCGCCATGCGCCCCAAGGCCGTTTACGGCTGCGAGGTCTGGCGCAAGCTCGACTGGCTGCTCGCCGACGACAAAGTCATGCTCTGGGTGGACAAATACCCCCACCTCCTCCGCCCCCTCCTTGGCGTGTTCGACTCCCAGATCAGCGGTGGCAAGCGCTACGACCTCGCCGAGGAAGGCCTCCGCCACGCCAACGCCACCTACTTCGACTCCCACACCACGGACAAGACCAGCCTCCTCACCTTCGCCATGGACCTCACCCCCCTGGTCAATGACGACACCCTCTGCCCCATCGAGTACTCCGTGAACTACGTGAAGCGCCTCGAAAACGATGTCCGCGACCGCGTGACGAAGTTCATGTGATCTGACGCTCCCAACTACTGAGCGCAAAAAATGCCAGCCGGTCTCCCGGCTGGCATTTTTGTTTGAAAGCTTGATGCGTGGCTGCGGATTACTCCACCACCTTCGCGCTCTTGATCACCACAGGCTCCAGCGGCAC
Source organism: uncultured Prosthecobacter sp. (assembly GCA_964588755.1). Lineage (GTDB taxonomy): Bacteria > Verrucomicrobiota > Verrucomicrobiia > Verrucomicrobiales > Verrucomicrobiaceae > Prosthecobacter. The sequence continues at coordinate 14,588 of CAZPSQ010000037.1, read as the reverse complement.
GTCACCGTGCTGCCCCTTGCGGCCGGTCGGCACCGCCGCGATCACGTCCACCACGTCCAGGCCCTTGGTCACCTTGCCAAAGACGCAGTAGCCCCAGCCGTCCTGGCCGGGATAGTCGAGGAAGCTGTTGTCCTTCAGGTTGATGAAGAACTGCGAGCTCGCGCTGTGCGGGTTTGGCGTGCGCGCCATCGCCAGCGTGCCCTTCACGTTTTTGAGGCCGTTCTTCGCCTCGTTCTCGATCGGCGCTTCCGTGTCCTTCTGCTGCATGTCAGGGGTGAAGCCGCCGCCCTGGATCATGAAGTCAGGGATCACACGGTGGAAGACCAGGCCGTCGTAGTGGCCCTTCTTCACATACTTCACAAAATTCGCGGCGCTGATCGGAGCCTTGGCGGCGTCGAGTTCGATTTCGATGGTCCCCTTGCTGGTTTCCATCACGATTTTCACTGGTTTGGCATCACTCACGGTTTGGGCGGGGGTTGTACCGGTCAGACCAGCGAACGTGAGGGCGAAGGCGGCCAGAGTCGGAAAGATTGATTTCATGGGTGGGTTGGTTTGGAAATGCAAATCAGCCACGAAGCGCTTCATTTGCAACGGTCAAAAAGCGGACAAACCGTCAAGGTGGGCATCCCTTTGCCTGCTACTTCACCGGCTTCGGCTTGAACACCCCGGCCCCCACCACTTGCAGCAGCCCCGTGCGGGTGATGTAAAACACATCCGGGTCATCCTTGATCTGCCCGTAGTAGAACGCCGTCTCCGCGTTCGGCTGTGTTGGCGAAAAGAGAATCTCCACCTCACGCACAGGCCCGTCGGCCCGGCCCGGCTCACCAAGGAGAATCTGGATGGTCAGAAACGGCGTCTTCAGCGCCTGCAGCGCCTCGCTGCGGTCCGCCGCCCAGTCCTGCACGGTGAACTTCGCCAGATTCCCCGCCAGCTGGTCCGCCTTCACCCGGTCGATCTCATCTGTCACATCGCGTCCGCCACGCGTGGCCTTCCACTGTGCCGTCACCGGGTTGTAGTCCAGGATGATCGGCGCGTTCGCCCCCTGCGCCATCGTGATGCGGCGCAGCGCAAAGGTCGTGAAACGCAGCGCGCCCAGCCCCTTCCACTTCATGCCATCCGGCGGCATCGACGGCAGCAGCGAGGCGTCGATCCGGTAGATGAACGGCTCATGCTCATATTTGGCAAAGAACTGCGTGCTCTCCGCATTGTGGCCAAACATCAGTTTCACCGGCTTCCCCCCATACGGCGTCCAGCTGATCGCGTGGAAAGGCTCATCCAGCCCGTAAGGCGTCAGGTCCGCCGCCGTGTCCGCGGCGAATTGCAGAATCTCATGCGTGTTCAGCGCGTTCACGCACCGGGCAATGCGCTCCCCGTTCGCGGGGTCCCACTTCCCATGCCGTTGCAGATACCATGAGCCGTCCTCATTGCGCAGGTTCACCTCAGGGTGCGTCTTGCTGCTGATGGTGATGAACTCGATCTTCTCCCCGTCAATCTGGGCCAGCAGATGGTCGCGCAGATCGTTCGGCTGCACCCACAGCGACGCCAGCCCCTTGGACGCCACCGTGAAGGCTGGCTTGCGATACGCCGTCGTTGCGGTCGTCGTCGCCTGTTTGTCGTTCGCCGGCTTCTTCAGCGTCAGCTCATAGGACTTGGAGCGTGGCTTCGACTCCACGATGATTTTGATTTCATCTGCCGCCAGCATTTCAGTGGCCGCCACCGGCGGCGTGCTCTTGGTGGCCGCAGGCGTCACATCCTTCGCCTCGGTGATCTCAATGTTCAGCAGTGTGGACAGCAGCTCGGTGATCCGCTCCTTGCTGCCACGGGTCTTCAGCGGTTTTTCCAAAGACCACGTGCCATGCTCGTTTTCACGCGACAGCGCGATCTGCCCGGACGCCTGCGTCAGTGTGATGCCCGTGATCACCTCCGCAGGCAGACGCAGCAGCTTCGGGTCACGCCAGGACACCGCCGGGATCTGCAGCACCAGCGGCGCCTCGCTCTTGGCCAGGTACCACGCCGTCGCTCCGTTGTCAGAATCCGGCACACCGACATAGACATTGTTTTCAATCACCGCAGGGGAGCCAAACCAGCACTCATGCACCACGTTGTCCCCGGCAATCACCCGCACCTTGTACCGTGGCTTGTCCAGCCCCGTCTTCTGCCACTCGTTTTCATCAAACTCCTCCCGGTGGATGCGCTCGATCCATTCGATCCCGTTCAGCGTCAGCACCAGCGCCGCCACCTTCTGCGGGTCGGCCTGGTCGCTGTAGGGGGACTCGATCTGCCATCCCGTGTTCTCCCGCACCAGCGTCAGCGTCGTGTTGTCCGTGTTGATCACCTCCATGCGCGTCACCTTTTCCTTCTCGAACCGCTCAGGGCCGCGCTTCACCGCCCGCAGGTCCACGGCGGAGGGGAAATAGCGCTCCACGCCCAGGATCAAAAACCCGAGCGTGATGACAAGCAGGAACAGGATGACGGTGGTGCGTATGCTCATGCGTGAAGGGAGCGCTGATGGATGAATGAGGCTGTATGTCTTTCTCCTCCTCCCGGCTGCCTTGCGCTTCCACGCTCCCTCGTTCCGGGAGGAGGCGTCAGAGCAGGAGGTGGTGGAAGATGGGCGAACATCGAATCAATCAGTGTTTTCCAGAGGCTGTCACATCATGCGGACCGGCGGCCAGCCCAGATCATAAAGCCCAGCCCCAGGACCATCCCTGGCAGCGTGATGGAGGTGATCCAGAAGATCAGCTCATGCTGGCGTGAGGTCAGTTGGATGCGGTAGGAGCGCTTCGGCTTGGAAGGCGTGCCGATCAGCTTCTCCCGGTTCATCAGCCAGTTCAGCCCCGCCGCCACAAAGTCACGGCTCACCGCCATCATCGTCTGCTTGTCCAGCAGCGTCGAGTTCGCCACCACCACCATCCGGGCGCTCTCCGCCCGCTCGCTGGCATCCTGCACCGCGCCGCGCTCAATGCTGGCCGCCAGGTAGATCGGCGGCACCGTGTCCTCCTCGTCCACCACAGGCAGCTCGTCCAGATACTGCACCTCGCCCCAGTAGCGGGGGGAGGCGCGCACCAGCGGCTGCACGCTCATGGCCTGCTCCTTCATCACCTGGTCCTGCGCGCGCAGCTCCAGGGACTCGGACTGCCCGCCCAGCATGATGGAGCTGGCCACCAGATGGCGGATGAAGGGGATCTCAGGCATGAACTCCGCCTGCACGGAAAATTCCTTCTTCGCCCCCGTGCTTGTGCTCTCCGCCACGATCACACGGTCCCTGCGCGGTCGCACGCCATTGGCCGCCAGAAACGCGTTCAGCCGCGTGGTTTCCCCCCCGGGGTCCAGCATCACATACAGTCCCGCCCGCGGCCGTTGCCAATACTCTTCCAGCATGGCTGTCTCGCTTTCGGAAAGGTCATAGCGCGGCCCCAGCAGCAGCAGCCCGTCCGCGTCGGCGGGGATCTTGCTCACCTCCGAAAGGTTGATCTGCGTCACCTCAAAGTTTTGCTGCTTGCCCAGCTCGATCGCCGCGTTGTACGCGTCGCTCAGCGCCGCGTCGGACCGGCTCCCCTTGCCCACCACATAGTAGAAGCGCCTCACCCGCCCCTCCACCACCGACACCATGGCGGAGGTGATCGCATCCTCCCCGCGGAACTCCGTGATCTGCCGGTTTGTCGCCGTCCCGCTTTCCCGCACCACCAGCTCCTCCTCCGTGATGAAGCGCTTGTTGTTGTCGCAGCGCAGCAGCACACCGTTTTGCGACAGCGACAGCCCCGTGTCCGCCTTCAGTTGCTCCGCGCGCTCAATGTCGCGCACCGGGTCGATCGAGCGCAGCTTCACCCGCTGCCGCCCGTGCAGCCGGTACTCCTCCAGCAGCGACTGCACCTCCCCGTACACCTTCGAGTCGCGTCCAAACACAATGTAGATCTGCACATCGCGGGAAAGGTTGGACAGGTAGTTCAGCGTGGCCGCGCTCAGTGTGTAGTCCTGGCTCGGGCTCAGGTCCCAGCGCCAGTAGTGGCGGTAGCTCAGCCGGTTGATGCCCACAAACAATGCCAGCGCCATCAGCACCTGCAGCAGCACATTCAGGCCGATGCCGTAGCGCTTCGGCATCTCGCGGGGCGGCGCCCCCGCCTCTGCGGAGGCAGGCTGGGTCTTGGGTTCTTTCTGGACGGGATCCGGCATGGTGGGTGGGCTTCGCTTCACGGCCGCCAGCGGCGGAACTCGACAACGTGATGGGTGAAGGTGAGGAACAGCAGCGACATGCTCAGGTAGTAAACAATCGGCCGGCTGTCGATCAGGCCTGCGGTGAAGATGCGGATGTGCTCCGTCGCGGCGAAGTAGTTCACCACGTCCACAATCGAGTCGGAGATCTTCCGCCCCACCACCATGATGAACACCCCCAGCAGAAAGTGCATCAGGCTCAGGGTGAAGGAAATGATCGCCGCCACGATCTGGTTCGCCGTCAGCGACGACGCAAAGCATCCCACCGCCAGGTTGAACATCCCCATCACCACCAGGATCAGGTACGCGCCCTGCATCGCCCCGGAGGGCAGTTCCACCTGGCCCGCGCTGATCCAGTGGGAAAACTGGAAGTTAAACAGGCTCGGCAGCCACAGCACACAGTACACGATCACCGACGCCACATACTTCGCCCCCACCACCTGCCACGCGCGCACCGGCGCCGTGAACAGCGTCTCCAGCGTCCCCAGTTTTTTCTCCTCGGCAAACAGCCGCATCGTCAGCAGCGGGAAGATGAAGAAATACGACAGCCAGAACCACATCGCATGAAACGTCCAGCTCACGATCGACCCCTCGCTCGGCGCGCTTTCCAGCACCGACAGCGCCGCGCGGAAGGCAAAGCCGTTGAGAACCATCACCAGCGCCAGCACCACATAGGCCACCGGCGAGACGAAAAATGCGTGCAGCTCCTTTTTGAGCAGAATCCAAAAAAGCCTCATAGAACGTGCGTGGGAATATCAGACGGGATGCCGGCGTTCATGGACAGCTCGACGAAGACATCCTCCAGCGTCGGCAGTTGCTGGTGCATCTCGCGCACACGCCATTTGTTTTGCGCCGCCAGGGCCAGCACGCCATCCCGCGCGTCATGGCCCGGCTCCACCCGCAGGGTGAACTTGCGCCACGGCGCGTCCGCCTCCTTCTCCTCCACCGCCTTGCGCACTCCGGTCAGCGCGGTCAGCGCCTCCACCACCGTCCCCGTTCCGTCGATCTCCACATGCAGCAGCGTGGTGGAGCGTAGCTGGCGGGTCAGGTTGCCCGGCGTGTCATTGGAGCGGATACGCCCCTGGTGCAGCATGATCACCCGGTCGCAGCTCTGCTCCACCTCATGCAGGATGTGGGTGGACAGCAGCACCGTGTGCTTGGACTTCAGCCCCCGCAGCAGGTCGCGCACCCCCCGGATCTGCACCGGGTCCAGGCCGTTGGTCGGCTCGTCCAGGATCAGCAGCTCCGGCCGGTGTACCAGCGTGTCCGCCAGCGCCACGCGCTGCCGGTAGCCTTTGGAAAGATTGCCGATCAGCCGCCGCCGCATGTCCGTGATGCCCGTCAGCTCCATGACCTCGCCCACGCGGCGGCGCATCGTCATGCCGGAAAGTCCCTTCAACTGCGCCCGGAAGCGCAGGTACTCCTTCACCTTCATCTCAGTGTACAGCGGCGCGTTCTCCGGCATGTACCCCACGGAGCGCCGCACATCCAGGGACTGGTGGAACACATCAAACCCCGCCACAGTCACCCGGCCGGAGGTGGCCGGCATGTACCCGCTCAGAATCCGCATCGTGGTGGACTTGCCCGCCCCGTTCGGCCCCAGAAACCCCACAATCTCCCCCGGTTCCACCTTAAAGGAGATGTCATTCACCGCAGTGCGTCCGGCGTACTGTTTGGTGAGGTTTTGAACATCAATCATGGGCGGGAGAAAACGAGGCGGCTTTTGCGGGGAAAGTTAACCTTATCCGCGCCTCAAACACAATGCGCAATCAGGCATTCGCAAAATTGACGCAACCACTTTTTTCACGCCCGTTCCTCCCACCGGGCCAGCAGCCACAGCACATCCGCCAGACGGTTTAAAAAACGGATAACCTCTGTGTTAGGTATCTCATTTTCAGTTCCTTGGAGGTCGATCACCACCCGTTCCGCCCGGCGGCATGCCACCCGCGCCAGATCAGCGTGGGCGCCCGACATCACGCCCGCCTCTCCCGGCAGCGCCCAGCCCTGAAATTTCAGCGCGCCACCCGCCTCCAGTCTGGCCACCCACTCGTCCAGCCAGGCCACCTTTTCGGCGCAGATATGCTCGGGATGCCGCTCCGCATGGCGCTTTTCGTCCCCCGGGGCCGTCGCCAGCTCCCCCATCAGCGCGATCAGCCACCGCTGCACCTGCGGCACGATCTCCCGCGTCTCCGCCCGCGCGGCCGCCACCCGCAGCGGCCCCAGCGCCGCGTTCAGTTCATCCACCGCGCCAAGCGCGTGAACCCGGGCGTGTGACTTGGACAGGCGGCAGCCAAACAGCAGATCCGTCTGCCCCTGGTCTCCTTTGCGTGTGGCGATGGACATGAATCCGCGCAGATACGCCAGCGCTCCTCCGCATGGGAAGGAGTTTTTCGTAAATTTTGCCAGGGGCTGGCGGGCGGCAGCGTCTCCTGGTATTCTCCGCCTCTGGAACAACGCATGAAACACCTGCTTCCCCCCTCCGGAGCACCGCCCCGGTTCTTCCGAATCCCCGTGCTGGGCGCTCTCCTCATCCTCCTGGCGCTCATTCCGGGCTGCGTGTCCCCCCGGGGAAAGGTCAAAGTTTCCGTTCGCCACCAAATTCAGCAGGTCGTCGAGCTGCCCATGCTCTCAAAAGGCGGGATTCCCCTTGTGCAGGTCCACGTCAACGGCCGGGGACCCGCATGGTTCATGGTGGACACCGGGTGTGCCATGGACATCGTCAGCTCCCGCCTCGCTCAGGAGCTCCAGTTGCGGACGCTTGGTGCCGCCCGGTTCAACGGCACGGGGGAGGGCAGCATGCATGAGGGCATGACCGTCAAGGTCGGCTCCGCCCTCTACCAGCCTGACCACGTCTCTTCCGCTGATTTTTCCGCCTTCGAAAAAGCCATCAATCATCGTGTTCACGGCATTCTCGGGCAGTTCTTCTTTCGCTGCTTCGTTGTGGAGCTGGACTACTCGAAAAAAGTGCTCCGGCTGCATCCGCCACAGGGTTTCAACCATGGCGGGCAGCCTGTCCCCATCCGCTTCCGCGGCTTTGCTCCAACGGTTGAAGGAGTCATTGAGCTGCAATCCCTGTCGCCCACGCGCGGCTCTTTCTTGATCGACACCGGGGCCAATGCCGCGCTTCGCCTCACCGACCGCTTCATCCGCGCGCATCGGCTGGAAAAACTGACCGCCAAGTCCGCTCCTTTCGGCGTGGTCATGCTGCACGGCACCATGAAAACACATTCCGCCCACGGCGTGCGGCTGGCGGTGGGGCGCGTCTCTGTGTCCAGCCTGCTTGTCACCCTTGGCGGGCACAGCGGCCAGGAGTCCGACGCCTGGGTGGATGGCAAGATCGGCGGGGACTTCCTCCGCCATTTCCGTGTCGTCATCGACTACCCGCACAAGCGCCTCTGGTTGGCGAAACCTTCCAGATGAGCTCCCCTTTGAGCCGTCCCGCCGTCGGCCCGCTCAGGTCATCGGCTTCTCCGCCTCGACATAAATGCTGTTCTCAGGCCGGTTGTCGATCCGGTCCAGGTCCGGGCATTTCCCCTCCCGGTAGGAGCAGGCCCGTGCGTTGGTGAAGCCGTGCTCCGTCAGCAGGCGGCACAGCGACGCCTCCGTGTACATCCATTGGTGCCGGTTCTTCACCCCTGTCCCGTCATACTCCAGAATGCCCACCAGCATTTTCTTCGGATCTTCAGGATCATACAGCTTCACATAGTGGTCCAGGCTCGGCACCACGAACCGCACCACGCCGCCTGGGGCCAGCACGCGGCGGATCTCCCCCAGCACGTTCGGCACATCCCACAGAAAGATGTGCTCAAACATGTGGGAGCTGAACACGCACTGGCAGCTGTTGTCCTTGAGCGGAAAGCGCTTCGCCACATTGAGGTAGTGCAGTTGCTTGAAAATCCCTCGCCGGTGCTCCTCCAGCCGCGCCGCCGTGATCCGGCCCACCTTTCGCAGCAGTTGCGGCAGCAGCGGAACATAAGTCACCCAGATGTGCGGCGAGATGTCCGTGTTGTGCCATCCTTCTTGCGGGCAGTTGAAGGCGCCCAGGTGCAGCTTGGTCAGAGATTGGTTCATAAGGTTTCAGAGGTCATGAGCCCGGCCCCAGCGCCAAAAACTCCCGGAAACCTACGGGGCTTTCCCTGAAACAGTCAACGAAATGCCTCCAAGAACCTCCCGTCCTTTCTCATTCGTCATTGCGTCCTGCGGCCTCCTCCGTCCGCGCAGGCTCCGCCGTCGGCTGCTTCAGCCGCTGCCACCGCACCACCCACCCCGTCAGCAGTGCCAGCAGCAGCCAGATCGCAAGCATGGCCGAACGGGAGGAAAGCATGGCGGGATCGGATCGCGTTGGTCCAAATATGCCGGCGCATCCAGCCCGGCCTAGCGGCGGCGGTGCCGGTTCACCTCCGCGCTCGCACGCTCCAGCAGCCGCTTTTCCTCGTCCGTGAGGCTGTCCTTCCCGTGCTGGTTCATCTTGTCCAGCAGGGGGTTCACCACCTTCTCCATCAGGGAGGCCACAGGGTCTTCCGCCCGGGGCGGCAGAGGGGCGGCATCGTGCTCGTCTGGGTCGTTCTCCAGGTCGATCACCTGCCGTGCCCGCGCCCGCGCCATCTCCCGTCGGCGGCTCGGGCGGGCGGTTTCCGCCTGCCACTGCCTGGGGTACATCATTGGTCGTCCGCCATAGCCCAGGCTGCGTGCGTAGAGCCAGCCCGCCGCAGCCCCGCCGAGGTGGGCAAAGTACGCGATCCTCAGCCCCTCCGGCATGAAATCAAAGAGGACGCACATCAGCCCCAGCACAAGCTGCATCAGGCACAGCGCCTTGGCCAGCGTCCACAACCGCATGCGCACCGGGATGACGAAGTAGATGAAGGCGGTGATCTGCTCCTCCGGCATGGCCACCGCCAGCGCTGTCAGCAGCCCGAAGACCGCCGCCGATGCGCCCACCAGCGGTGTCACCGTGTCCCCGTACGCAAAGCCGTTGACCATCATCTCCGCCGCCGCGCCGATGATGCCGGAGAACAGGTAGATCAGCGTCAGATGCAGGCTGCCGAAGAGCTGCTGCACCCCCCGGCCCGTGAACCACAGCATCATCATGTTCAGGAAAAAGTGTCCCACGCTGCCATGCACGAACATGTACGTGAAGATCGTCCACACATGGCCCTGCCCCAGCTCATGCGCGCTCACACCGCCCAGCGGCATGATCAGCCTGTCGCGGATCGGATCCCGCAGCCAGCCCACCTCAAACACAAACTGCAGGATGAACACCAGCGCGTTCAGGCCCAGCAGCACCTGAAATGCCGTGATGCCCTCCCAGAACGGGCGGGTGGTGCTTTCGCGCATGTAGTCGCGGTCATGCAGGGCCATGCCGCCAATGTGCGCGCCCGCGCCGTCTGCGCGAGGTTTTTTTCGCCGGAACGATGACAACCGCCACACTGTCGTCTAGCCTTGGCCTAGCGCATGAACGATTCCTCCAAAACCCTCCTGGCTGCGGTCTCCGGACATGGGGCGCAGGATGCCGCCGACCTCCTGGAGCAGGCCCCCGCCCAGGAGGCGGCCGCTGTGCTGGAAGCCCTCAATCCCATGGTGGCCCAGCAGGTGCTGCAGGAAATGGAGGACGAGCCCCGCACCGTGGCCATCTCCCTGGCCCCGCGTGAGAAGGCTGACCAGTGGCTGAAAAATCGCGAGTATCCCGAGGACAGCGTCGGCTGGCTCATGGAGCCGCCCGTCGCGGTCTTCGGCCCTGAAATGCGGGTGGATGCCTGCATCGGGGAGTTGCGCAAGCTCACCAAGCAGGCCCTCATCACCTACGCCTATGTCGTGGACCCGCAGCAGCGCCTGCTCGGCCTGCTGGTCATGCGGGACCTCATGCTGGCGGAGCCGGAGACAAAGCTGGCGGATGTGATGATCCCCCACCCCTTCACCCTGCGGCCCACACTGGAGCTGACGGAGGCCATGAAGCTGGTGGTCAACAAGCACTACCCCGTTTACCCCGTCTGCGACGAGGAGGGGCGCCTCCTCGGCCTGGTGCGTGGGCAGAACCTGTTCGAGGCCCGCGCCATCGAGATCAGCGCCCAGGTTGGCGCCATGGTCGGCGTGCAGAATGAGGAGCGCCTTTCCACCCCCCTGCTGCGCAGCCTGCGCTTCCGCCACCCCTGGCTGCAGATCAACCTCCTCACCTGCTTCATCGCCGCCACCGTGGTGGGGGTGTTTGAGGGCACGCTGGACCGCCTCGTCCTCCTCGCCGCATTTCTCCCCGTGCTCGCAGGCCAGTCCGGCAACACTGGCTGCCAGGCGCTGGCCGTCACCCTGCGCGGCATGACCCTGGGGGACCTGAAGCCGGGGGAGGAGCGCAGGCTCGTGCTCAAGGAAGGCATCCTTGGCCTCCTCAATGGCACCCTGGTGGGCATCTCCGCCGGCATCGGCATGTGGGTTTACGCGCACATGAATGGGAATCCCAGCGCCCTGGTGCTTGGCGTCGTGGTCTGGATGTCCATGGTCGCAAGCTGCGTCGTCAGCGGCCTCAGCGGTGCGTTGATCCCGCTGATCCTGAGGAAATGTGGTGCCGACCCCGCCACCGCCTCCAGCATCTTCCTCACCACTGCTACCGATGTCATCAGCATGGGTGTCTTCCTCGGTCTGGCCTCGGCCCTGGTGCCATGATCACCTGCGTCTGGACCCGTGAGGAGTGGCACGCGCGCATGAACGCCCACCTGGGGCGTGTCGCCTCTCACGCGGACGCCTTTGTGGACCGCCGCAGCCGTGAGCGGAAGCACCCCGTGCATGATTTCCTCTTCACCTACTACAGCTTCGCCCCCGCACGGCTGAAACAGTGGGTGCCCCCCCTTGGCGTGGGCATCGAGATCACCGCCACCGACCTGGAAGCCTGCCCCTGGTTGCAAGGCGGGCGCTTTGTTCGGGACGAAGGGATCGTGCGCCTGGATGAGCGCCGCATCACCGCACGCGAGCGTGACTTCGCCACCTGGGTGGCCACCCTGTGCGCGCGCATCCTGGGCAGGGCAGGGCGGTTTGCCTGCTTTGGCCTCCATGAGTGGGCCATGGTTTACCGTCAGCCACGGGAGCAGGTCCGCCACCAGGACTACGAGCTGCGTCTTTCCCCCGAGGAGCTGGCCGCCTTTGTCGAATCCCTGCCCGTCTGCTGCTCCCATTACGACGCCTTCCGTTTCTTCACGCCCGACGCCCGCCCCCTGAACCTCCTGCAGCCGACGCTGGACACCCGCCCCGACCTGGAGCAGCCCGGCTGCCTGCACGCCAACATGGACATCTACAAGTGGGCAGGGAAGCTTTGGCCCTGGACTGGCGCCGACCTCATCGGTGAATGCTTCCACCTCGCCCTCGCCGGGCGCGACCTGGACATGCGCGCCAGTCCCTACGACCTTGCCGCATTGGGCTATGAGCCGCTGAGGATCGAAACCCCCGCCGGGCGTGAGCAGTATGAAAAAGAGCAGCGCGCCCTCGCCGCGCAGTCCGCGCCCTTGCGTGCGCGCCTGCGGGACGTCTGCCTGCAAATCTCAGGCGTTCCGGCCGACCATCTGGTGCCCGACCTCCTCGCACAGGCCGATGAAGGTGCGCTCAGGCAGGTTCAGCGGCCGCTCATGCAGGGTTGAGACCACCCAGTGGCGCTTCAGCTTCGCCTTCGGCAGCGGCAGCGGGATCAGTTGGCCCGCCTGGATCTCCGCCCGGGCGATCCAGCGCGCGGCGATGGCAACGCCGATCCCCAGCTTGGCCAGTTCCTTCGTCGCCTCCGAGCTGCCCAGCTCGATGAACGACCCCAGCCGCACCCCTTGCTTCAAAAAGAACTCCTGGATAAGCGTGAAGTTCAGGCTGTTGCGGCTGGCCACAATGAAGGTCTCCTGCGCCGCCTCCTTCAGCTTCGGCGCCTTCTGCGCCCAGGGGTGCAGCGGGGACACAAGAAACTCCAGCTCATCCTCAAAGATCGCATGGCAGCTCAGCCGCGACGCGTCCTGCGGCTTCAGGCTCACCGCAATGTCCACCTGGTTCTTGAGCAGGCGCTCGATGGTGTCCGGCGTCTCCCCGCACACCACCTGGATCTCATAGAGAGGGAACGACTCCTTGAACTCCCGGAACACCGTCGGCAGGATGAACTGCGCCGCCGCCGTGGTGCAGCCGATGCGCAGCTTGCCGCGCGGCGTCTGGTCCAGCGTGCCCAGCACGGCGCGTGCATGGCTCATGGATTGCAGGATCGTCTCCGCGTGCGGCAGCAGCTCGCGCCCCGCATGGGTCAGATGCACGCTTTTTCCCTGCCGGTGGAAAAGCTGGCTCCCAAGATCCGTCTCCAGCGACTTGATGGCATGGCTGATGGCGCTCTGCGTCAGGTGCAGCTCCCGCCCTGCCTGGGTGAAGCTGCCGCTGCGGGCAAGGCAGACAAAAGCGCGAAGCTGGCGGGTGTCGATGGCATGGTCCATGAATGATATTCATACATCAGGTGAATAAGATTGCGCCTGGTTTCTGCATGAGTTTGGCACACTGGCACCCTGGCTGCTTGGAGGGAAGGAAGTCATGCCTCAAGCCGCCCTCACCTCCGCGCCCACCCTCAGCGGTGTCGTCCAGCCAGTCCGCATCGGGTTCATCCCGCTGACGGACTGCGCCCCGCTGCTGGTGGCCCGGGATCACGGGCTGTTCCGCCGGCATGGCGTCCGGGTCGAGTTGAGTTGTGAGGTCGGGTGGGCCACCATCCGGGAGAAGCTGCTTTATGGCCAGTTGGATGCCACCCACGCCGTCGCCGGCCTGGCGCTGGCCATGCGCCTGGGTCTCAGCACGCCTGCCTCCCGTGTGGTGGCTCCGTTCGTCTTCAACCTTCACGGCAATGCGATCACCCTGAGCCGCGACTTGTGGAACCGCGGCGTCCGCGACGCCGCCAGCCTGAAAAAGCTCGTCCGCAGCACCACCAGTCGCCGCTTTACATTCGGTATGGTTTCTAGGTTTTCTTCTCATTTCTTTCTCCTTCGCCAGTGGCTGATGGCCGAGGGAGTGGATGTGGAAAAAGACGTCCGCATCGTCGCGCTGCCCCCCACCCAGATGGCAGCCAACCTCGCCGCCGGTCTCATTGACGGCTTCTGCGTCGGGGAGCCGTGGAACTCCGTGGCCGTCGAGCGCGGCATCGGCTGGATCGCCGCCACCAGCCAGCAGCTCGCCCCGGAGCATCCCGAGAAAGTGCTCCTGACCACCGAGACCTTTGTCGAGCGCCACCCGGATGAAGCCCGCTCCATCGTGGCCGCCCTGCGCGAGGCCTGCATCTACTGCGACGCCAAAGAAAACCGTGCCGACGTGGCCCGCCTGCTCGCAGGGAGCGGCTACTTTGGCGGCTGTGAGGACATCCTGCGCCATTCCCTGGTGGGGCCGCTGGCCCTGGGCACAGGCCAGGGCGCGGACGTGGACAGCTTTCACATCTTCCATCGGCGTGACGCCAACGAGCCCACCAGCGCGCGCGGGCGCTGGCTGGTGGATCAATTCATCACCCACGGCCTGCTCCTGCCCTCCCAGCGTGAGGAAGCCAGCGCCGCCATGCGTGACTGCTGGACCTCCAGCGCCCTCCCCCTTTCCGAAGCCGCCGCCCCCGTCAAAACCAACAAACGTCCCAAACTCGCCCAAGCATGAACACATCCGTCCCCGCCGCCCTCACGCGCCGTTCTGTCCTCCAGCGCACCACTGCCGCCGGCCTCGGCGCCCTCTTTTCCGGCCTGCCCGCTGGCTGGGTCGGCTCCGCCTATGCCGATGACTCACCGGAAATGGCGGACATCAAGCTTGGCATCATCGCCCTCACGGACTGCTCCAGCATCGTTGTGGCGCATGAAAAGGGGCTCTTCAAGAAATACGGCATCAACTCCACCGTCAGCAAAGGTGCCAGCTGGGCCGCCATCCGCGACTCGCTCACCAACGGGGACATTCAGGCCACTCACATGCTGCTGGGCATGCCCATCGCCAGCACGATGGGGCTGGGTGGCGCGCCAAAAAAGCCCATGGTAGTTCCTTACATTATCAACCGCAACGGCCAGGCCATCACCCTGGCCAGCACGTTCAAGGGAAAGGTGGCGGATGACCCCAGGGCGCTGAAGCCCTTTGTCGATGAGGCGAAGGCCAAGGGCAGCCCGCTCACCTTCGCCATGACCTTCCCGCCCGGAACCCACGCCATGTGGATCCGCTACTATCTGGCCGCCGGCGGCATCAATCCTGGGGACGCCGCCGGAGCCGGGGCTGACATCTCCCTCATCACCGTGCCGCCCCCGCAGATGGTGGCGAACATGAAGGTCGGCAAGATGGACGGCTTCTGCGTGGGCGAGCCCTGGAATGCCAAGACCATTGCTGATGACATCGGCTTCACATCCATCACCACGCAGGCCATG
>CAZPSQ010000036.1:0-34590 GCA_964588755.1 uncultured Prosthecobacter sp. | reverse complement strand
TGCTCCAGAATGTGGTCGCCGCTCATCCAGGTGAAGAAGTACCAGTTGCGGATCTGGTAGTGCAGCTCGCCCTCACCCGGCAGGCGCGGTGCTCCGGGGCGTGAGGTTCCGTTCCAGTACACGCGGCCGTAAATGAGGTCGCCGATCTCGCCGCCCTGGATGCGGTTGACCACGTCGATGTAGCTTGGCGCATAGCGGCGCTGAAAGCCCACGCACACATTCAGCTTCTTCCTTTTGGCTTCCTCGGACGCCGCCAGCACGCGGCGCACACCCACGGCGTCCACCGCCACGGGCTTCTCCATGAACACATGCTTTCCCGCCTTGACCGCCTGCTCAAAGAGAAAGGGGCGCGGCCCCGGCGGCGTGGTGATGAGCACCACATCCGCCAGCGCGAAGGCTTTCTGGTAATCCTCGAAGTTCGTGAACACCTGGTCCGGCGGCACATCCACCTGGCCTTCATGTTTCTCCTTCAGGATGTCCAGCGCGGCCTGCGCCTTGCCCTCCAGCGGGTCCACCACGGCCACCAGCTTGATCATCGACCCGGCGGACAGCGCCTGATTGCACGCGCCGGTGCCACGGCCACCGCAGCCGACCAGGGCTATTTTGATGTCATTGTCCGCAGGCGCGGCAAAGGCATGCGTCGCGGCGGTGAGGGCGGTGGTGGTCAGGAACTGGCGGCGGCTGGGCATGTCTCCTCAACAGCGGGCGCCCCTGCCATATTTCAGAACCACGCCTGCCATTAATCATCCCCCCGTGATTTTTGTTCTTGCCACCGTGCCCCTCTTCATGGCAGGCGGCGGTGGGTGGTGCTTGTGATCTTTTCCTAAATAATTCTGCAACGTGCTGCCGGTTTTGGGGTTCTAAGAGGAACATGTTCTCCACCTGCCTTGAGTCTCTGGAAAAGGCTCGCCAACACATCGCCGACGACCCCGCTTTCGATCCTGTCTGGAACTGCCGGACCGGCGTCTGGCCAGACCAGGAGGCGCCCAAGGCGGCCGTGTTGAAAATCTTCAAGACACATTGGATGCCAGACATTCAGGAGAAGGCCGTCAACTCCACTGTGGGCATCTTCTTCTCCGTCTGGATCGACGAGGCCGCGATCAAGGGGGGCGGCCTGCACTACAACCTGCATGCGCTGAAGCTTCGCCAGCTTCCGGGCTACGCGCTGGAGAGCCGCAAATTCGCCACCGCCTTCAGGGCCCACTTTGACGCCCGCAGCACCGGCTGGCCGGCGGTGAAAATGTCCTTCGGTCCACAGACATTGTTTCAGGGCTTTGCCCAATGCCCCGTCGGGCACGGCGATGTCGTGGCTTACAAACTGGCCAAAAAATTCACCGCGCTGGGCGGCGTGGTTGATGGCCTGCTTAAAAATGCCATCAAGCGTCCAGAGCTCCTCGCCGCCCCTTGATCAAGATGCCCTGAGCTGTCCCATCTGCGGGGAGCTGCTCATCCCGGTGGTGGATGCCGCCCTCAACCGCGCCTGGAACAATGCATCAAGGAGCGTTGGGAAAACGCCTGGCCTGAAGCCCTGATCAGGCTCCAGGCCCAGCACGCCACGTCCCATGCGGGACCTGGCTCCTGGCAGGTCAGGTCACGCCTCCACGATGACCTTGAAACCGCCGTAGGCCATCCGCTTGCAGTCGAAGAGCCCTTTGGTCTCCTCGCACATGCCGGCCATGCGCGGGTCAGCCATGATCGCCTTGTTGGCCTTGTCGCGGTCCTTGCGGGATTTGAACATGGCCCAGGCGAACACCACGACCTCGCCCTCCCTGGCCTTGGCCAGCTTGGGGAAGGAAAGCATGTCCTTCACGTCCATGTCATCGCCCACGCATTCGATGTAGGCCAGCGCGCCGTGCTCCTTCCAGATCTTGGAGGCTTTTTTCGCAACGCGCTTGTAGGTGGCAATGTTGTCCTTGGGAACGGAAAGGACAAATCCGTCAACGTAGTTTGGCATGAGGGTGGTCTCCTTATGGGGTGGGTTGGTCTGGGTGTTGGCTGGCTTTGAGGAAAAACAAGATCAGGACACCAGCGACTTTCATTTGGCAGGAGGTGGCGCATGACCGCGCAGCAGCGCTTCCAGCCGGTCAAAGTTTTCCTGATTGGCTGCGGTGACCAGGCGGCCGATTTTCATGACCTCCGCCGCAGTCTCAAACCGCATGCGCCAGGTGACGCGCGTGCCTGCCCCCTCGGGAGTCAGCAGCATCTGCATCTCATACCAGTGCATCGGCCGCAGGTGCTCAAAGACGATGCGCCCCGGGCGCTCCATTTCCACAAAGCGCGACTCATTGGGATAGTCCGCGCCGTCCGGCGCATGCATCGTGAAAACCCAGTCGCCACCTGGGCGGAAATCAAAGGCCTCGAACGTGTTGGTGAAGCCTTTCGGCCCCCACCATTGCGCCAGCAGACGCGGATTCGCAAAGGCCTCAAAAAGCTCCTCGGGCCTTGCGTCAAGCACACGGGTGCTGACGATCTCTGTGTCCATGGCAGGCAGGATGGGGGGCTGGCTCATACGGGAGGCATGAAGGTGCGGCTGGTTGGCGGCTTGTGGCTGGTGTGGGTTGTTCAGCCTTCCGCCGCCTTTTTCAGCGCGGCGATGTCCAGCTTCACCATCTTCAGCATGGCGCGCATCACCCGCGCCTGCGCGGCCTTGTCCGGGGTGGTCATGAGCCGGGCCATCACACTCGGCACGATCTGCCACGACAGGCCGAACTTGTCCGTCAGCCAGCCGCACTGCACCTCCCTGCCGCCGTCGGCAGTCAGCGCGGCCCAGTAGGCGTCCAGCTCCTCCTGCGTCTCGCAGTCCACCATCAGGGACACCGCCTCGTTGAACTTGAACTCAGGCCCCCCGTTCAGCGCTGTGTAGGTCTGGCCAAAGAGCTCAAACTCCACGGTCAGCACGCTGCCGGGCGGCGGCCAGCCGGGGGTGGGTACCTCATCCGGCGGCACCTCGGCATAGTAGGACTTGCGCAGAATCTTGCCGTCCTTGAAGACGGAGAGATAGAAGCTCACGGCCTCCTCCGCATTCTTGTCGAACCATAGACAGGGACTGATCTTGGACATGATGATGAAGGTTGGGTGTTGAAAGGAGGGATGCAGCGGGACGGCCCGGTGTCAGCCGCACGGCTGGGTCACGGTGATCATCCAGCTCATGCCAAACTTGTCCGTCAGCATGCCGTAGCGTGGGGACCAGAAGGTTTTGGCCAGGGGCATCTGCACCGTGCCGCCTTCGGCCAGCGCGTTGAAGCATCTCTCCGCCTCCGCCTCCGTGGCCACGCCCAGGGAGAGGCTGAACCCGGCAAAGGGATGATTCTCCCCGCAGCCATCCGAGGCCATGATCATCGTCTCGCCCACGTGAAAGCTCGCATGCATCACCTTGGCCTCATAACCCGGGGGCAGCATGCCGGGCGGCGCCGGCTCAGGGCTGTCGCCGAAACGCATGACCATGCCCACCTTGGCGTCGATGGCGGATTTGTAGAACTCCAGGGCCTCCTCGCAGCGGCCGCTGAAGAAGAGATAAGACTGAACGATGGGAAGGTTCATAGGGGGAGGCAGAGGCTTGGGTTTGGCTTGAGCAGATCAAATCATGGATACGGGGTGGCCGTTGAAACGTCCTCCTTGGTCGCCGCGCAGTTGATCATCCAGTGGATGCCAAACTTGTCGGCAAAGGAGGCGAAGTATGCGCCCCAGAACATGTCCTGCAGCGGCATCTCCACCTTGCCGCCTTCAGAGAGCTCCGCAAAGAGGCGCTCGGCCTCCTCCCGGCTGTCCGGCTCCAGGTTGATGTACACATTGTTGCCTCCCTTGCATTGGAAGCCCATGGACTCCGGGGCGTCCGTGCCCATCAGCACATGGTCGCCCAAGGTGGGCAGCGCGATGTGCATGACGAGGTTCTTGTCCTCCTCCGCCGGGGGTGGGCAGTCCGGGCTGGCGGGGACATCGCTGAAGCGTGCGATGGGGCAGACATACTCAGTCTTGAAGACCGACTTGTAGAAGGCAAAGGCCTCCTCGGTGTTGCGTGGAAAGTTCAGGTAGGTGCTGACGCGGGCCATGGTCGTGAGGGGTGGAGGTTGGAGGAGGTCTGTCGGAAGGGTTACTTGCTCATCAGCCCGACGAGCTGGTCAAACGCGGTGCCCCAGCCGTCGAGGAAGCCCATGGCGGCATGTTTTTCGCAGTTTTCCTGGGTCCAGTGGCGGGCGCGGGCGGTGTAGCGTGTCTTGCCGTTGGGCAGTGTTTCAAAGGTGACGATGCCGGTGAAGAAGGGATTGGGATTTGGCTCCCAGTTTTCGAAATACGCGTCCGTGAACACGATCTTCTCATTGGGCACCACTTCGAGGAAGATGCCCTTGTTGGGAAAGTCCTGGCCCTCCGGGCTGCGCATCGTGGTGTTGCAGCGGCCGCCGGGGCGCAGGTCCATCTCCGCTGACACGGTGGCCCATGGCTTTGGCGTGAACCACTGCACCACGAGGTCCGGCTGTGTCCAGCCGGCATAGAGCTTCGCTGCGGGCACGTCGGTCTCACGCACAAGCACAAGCTCGCGCTCAGACAGGGGGGATTCGATGGGGGCGGGGACTGGCATGGGGGGGATGGAGGGAATGTTGCCGTAGAGGGTGTTGGGGGAATCCGCGCCACACCGTGGGAGCTATTGAAGCGCGGTCATCGCAGCAGAAGGGGGCTGTATCTATTTCGCCTCAGGCCTTGGGCGCGGACTCCACAAGCTTCTTCAGATTGGCGAGGCCTTCGTTGAACATGTCACCGCACATCTTTTCGCAGTCCATGAAGAGGCTGGCGACCTTGCCGATGAAGGGCTGCGGCGCATGCATGTCCCAGGTGACCTTGGTTCCAGTGCCCTCGGGGGCAAAGGTGAAGAGAACATCGCTGGTGCCCTCCATCGGGCGCACAAAGGCCAGCTTCATGCCGATCTTCTCATTCGGCCTGCTCTCCACCAGGGTGGTGCTGCCTTCGCCGACTTCATGGTTGCCAGACCAGCGGTAGATGGCGCCCACGCCTTCGGACGGGCCTTCCAGGCTCTTCGTCATGTTCGGGTCCAGCTTGGACCAGGGGGACCAGGCATCCCATTGGCGGAAGTCGTTCACGACTTTGAAAACCGCCTCGGGTGGCGCGGCGATGGTGGCGGAGCGTGTCACCTTCATCTCGTCAGGCTTTTGGGAGGCGAGCACGCAGACGACAGCCACTGCGACAACAAGGAGGGCGAGTATCTTTTTGATCATAAGAAGGGAGGGGGGATGGCTAGGTGGAGATGATGGTTCGGTGTGGGTTAAATCGTGCGTGCGCAAAAGGCGGATTTCGGAATTCAGGCTCTGCCAAACAGGCCGTCCACCCAGGCATGGGCGAACTGGATGTTCCGTCGGATCATGGCCGGCCCGGGCATGCCCCGCGTCTTGCCAATGAGCATGGAGCCCTGCCAGATGCTTTGCAGGAACCACGCGGCCTCCTCGGGATCGAAATCCGGCTGCGGCTGGTGTTGCGCCCTGGCCTCACGCAGCATCTTTGCCACGTTGGCCGTCCACACGTCCAGTTGATGCGCGCATTCCGTCCGCATGGCGGGGTGTGACTGCGCCAGTTCCTGGGACAGCATGCCCACCACGCAGGTGCAGACCTCATCCCGCTCGGTGAAGCCGGTCATGATGTCCAGCATCTGGTGAAGCTGCGTCAGCGGGTCCAGGGCGGAGTCCTTCCATGCCTCGGCATACAGCTGGGTGCCGAAGCCGCCCCACCATTCCACCGCCGCCCTGCCAATGGCCTCCTTGTTTTCAAAGTGGTGGAAAAAGCCGCCTTTCGTCACCCCGGCCGCCGTGCAGATCTGGTCCACCGACGTGGCTGCAAAGCCCTGCTTCAGAATCAGGCCCACCGTAGCGCCAACAAGCTTCTCCCGCGTTTCCGCCGGATTGCGCTCCTTCTTGGTCTTGGTGGCTTTGATTAACATACCGAATAGTCGGTATGTAATATGAGTTCAGAAATCGTCAATCAACTTTTTTGCGCTGAACGGCGGCCTGACGCCGTGATAGGGGAGGGGGCTGAGCGAATGAAAACGTGCGGGGCTTCCCACCTGGAATCCCGTGCCACGTTTCAGAACCTCAGCATCTCCCCCACCGGCAGCGGTCTGCCCTGTCGTATCGACTCCTCCGCCACGAGGCACAATCCCGCTGACCACAATCCATCCAGCCCTGTCGCAATGGGCTTCTTTCCATGGCGCACCATCTCGATGCTCTGCGCAATCTCTTCCCGCAGCTCAAAGACCTCGCCGCTTTGTTTTTCCAGCGGCACTTCCTTCAGCGTCTCCCCATCGAAGACCTTCAGAAACGCCGTCGGCTCCAGCGTGCGGTCCAGCGCGCCGCTCCACGCGGCCCACAGCGCGCCCTTTGTGCCGCTGACCTTCACGGTTTGATGATGCTCAAACGCAGCCAGCGTCTGCGACACCACGGCGTAGCTGCCGTTGGCATATTTGAACATGGCGCTGAAGTTGTCATACAGCGTGGGCCGCTGTGGATCGCGCGAGTTTGCATAGGCGCTGAGCTCCACGGGATCGCCGCTGCCTTCCAGATACCACCGGGCCAGGTCAAAGAAATGGATCGGCTCCTCCAGCACCCAGCTTCCCACCCGGCTCTGGTCATAGCGCCACCCGGACGCGCCCAGCCGGTACGGTTTCCGTGAAAGCTCCACCAGCACATACTGCGGATCGCCAATCGTGCCGCGTTCAATGATCTTCTTGATCTCTCCCCACTGGGACGAAAGCCGCAGCTCATGCCCCACGGCCAGGCTCACGCCATGCTCCCGCGCCCCGGCCACGATGGCCTTGCAGTCATCCAGCGTGATCGCCATCGGCTTTTCCAGCAGCACATGCCTGCCCTTGGCCATCGCCGCCAGCGCGATCTCCCGGTGCGTGTGGCTGGGCGTCACAATGTCCAGGATGTCAAAGTCACACGCCGCGATCATCTCCAGGCTGTCCGCAAAAATGCGCGCTTCAGGATAAAGCAGCGCAGCCTCCGCCCGAGAAGCCTCCGAAGGTGCTGTGATCGCCACCAGCACAGCCTCTGGATTCTGCGCGATGGACTGCGCATGGAATTTTCCCCAGGCGCCGAAACCGGCGAGTGCGAAACGGATGGGTGGCATGAATATCGTGTGGTTGGGCTCGATCAAATGCCTTTAACATTCTCAAGAGTGGTTTCCATCGATTCATTTTCGTCACGCACTGCCGTTGCAAGTTTTTCAAGTTGGTGCTAAAGATTGCTTCCTTGATAAATTCTTGCGGGTAAGAAATTGGATGGTAGGGAGGAGATGATGACGCGTCTGCTTGCCTTTTCGCTGTTCTTAATTCCCTCGGTGCTGTTGGGCGGATTTTCTTTAATTCCTGGAGGAGCCTTTTTGATGGGGGATGCGCTCCACGAAGCCAGTGCCAGCGAAGGGCCTGTGCATTCGGTTCATGTAAGTGAATTTTACATGGAGCAGCGCCAAGTCACCCGGGAGCTTTGGGATGAGGTGAGAGACTGGGCTGCCAGCCATGGGTATGATGACCTTCCGTCGGGAGTCAGCAAAGGGGCCAACCACCCGGTGCACAGCATGACGTGGTTCAATGTGGTTAAGTGGTGCAATGCGCGCAGTGAGAAAGACGGGCTGACTCCCTGCTATTCAGCAGCCGGTGCCATCTATAGGTCTGGCAGCGACCCCGGTGTAGTCTGCAACTGGGAGGCGGACGGCTATCGTTTGCCAACGGAGGCTGAATGGGAAAAGGCAGCCCGTGGCGGCTTGGAGGGAAAACGATATCCCTGGGGAAATACCATTAGTCATGCTCAGTGCAATTACTTTGCTCCTCCTGATGGAGAGCCTATCTTTGGGAACCAGTCCTCTGGATATCATCCAAGTTATAGCGGTGGAGATTTTCCATACACCGCGCCGGTGGGTTCCTTTGCCCCAAATGGCTACGGCATCTACGACATGGCCGGTAATTTGGAAAACTGGTGCTGGGATTGGTACGATTCACGCTACTACCAGTCTTCGCCGTCTGTTGATCCTCGCGGGCCAGCAACCTATGGTTTTATCGCCACTCGATGCCATCGCGGCGGACATTGGGGCGACTTGGATAATTGCCGGACCTCCCAACGAACCTCGTATCTCATGGATCAGGGGCTGTACGTTATTGGATTTCGTACCGCAAGGTCATCCGGAGGGCAGTCGGCCATCGAGAGCTTGAAGCCTGATATCGATGGACTGTTCATTTCTGGATTCGGACTCAAGCCTAATCTGAAAGCCATTGTTGATTGGAAGGGGCGTACGCCATCGCGTGTGGAGTTTCGTGTCAATGACAAGCCTCTGGACACGATCAGTGGGGCCGGAACTGATTTTGCTGTGCCGGTCTCCGTGGACAATATCTTGGACACCAAGCTTGCCGACCGTGGAAATGTCATTACCGCAACAGCAGTTACCGAAGAAGCAGATGGAGTGTCGATTCCTTCTGAGCTTACGATGGACGTAATTCCAGTGCCAGAAGGACTGCGCGCCGTCGTGCCGCCCAGCCGTTTTGAATTCTTCGGCGAGCATCATGTGGGATTTGATTTTGATATTCCTGTACGCGACTACACGGTCAACCTGCCTTTTGTGGGCAAGTTTGGTTTCGAGTGGGGCGCGAATGCCAGTTTCGACTACACAATCAACGATGGCGAATGGGAGATTGGTCTGGGGCTCGCCGCCGAGGCAAAAAAGGGGAAAAGAGGTCGGCGTCCGAAATTCCCAGGCCTCACACGACGACCCAAGTTCAAGCTGTATATTGGAAACAAGGAGATAGAGGTGAAGCTCAGCGGCACTGCCAAAGGGGTGGCAACTGCAAGGGATGGAATTGTGCTGAAGACAATTGGGGTGTCCATGGAGCTCGCGAGCCGGATGGAGCTGACCCGTTATGGGCTGCTCGACCTCGTCGGTCCAGGTCTGACAAATCTGGTTGAGCGAGTCATGCCGTCGGCCCGCAAAGCGCTCAAAAATGTGTCCATCATGATCTGGCTGAATTCATCGCTTGAGGGTTCAGGGGACTTCAAGGTGTCGCCTTTTGATTTTGAGGAGGCCACGGTGGAAGGAACGCTTGGTCTGGAAGCGGCGTATGAGCCGGAGTTTGGCGACATGGAGGGCCGGGTCTATTTGGGTGGCCAGGCTGCGTTGACGTATGGAATCCCGGCGCCGTATTTTCGAGAGGTCGATCTAAGCATTTATGCAGGGATCGAGTTTACCGCCTGGGTCTTTACCATTCGAGGAGAGGAGGTGTTGGTGAACTACAATTACCCAGGGAGGGCTGAACGTTTTGCAAGCAAGTCTCAGCATCAACATGGTGGCCAAAAGAGCATTTCAGGCGTGGCAGATGGGGCTGGTTGGCAAGTGATGGACCGGCCATGGCGTCTGTTGGGAACGGAGACTTTTTTGTCTTCCCAGACAGGCAAAGACAAAGCACGCTCAAAGAATGCCACGACCGTATGGGAAGACTTTTTGCGCATGGGCAGTACGCCGCCTGCGGCCCGTGAAAATCTGAAAAAGATGGTGGGGGGCGGCATGGTCGGCCCCGATGTTCCCGTCCAGGTGGAGTTGCCTCTGCTGGGCAACATCTTCCCCCATTCAAAGCCCGCGCTGGACGGCAGGCTCAACCAGCTGATGCTGCTCTACGTTCGGGACACAGGGGTCGAAAATTCCGTGCAGTTTACCGAGGTTGGCTGGACGTTTTTCAACGGTACAACATGGACTAGTCCTGCGCCTGTCGCCGCAGATCCGCGCGGTCAGTTTGAGCCGAAGGTGGCCTTTGATGGCCATGGGGCGGCCGTGGCCGTGTGGACTCAGGTCAAGGATGCCGGGTTTGCGGGTAATGAACTCGAGGCCATGGCAGCGCAGATGGAGATCGTCTCGGCCAGGTGGGATGCCGCCATGCAGACATGGAGCCCTGCGACGCCACTCACGGACAACTCCTTTCTCGACCACAAGCCGAAACTGGCGGGGCCCTTGAGTGATGGTGATTTGCTCCTGACTTGGCGTGCGAACTCCTCGAATCTTCTGATGGGCGCAGGCCCGGCCGGAGATCCGCGAAATTCACATCTGATGAGTCGTCGCTGGGATTCTGCGACCGCCACCTGGGGCGCTGCACAGGTGCTCGTTCCGGACCTGGCGGAGGAAATGTCAGACTCCCTTGTCGCAGAGGGAGGCAAGGCTGTCGTGGTGATAACCAAAGGGCTCAATGGCGCGCAGGACGACATGAGCGACTCTGAGCTTTTCTACCGTGTCTGGAGCGAGCAATCTGGGACTTGGGGGGCGTTGACGCGGCACACCACCGATGGAGTGAGTGATCGCAATGCACGCGTCGCCATCGGTCTGGCTGGGGACGTGTATTGCCTTTGGCAGAGCGGGGAAAACTTGGTGATGGATGTGAACTTCAGCGGCACCCCTTCGCTAGTTCGGGAGGACTCGGGAACATTTGGCTTTTCCGATCTGGCATTGGCCGTGGGACCAGGCGGGAATGTGGTGGTGATATGGCAGGAAATGGGAGAGCATGGATCCGACGCGCATTACCGTGTGTATGATCCGGCATCCGAAACCTGGGGAGTGGACACATTTCTTTCCAAGGACAGCGATCTGGAGCATTCGTTTGCCCCCGTTTGGGACGCTGCCGGGAATCTGACCCTGGCTTACAACAACGTGCAGATGGTCAAGGTCACAAAAAATGTCGTGGTGGAAGGGGGCGGTGTGATCCGGGTGGACAATGTTCCTCAGCCCGGCCGTGTGGATTTGTTGGTTTCCAAGAGGGCTCTGGTCAAGGACCTGACCCTGGTATCTGATGGTCTTACGACCGACGGAACGAATTTCCTTCCTGGCGACGAAACGCTTCTGAAGGCCCGTGTTAGAAATGCAGGGAATTTTGCGGCCGAGAATGTAGCCGTGGGCTTTTATGACGGAGATCCTGGGATTGACGGAGTCTTGATCGGCACCGCCATCATTCCCGGTTGGTTGCGGGCCGGAGACGAGGCTGAGGCATCTTTGAACTGGACCATCCCGGAGCCTGCCAGACCTCGTGTTCTGCACGTGATGGTCGATCCTGCGGGGGCTGTCAGCGAGGTGGACGAAACCAACAACACTCTGGCCCTGCCTTTGAATGGCATTGATTTGGAATTAGAATATTTGCATGGGAAGGTATTGCGCGACGGTTCCGCAAACTTGCTGGTGAGGGTGAGGAATCTCTCCGCCCCTGGCTCTCCCTCCACCAGCATGCGACTGAAGTCGCAAGTGAGCGGCAGTATGTTGGCGGAGGTTGCTGTTGGGGCTATGGCACCAGGTGCGGCTGTGGAAATACCGATCGCACTGCCTGCGGGCACACATGCGGAAGGCGTGCACATTTATCACTTGGTCCTCGATGCCGATGAACTGATCGAGGAGGTTGAACGGGATAACAACACAGTCCAGTTTTCACTCAACCTGTGGATCGACGATGATCGTGACGGGATTCCCAGAGCATGGGAACTGGCCCATGGCATGAGCGATGACAATGCGGCGGACGCCATGCTGGATTTTGACCAGGACGGTTTTGACAATCATCAAGAATATCTTGCCGGCACCGAGCCTGCCAACGCCTCCTCCAAGCTTTCGGTGGGACAGTTCAACGTCATTGCCAACCCTTCGGCGGGTTTCTCCACGTCAGCTGTCTCCTGGGCCACCGTGCCTGGAAGGCTGTATAAAGTTCAACGCTCTTTTGATTTACAGCAATGGACAACCGTGACTGACAACATTGAACCAACGCCGCCGCTCAACACGCTGTCTGACACGGTGGTTCTGCCTTCTGCGGGTGGGCGGGTGTTTTATCGCATCGTTGTGAAATAAGCATCTCCATTACACCCGCCGCGCCGTTGTCAGCGGTGTCACGGGATTCTCCACCCGCCGTCCCTGCACCTCATTCAGCCGGCAGGTGGGCAGCCTTGGCAGCACGTGTTTGGCGAAGAGGTCACACTCCTCCAGGTGCGGATAGCCGCTGAGGATGAAGGCGCGCATGCCCATGTCCATGTAGCGGTTCAGCTTGGCCAGCACCTGGTCCGGGTCGCCCACGATGGCGCTGGCGCAGCCGCTGCGGGCCAGGCCGATGCCGCTCCACAGGTGGGGCTCGATGTAGAGGTCCTTGCTCTGCGCGCGCAGCTCGTCCTGGCGCCTCACCCCGGCGCTTTGGGCGTCCATGCTGCGGTTCTTGATCTCCTGGCCTTTTTCCAGGTCGAGCTGGGAAATGAGCCGTTCGGCGGCGGCGCGGGCTGCGGCCTCGGTTTCACGCACGATGACGTGGGCACGGAAGCCGAAGTCGATCTTGCGGCCGTAGGCGGCGGCTTTCTCCGCCATGCTGCGCATGGTTTCGGCAATGCGGTCCTCCGTTTCCGGCCACATGAGGAAGACATCGCAGTGCTTCGCGCACAGGTCCTGGGCGGCGGGGGAGATGCCGCCGAAGTACATCAGCGGGCCGCCGTTCTGCTGATACGGCTTGGCTGGGTCTGTGGTGGGCAGGGAGATGTTGTAAAACTCGCCCTTCCACTCAAAGGGGCCGTCGGTGTTCCAGAGGCCTTGCAGGATTTGAATGATCTCGCTGCTGCGGGCGTAGCGCGTCTCGTTGCCCTCCCTCTGCCCCGGCAGGTCGGAGGAGATGATGTTGAGGCACAGGCGGCCTTTGGCGATGTGGTCCACGGTGGCGATGGCGCGCGCCAGCATGGGCGGCCACACCTCCCCCATGCGCAGGGCCACCAGCTGGCTGATCTGCCGCGTCTGGGGTGCCAGCGCGGCGGCGAAGCTCAGCGCGTCCTGTCCCGCGATCCAGCCCGAAGGCAGCAGGATGTTTTGGTAACCGTTGGCATCTGCCCTGCGAACAATCTCGCCGCAATGTTCATAGCTGGAGCGTAACCGATCTTCGTGAATGCCAAGAAACTCATAATCATCGCCACAAAGAGCGGAGAACCAGGCGATCTCGGCTTTGCGTATAGGGGTACGGATGGGTAGATCGGACATGAAGGAAAAATCTATTTTTAGTGGCAGGATTCTCCCGGCGGGTGCATTGATCAACATCCTTTTTATTTGAATGCGAAAAAACACTGTTTTTCTACGTGAAACCCTGGGGGCTGCGATCCTGCATGTCCGCAGTGGTCGTGCCACCTCACGCACCCTGCTGGCCAGGGAGCTCGGCATTTCCCCTTCCACCGTCGGCTTGTATGTGGACCGCCTTATTGCGGATCAGTTCATGGATGAGTCCGGTGTGAACCAGGGCAGAATGGGGCGGCCCCAGCGGCTGCTGGCGTTGCGCCCGGAGGCCGGATGGTTTGCCGGGGTGGAGTTCAATGCCCAGCGACTGCAGGCGGTGGCGGTCGATTTCTCCGGCAACAAGACGACCGCCGTGTCCCGGACACTGCCTGCAAACACGACCGCCGAGATGGTGATCCAGGCCATCATTGCCAGCGTCATCAAGCTGGCCGAAGCCATGCCGGGCCACCTGCTGGGTGTGGGGCTGGGCGCGCCCGGGCTGGTGGACCCGGAACGGGGGCTGGGCCTGCATTACACTTTCATTTCGGACTGGAATAACATCCCGCTTTCCAGCCGCGTGCAGGAGAGGCTGGATGTGCCCGTCATCCTCCAGAACAACCTGCGCGCCATCGCCCTGGCGGAGCGCTGGTTCGGCATGGGGCATGAGATCAATGACTATGTCATCCTGGGGCCGCGCAGCGGCTTTGGCATTGCCATGGTGCAGCAGGGCAGGCTGATCAACGGCGCCCAGCATGCCGCCGGGGAGGTGGGGCGGTGGACGTGGCCGCCCACAGCGCACGCGGGGCCCACGCAGGAGATGCACCACGCCCTCAGCGCGCCCACCACATGGCGGCGGCTGGCGGGGGTGCCAGCACAGGCACCCCTGCCGGAAGACCTGCGGGCGGCCCTGACGGAGGTCGCCGAAGTCTCCGGCCAGGCCTGGGATGAGGTGTGCGCAGACTTTGCCAAAGTGCTGGGCTGTGTGCAGCTTCTCACTGACACGCGTGTGATGATCCTGCACGGACCGCTGACCGTCCTGGGGGAGCGCTTTTGCGACCACATCACGGCCACCGCCGGGACGTTGTTTCCGGCCCTGGCCAATGGGCACATGCAGGTGGTTCCGTCTCTGCTGGGCGATGATGCTGGCGCCCTGGGGGCGGCCAGTCTGGCCATGGAGTCCTGGGTGCCGGAGTGACCCGGAGGGGCGAATGCGGCGCTCCTTCACGGCCTGCCGCGCGCAGGCATAAAAAAGCCGGGTGGCAGGATTTCTCCCACACACCCGGCGGACACAGCAGCAACCAGAGAGATTACTTCTCCAGTTTCTCACCAGCTTCCTTCCAGCCGGAGATGCCGGCGGAGAGGTGCTTCACATTGGTGTAGCCCAGCTTTTCAGCTTCCTTGGCAGCGGCCTTGTAGGCGCTGCACTTTGGGCCGCCGCAATAGGCCACCACGAGGGCGCCCTTGTCGGCTGGCAGCTTGCTGGCAAGGCTTTCCTTCTCGGCTGCGAAGTCGATGGCACCTGGAACATGGCCGTTCGCGTAGGTGGAGGATCCGTTCACGTCGATGACGGTCACCTTCTTGTCGGCGATGGCCTGCTTGAGGTCGGCCACGCTGATGTCCGGGAACTCAGCGGCGAAGACGGAGGAGGCGACGAGCGCAAAGGCGAGAGCGATGAGTTTCTTCATGATTGGTAAGGATGGTTTGAGTTTGATGTGTTTTTGCGCGGGGGGCTGTGCGCGGCAGCGGCCCCGTTTTCCGGGGCAAAGTGGCAGGATGAGATCGAAGGAGGCAGCGGGTTTGGATGCTATGGGACGCGGCTGGTCGCAGAATATTCCGATTAAAAAACAAAAAGTGACGGCACAGATGTCCGGTCACAATTCAACGAACGGGAATACGTTTCGTTTGCGGAAATGATGCAGGATGGCGGTGAATATTACAGAATTGGAATGAACAGCCGGGCAAAGCCGTTGCGCATCCGCTGCAGCACCGGCGCGGCCTCCAGCATGGCTGTGCTGATCTCGCGGCTGGCGGCCACCTTCACCTCCATCTCCGCCCGCAGGTTCTTTCCCAGCTCCGGGTCATGGCAGGCCAGGTTGAACTCAAAGTTCAGCCGCAGGCTGCGCGGGTCCCAGTTGGTGGAGCCCAGGAAGGACCACACGCCGTCGATGAGGAAAAACTTGGCGTGATCAAAGGGCGGCGGGCTTTCAAAAATCCGGCAGCCGACCGCCAGCAGCTCCGGGTACAAGGTCTGCGCCGCCCACGCCACAATGGGGATGTTGTTTTCTGCCGGTGTCAGGATCGTCACCTTCACGCCCCGGATCGCGCACATCCGCAGCGCCGCCACCAGGGTGGGCGTGGGCAGGAAATAGGGCGTCATGATCCGCACCTCCTCGCGCGCCGCGTTGAGCGCGGCGAAGAAGGCCAGCGGCATCACCTCCAGGTCCTCATCCGGTCCGTCCGCAATGCCAATGGCGCTGGTGCTTCCGCAGGCCTGCAGCGCGGGGAACCACTGCGGGCCTTCCAGGGCCTCCCCGGTGCAGAATTCCCAATCCTCCGCAAACACGCGCTGGATCTGCGCCACGATGGGGCCGGTGACCTCGAAATGCAGGTCGTGCACCGGGTGCGCCGGCTTGTGGGACAGCATGTTTCCCTCGCGAATGTTCATGCCGCCGGTGAAGGCGGTCTCACCGTCCACGACCATGATCTTGCGGTGGTTGCGCAGGTTCATGGTGATCAGCCGCAGCACCATGCGGTTTGGCATGAAGCGCCGCGCGTTGACCCCCGCCTGCCGCAGCGCCTCGATCACCGGCGGCCAGGAGTAGCGTGTCCCGGCGTCGTCCACCATGACGCGCACCTCCACCCCGCGCCGCGCCGCCTTGCCCAGCTCCTCCACAAACTCCGCGCCGATGCCGATGGCCTCAAAGATGTAGCTTGTCAGCGTGACGCTGTGTCTGGCGTGGCGGATGGTCTCCAACATGCGCGGCATGCACTCATCTCCGTTGTGCAGGGCCACCACCTTGTTCCCCACGGTGAAGCAGAAGCGGGAAAGGCGGTCCAGCGTCTTGGCAAACTGCTGGTGCTCCTGTGTCCCCGGCTGGTCTGGCGGGAAGGGCAGGGGATAGTCCGGCACGGGGTCCCGCCACGGTTCATAGGAGCCGTGGCGGTACTGCTTGCCCCGCCGCCGCAGGATGTTGATGCCCAGAAACAGGTACAGTGCCGGCCCGATCAGCGGTGAGAACACCACCAGCGCCGTCCAAAACGCCGCCGACCGGTAGTCCCGGTGGCGCAGCAGCAGATGCCCCAGCGCCAGGAGGGCGCCGACCACCGACGACAGGGTGAGCAAGACAGGCCAGAAATGGGATTCAATCCAGGACATGCGAGGTCCTTCGATAGGCGGGATCAGAAGATGCGCAAAGCCCAACCGCTGCGGCGGCCTGATTGGGGCGTGGCGTGCCCCCGGGCCAGTGGCGGATGACTGCGTCTGCCCGGATTCAGGCCGTGCGCAGGGTCAATCCCCCTTCCACCAGGATTTCCAGGTGGAGGGCGTGCGTGGCTCTGGAGATGGCGGATCGACCAGCGTGCTGGTCGGCGAGGGGGCTTTGTGCGGAATGCTGTCGTGATCGTCGGCCGGCTGCTTTTTCGCCACCACGGAGGACTGCGTGGGCGCGCGGGGCCTCAGGACCACCTCGGCCTCCATCACGGGCGTGGGTGGCGGGGCTGGCCGCAGGGGGGCAATTTTGGAAGTCAGCGGCGTCGGGGCATCATCTTGTGGGGGCAGCCAGGGATTGGCCACGCCAGCAGCCCCGGCCAGGGGAGGATCAAACCAGGCCTCACCTGCGGCAGCCACATGAACGGCGATTTCTGGCACGGGAGAGGTCGGGCTGGTCTCGCTGCCAGCCGTGCCGGGGCTGGCGCCGTTGGATTCCTCGGGAAATGAAGACGGCACCGTGGCATCCATGGTTGGCGGCGTCTTCAAGAGCCGGGCAATCGGGTCATCCTCAAACGGTGGCGGGTTCGGCTGCGGCGGTGGGGCTGGCGGCTCGGCAGCATGTCCGGGCGGGGCCTCGGTGAAGAGGAGGGAGTTTGCGGGTGCCAGCCAGGGCGGCGGGGCTGGCGTCGCAGGGTCAGAGGGGATCGTTTGAAAAACGGGCGGTTTGGACAGAGCGTCCGGCGCGGATGTGAAGAAGGGGGCCGCTGCGGCTGCGACTGGCGCGGTCACATGGTTTTCATCTGACAGCGGGCTGTCTTCGAAAGCAGGCGTGTTAAAAAGCGACTCCAGGTCAATGGCGGCGGCGGCTGGAGGAGCGGTGGAAATGGGCGGCATGGCCGACGGGAACGACGGAGGCTGCAGGTGTCGTTCGGTGCCCTCTGTCCAGCTGGGCAGTGGTTCGATGCCGGGAATGGCGCTGGCGCTGGCGGTCGCCAGCGGGGCGGTGGGCGGTGGCGTGACAGCGGTGGAAAACACCGGGCGGAGCGGGTCCTGGATCGCCGCAGGCGGCGGGGCTGGCTCCGGCTCTGTGTCGGCGCTGGCTGGATCAGGCAGGGGGGGCTCCGCCTCGAATGACTCCAAGGGAGCGGCCAAGCTGGCGGGGAGGGGCTCTGTCAGGCCGGCGAAGGTATGCGCCTGCCAGTCCTGGGCTTCAGCGGAGGGATCGGCCACCAGGGGTTCTGGGCGGTAGTCATCGTGCTCCGTCCTGGCAGACGCATTGAAGGAATGCGCAGGCTCCTCCTCCGTTGCTGGGACAATGGCTGGTGGAGCCAGCTCGTTTGGCTCCTCATGTGCAGCCTCGGGGCGCAGCCAGGGGAAGTCAGCAGACGGGGGCGGCGAGGCATCCTGTCCGTTGAGAGTGATGTGCTCCTGCGCTGCGGCACGCTCCTCACGGTCCATCTGCCGCGCCAGCCAGGCTTGGATGCGCGGGTCCATGGTGGGATCTGCCGGTGCGGAAAGAACGGGAGGCTGCGCGATGCTGGCTGACGGAAAACTTGGCGCGGCGGGCGGTGCTGGCTGCGGTGCGGGCGTGGGGTGCGGTGATGCCAGGTCTGGCATGGGCGCGGCGGCCGCAGGGGGCAATGGCGGTGTCTCTGCCGCAGGCGGTGGCGCCGGACTCCCGGCATGACTTTTTTTATGGTTGAGCCAGGCCAGCAGGGTGGCGCCTGCGGCCACCACCAATGGCTTGGTGCCGGAGCGCGACCCTAGAAAACTGCCCACGGCGCTGGCTGCCAGCAGGGCCAGCGCGCTGGTCGCGGGTGATGCGGGCGCGGCTGGTGCGGCGCCCGGACCAGATGCTTGCGAATTCGGAGTGCCCTCTGTTGCCGTGCTCATGCCTGGATTTGCGCCATCGTATGTCACCCATGCGGGCACGGCAAGCCGCGTCTGCATGCGCGCGGTGTTTGCCGTGGGGCCGCAGCTACTTGTTGGCGTCTCCGCCGCCGGCGATGGCCACTTCGGCCTCCTCCGGTGGCAGGAATGCCTTGAAGCGGTTTTTGTCGATGGCCTTCATGTAGGCCTCCATGGGGCTGACATAGCCGTCGCGCAGCTTCTGCCAGATGGCCTCGTCCATGAACTGCATGCCCTGGGCCTTGCCGCCGATGATGACGTCGTAGAGCTTCTGGGTGGAGCCTTCGCGAATGATGGCGCTGACGGCGGTGTTGGACACCATGATCTCGTTCACAGCGGCGCGGCCTTTGCCGTCGGACTTTTTCATCAGCAGCTGGGCCACCACGCCGCGCAGGGAGGCGGCCAGCATGGTGCGCACCTGGCTCTGCTGGTCAGAGGGGAACACGTCGATGATACGGTCAACGGTCTTGCGGGCATTGTTCGTGTGCAGGGTGCCGAAGACGAGCAGGCCCGTTTCCGCGGCGGTGAGCGCCAGGGAGATTGTTTCAAGGTCGCGCATTTCCCCCACCAGCACGATGTCCGCGTCCTGACGCAGGGCGGCACGCAGGCCGTCGGCGAAAGACGGCGTCTGGATGGGCACCTCACGCTGGGTGATGATGCTCTTCTTGTTGCGGTGAACGAACTCGATCGGCTCCTCAATCGTGATGATGTGCCTGCGGAAGTTGGTGTTGATGTAGTCCAGCAGGGCCGCCAGCGTGGTGGACTTGCCGGAGCCCGTGGGGCCTGTCACCAGCACCAGGCCGCTGCGCATGTGGCCAAACTCCTTCACCACGGGGGGGATGCCGAGCTGCTCCAGCGTGGCGATCTTGGTGGGGATGATACGAAACACCGCGCCGTAGCCGTGCTGCTGGCGCAGGTAGTTGCAGCGGAAGCGGTTGTTCGCGTCCATCTCGTAGGCAAAGTCGAGGTCGCCTTTCTCCACGTAGCGGTCCCAGGCGCGCGGCTCGCAGATTTCCCGCATCATGGTCTCCATCAAGTGCTTGTCGAGGATCTGGTCCGCGATGGGCTTGATGCTGCCATGCACACGCACCTTGGGCGGCTGCCCCTGGCTGAGGTGGAGGTCGGAGCCGCCGAGTTCAATGAGCTTGGCGAAATATTGGTCAATGATGGGCATACTGGAGCGAAGAGCGGAGGGCTGGGAGCTAGGAGCCGGAAATAGGAAGGACGTGTGATGAGCCGGGGGGAAAAGGGCGGGTCAGCTGCTGACTCTCCGCCCTCCGCTCCCAGCTCGATGCTTGTCAGGATTCGAAGTATTTCTTCATGAGGATCTTGTCCTCGGCGCGGGATTCGCACTCCTCACGGCTGATGAGGCCCTGGGAGTAGAGGTGACGCAGGGAGTCGTCCATGATCACCATGCCGACGTTTTTGCCCGTCTGCATGACGCCGCCGAGCATGTAGGTCTTGCCTTCGCGGATGCAGTTGCCGACCGCAGGTGTGTTGACCAGCACCTCCAGCGCCATCACGCGCCCCTTGCCGTCCAGGCGGGGAACCAGCTGCTGGGAGAGGATGCCGCGGAGGGATTCCGACACCATGATGCGGATCTGGTCGCGCTGGTCGATGGGGAACACGTCGAGCACACGGTCCAGGGTGCGGGCCGCGCTGCCGGTGTGCAGCGTGCCGAGCACAAGGTGGCCCGTCTCAGCAGCGGTGATCGCCAGGGAAATCGTCTCAAGGTCGCGCATTTCACCCACCATGATCACATCGGGGTCCTCACGCAGGGCACCGCGCAGCGCGGCGGCAAAGGAGGCCGTGTGGGTGTGGACCTCGCGCTGGTTCACGTGGCAGCCCTTGGGCTCCAGCACGTACTCGATCGGGTCCTCCAGGGTGATGATGTGGTCCTGGCGCTCCGCATTGATGGAGTCCACCAGCGCGGCCAGCGTGGTGGACTTGCCACAGCCCACCGGGCCGGTGACGAGGATGAGGCCGTTGTGGAAGCGGGTGAGCGTCTTGACCGTGTCCGGCAGGCCCAGCGACTCCACGGACTGGATCTGGGTCTTGATGACGCGGAACACCATGTCCACGCCCAGGCGCTGCTGCACCACGGAGGAGCGGAAGCGGCCGTAGCCCGGCGAGTAGGCGAAGTCCACATCCCCGCGGGATTCGAGCTGCTTCACCTGGGATTCGGTCAGGAAATTGTAGGCCAGACGACGGGTGTCCTCGGGCGTCAGCACGGCCGCGTTGTTCCAAATGGGCTGCAGGTTGCCGTAACGGCGCCAGACGGGCTGCGCGCCGGTGGCCAGATGCAGGTCGGACGCGTCATACTCCATGCAGAAACGGAGGTACTCGTCCACGGTGCCTAATACAGGAATGACGTCTTGCGGAGGGTTGTTGGTATCTGACATGAAAGGGGTATGCACTAGACTCTGCCCGTGGGACGGGCGTTCGGAGAAACTTTCTGCTGCAGGTAGGATTGGAAGATTTGGGCACCGTAGTTCAGCGCCGCCTTGCGGCCATAGGCCAGCAGCGGTGTGAGCAGAAGCGCCCAAAGTCCGCTTTTTTTAGCGGATGCGCCCAAATTGTCACGCCTGTAGTTTGCTCCGCCACCGGAAAAGAACAAAAGACGTACCGCCGCCAGACCCGCCAGCACCGCTCCGCCCATCCATAACGTGCGGTGCCGCTGGATGCTGTGTGAGATCATGGCCTTGGGGCTCCACTCCTTCGCCGCCAGCGTGGCATGGTGGGCCAGGGCAGACCGTGCCGCCCCCAGATCCTGCAAAGCCTGCTGCTTTGGTGTCAGTTGTGCTTGTTGCTGGAGAGCCATTCGCGGTCGTGGCGGAATTGGTTGAAGGTCTCCTCAAACAGCCGCAGCCTGCCCAGCCGCGTTTTGAGTCCGAGGAGGAAAACGAGCCCGAGAAAGAGATGGATGCCTGCGGCGCCCAGCGCCACCCACGTCCACGGCCAGTGATAGTGCTCGGCGATGAGCCAGACCAGCGCGGGGGCGGCCAGCATCCAGCCGATGAACAGGCCGCCGAGCGCCAGCGCCAGCATGCCCACCAGACCGGAGAGGCGCATGCCCGCCTCCTGGGACTCGATCTGCAGCAGACGTCCACGTGCCTCGACGTACAGCGCGAGGGAGTGCAGCAGACCAGAAGCGCTGGCGTGCTGCTCAGTGCCGGGGGGCGGGCCTGGGTTCATGGGCGGACGCTCGGGGTGGATCAGCGGCGCAGAATGCTGCCAATGACAAAGCCGATCCCAAACGCGGTGAGGAGCGCCTGGAGCGGCTTCTCACGTGCAAACTGCTCAGCCTCCACACGGAGGTCGGAGATGCGCTCGCGCGCCTGGCTCAGCGTCTCGTCCGCATACTCGCGGATCTCCCCCGCGCGCTCCTTGAGGTCGGCGGCCTTGGCCTCGGCCGTGGCGCGGAACTGGCTGGCGCGCGTCTCGGCGGCGGAGCGGAATTCCGAGGCTTTCTGCGCGGCGGCGGTGCGGAGGTCCTCCGCAGCCTTCATGGCGCTGGCCTTGGCGGCCTGAAACGGATCGTTCGGCGAGGCGCCGAAGGCGGAATCTGCGGTGGGATTGTCAGTCATGGTGTCAGACGGTTCTGTGAAGTCATTCGGGGCACTGGCTGCATGCGGTTCCCCTGATTGAATAAAAAACAGTCTCGTCACCTTGGCGAGAGGAAAAAGCAGAACGCGCGTTTCTGGCTGTTTCCGTGAGTCACGGGCGCGGCATCCGCATGCCATGGCGGCGCGCAGGGGCATGCTTGCGGCGTGCCAGCAGCAGGGCGCGTTGCAGCTCGCCATTTTGATGCCGCTGTTCCGCCGCCTCCGCCATCACTGCGGCCAGCTCGGTCTGCAGGGACTCCGCGCGCAGGGTTTCCATGGCGGGAAGGGCGGGCATGGCGGGCTCGCTGGCGGCGGGCGCCTCCAGGGCCTCGGCCAGCTTCTTCTCCAGGTCACGAATCTCTGTCATCGCGGTGGCCAGCTCCTTCTCATGCGCGGCTTCCACCTCCTCATACGCATGTGCGCAGCCGCGCTCCGCCTGCTCCAGCCGGACTCCGAGGTCGGCCCTCGCCGCGTCAAACTGCCGCTGTGTTCTGGCACGCCAGGACTGTGCGTCATGGTGCATGCCTGTCAGCTCCGCGTGCTGCGCTGCGGCACACTTCTCCATCTTGGCATGGTCTGTGAAAAGCCGCCGGTTTTGACGCCCCAGGGAGACGATGCGGCCTAGTGACAAGATGAAAAGTCCGACAGTAATCCAAAGGAGAAGCTGCAAAAACGATAGGTCCTGAAAAATCGGCATAGAGGCACGGGATGAAGCAGAGACTATTCCAAACCAAACAAGCATGCGGTGTTCCGCGTCACGGCCCGCTTAGGAAAAGCTGAGCGCTGGCACCGGAGCCACGGTGCCGTCATCTTTTTCCGCTGCCGGAGGGGCTGGCTCAAAGAAAGAGCTGGTGCCTGGAAACGAGGGCTTGGCCGCCGCATAGGAAGGCGGCGTCGGCGTGTCGGCAGGCTCCGGGGGGAATCGGGTTGCCATCGCCCCGCCAGACACCCGTGTTTGAAGGTCCCGGTAGCGCTGCTCGGACTCATCCAGCCGTTTGGAAAACTCCGCGCGGAAGGCGTCGAACATCCGCTGTGTCTCTCCGCGCCATGCATTGGAGTCCTGCCGCACGGCCAGCAGCTCGCCATGCTGGGTCAGCACCTGCTTCTCCATTTTCTCAGCGCTCTCACGCAGGCGTCTGTTGGTGCGGAGGAGGAAGAGAATCCTTATCATGGAGAGCAGCAGCAGCCCGCTGACGATGGAGAGAGCAAGTGTCAGCGTGGGGATGTCGAGAGTGATCTTGGGCAGCGTCATAGCGCCGGGATAGTGAGCACGTCCCGTTCCAAAATCAATACTGCTTACAACTTCCCGTTATTACTTGGTCGCGTTTTTGCGATTTTTTGCAGATTTCCAAGTTCCCAAGGGCAGCACATGGGCGCGCGCGGCCCACGCCTGCCACTGCGCCTTCATGGCCTCGACTCTTGCCTGCTGCTCAGCGGCCAGGTCGTGCTGCTCCGCGCGGTCCTGCCCAATGTTGTAGAGTTCCCATGGTTTGCCGCCGCCCTTCGCCACCAGCTTCCACGGCCCGTCACGCAGGGCGCGGTTGCCTTCATGCTCCCAATAGAGGAGGCGTTTGGGGATTTCCTGGCCCTTCAGCACGGGGGTCAGGCTGGTGCCCTCCATGGGCTGGATGGGGCTGCCGTTCACCGCTTTCGGATAACTGGCCCCGCCCACATCCGCGCAGGTGGCCATGATGTCGATCAAATGCCCAGGTTCCGTGGTGATCTGGCCATGGCGGGCTGCCGGGATGCCCGCCGGCCAGTGAACAATGAGCGGCGTGGAGATGCCGCCCTCATGCACGAAGTGCTTGTACTCCCGGTGCGGTGTGTTGGACACATTGGCCCACGCCTCCCCATACGCGATGTAATCATTCGGTCCGCCGGGCATGACACCCTGGCCTTGCAGCACGGCCTTGCCATCCCGCGTCTGTTTCGGGATGACGTCCAGGCGGATTGCATCCTGCGCGATGGCTGGGTAGGTCTGCTGGTTGGCCTCGGGCGGATTCGCCTGCCGTCCGATGCCCTCCTGGCAGCCGCCATTGTCCTGCAGGAAGAAGATCAGCGTGTTGTCCAGCAGGCCGTTCTTCTCCAGCGTGGCCACCACACGGCCGATGCCCTGGTCCATGCGGTCGATCATCGCGGCAAAGACCTCCATGCAGCGTGTTTCCCAGGCCCGGTCCTTCACCGCCGCCCAGTCGCCCACCGTGGGGCTGAGCTCCGCATTCTTCGCGATGAGCCCCAGCTCCTTCATGCGGGCAAAGCGTGCCTGCCGGATGGGCTCGTAGCCCGCGTCATACTTGCCCTTGTACTTGGCCACATCCTCCTCCAGCGCATGCATGGGCCAGTGCGCCGCCGTGTAGGCCATGTACATGAAGAAGGGCTTGTCCTTCTGGTCGCGCTTGTGCTCATGGATGTAACGCGCCGCATGGTCGCTGATGGCATCGGTGTAATAGTAGCGCTCCGGCTTGTATTCCGGATCGGTGAGGGGGGAGATCATCGTGTCATCCCGCGTCAGCGTGCCTGGATCATAAAAGCTCCCCGCGCCCGTGATGGTGCCGTAGAAGCGGTCAAATCCACGCTGGAGCGGCCAGTTGTGCTTCGGCCCCTCCGCCACCGCATGCCGCGTCACATGCCACTTGCCCACGCCATAGGTCCGATAGCCTGCCGGTTTCAGCACCTGCGCGATCGTCACGCACCGGTCGTTCAAATCTCCCCGGTATCCGTCATGCCCCCGGTCCTCCATCATGTGGCCGATCCCGGCCTGATGCGGATACAGCCCTGTCAGCAACGACGCGCGCGTGGGGCAGCACCGGCCGGTGTTGTAAAACTGGCTCAGCCGCACGCCCCCCTTCGCCAGCTTGTCCAGGTTCGGCGTCTGGATTTCACCCCCGTAGCAGCCCAGGTCGGAGAAGCCCATGTCATCCGACATGATGAGGATGATGTTTGGCTGCTGCGGCGCGGCGTGGAGTGATGGGGCAAGGGTGGCCAGCGTCAGAGACGCGAGCGGGAGCAGAAGGCGGTGGGGCATGGCTGAGAGGGAGTCGTTAACGAAGGCGCGGCGTGGTTCTGGCACAGGAATGATGCCTGCGGTGACGTCGCGCGCGACGGTGATGCCTTGCTCATCTCCCCCACCGGTTGCGGCCGCGAATCGCATACCGAGGGTTCTCTTTGACGTCGGCTTCGCGGGCCGTGCCACGATTCACGATAAACAGCTTGTAGGGCAGCGGCAGGGTGGGCGCTGCGGTCTCGTAAACGATGGCGACGCAACGGGTGTCTCCTTCTGTCCCCAGGTCTCGCAACTCCAGAACTTGGCGGTCTGGATAGGCCAGCTCAAAGGCTGCTCGCGCGGCGGCCAGATCTTCGTTGCAGCTTTCCTCCGCATTTTTTGGGGGTGGTCGGCTGGGCTGCTGGCTGTGTTTCATCATGAATGGAGGGGCGGGTGATCAACACGCCCCGCTTGGCGGAGCGGCCTCACTTTAGCTCGGCAACGCCGACCACATCAAGCTGGATGAACTGCCCGTTGAAGGACTGCGGGGCAGGGGGGGGCATCTTACGAAACGCTGCCAGCGGGAAACTTTAGGGGAGCGCTGATTTCATCCAGTTCATCCGGAATGCCGAAACCAGAATGCCGAATCAATGCCCAAGGTCCAAGGATTGCATGACAACCCGTTGGCCCTTGGGCATTTGGGCTTCCTTCGTCATTGTTCGCCTGCTTCCAGCTACCTGCATTCATCCGCATCTCCTTAGCCACAGAGTTCATCGGGAAACGCCGAGGCTGAGAAATCTGCTCCGCTGTGGTTGACTCATTGCCTGTCGCTTCAGCCTGCGCTTCTTGCTTGCTTCATTCATGCCTGCCCCCTCCGCCCTGCCCATCTGGAAAATTCACGCCGACATCCTGCGCACGTTGCAAGGCGGCAACCGGCTGGTGCTGGTGGCCCCCACCGGATCGGGCAAGACGACGCAGGTGCCGCAGATGCTGCTGGATGCGGGGACCGCCGGGGACAAGATGATCGTGGTGCTGCAGCCGCGCCGCGTGGCGGCACGCTCCGTGGCAGCCCGAGTCGCCTCGGAGCGTGGCAGCAAGCTCGGCGGGGAGGTGGGCTATCAGATCCGCTTTGATGACCACACCAGCGTGGGCACGCGCATCTGCTTTGTCACGGAGGGCATTCTGCTGCGCTGGCTGCAGGACGACCGCACGCTGGGGAAAATCGGCGCGGTGGTCTTCGACGAGTTTCATGAGCGGAACCTGCTCAGCGACGTGGCGCTGGCGCTGGTGAAGCATTTGCAGCAGACGCAGCGGCCAGACTTGGTGATGCTGGTGATGTCCGCCACCCTGGATGCGGAGCCTGTGGCCGCGTATTTGGGGCAGTGCCCCATCCTTGTGTCCGAGGGGCAAAGCTACCCGGTGGCGGTGGACTACCTGCCAGTGCCAGACCAGCGCCCCATCACCGCACAGGCGGCGGAGGCGGTGGAGCGCATCCTCCACGAAGGGGAGCCTGGAGACATCCTGGTATTCATGCCCGGACGGGGTGAGATCAACGGCACGCTGGACGCGCTGCGCGGGCTGCGGACGCAGGAGCGGGTGGCGTGCATCCCCCTGCATGGTGAGCTGGACCCGCAGGAGCAGGACCGCGCCTTTGCCCCCAATCCGCTGCGCAAAGTCATCGTGGCCACCAACGTGGCGGAGACCAGCATCACCATCGACGGCATTCTGCACGTGGTGGACAGTGGCGTGGCGCGTGTGGCCCGCTATGATGCGGAGCGCGGCATCGGCACCCTGCTGCTGGAGCCCATCAGCCGGGCCAGCGCCGACCAGCGGAAGGGCCGTGCCGGACGCACCGCGCCGGGCACCTGCCATCGCCTCTGGACCGCCGTAGGCCACCAGAGCCGGGAGGAGCGCAACACGCCGGAGATTCAACGCAGCGACCTTGCCGAGGTCGTCCTCCTCCTCCACTCGCTCGGCATTCAGCAGGCCGCCACCTTTGACTGGCTGGACAAGCCGGAGCCGCAGGCCGTGGAGCGCGCGGAGAAGCTGCTGCTGATGCTCGGCGCGCTGGAGGAGGGCAGGGCGGCGCTCACCCCCATCGGACGCCAGATGCTGCGCCTGCCCATGCATCCCCGCTACTCCCGCATGCTGATCGAGGCCAGTCAGCGCGGCTGTGTGGCGGATGCGGCCTTGTGTGCCGCCTTGGTGAGCGGGCGTGATTTGCTGGCGCGGCTGGATCGCGACGATGCGAACAGACAAATGTTCGAGGACAGCGGCGAGACCGACTTCATCACGCTCATGCGGGCCTATGACTTCGCCAAGGCGTGTGGCTTCAGCTTTGAGCGCTGCCGCAGCCACGGCATCAATGCCCAGGTGGCCCGTCAGGTGGAGCAGACCTGCCAGCAGATCCTGCACGCCGTGCAGCAGCAGCGTCTGAACATGGAAGACAAGCCAGCCAGCGAAGAGGCGCTGCGGCGCTGCATCATGGCGGGTTTCGTGGATCAACTGGCCAAACGCCGCGAACCTGGAAAGCCGGAGTGCGACCTGACGGAGGGCAGGCAGGGCCAGCTTGTGCGCGAGAGCGTGGTGCAGGCCGCGCCCTACTTCGTCGCCGCAAACCTGCGCGAGGCACCTTCACGCGGTCCCAGGCCGCTCGTCCTGCTCAGCCTTGCCACCGCCGTGCAGCCTGCGTGGATCGCCGAGATGTTTCCCCAGCATCTGACCACCACGGTGGAGCACCTCTTCGATGCGCAGAACAAGCGTGTGAACGCCACCAAAGTCGTGCGCTACCGCGATCTGGTGATCGAGCAAAAGGCGCAGCAGCGCGACCTGGACCCCGCCGCCAGCGGTCGCTGTCTGGCCGTGGCCCACCGCGCCGGTGCCTTCGACCTGCCGCTCATGGATCACCGGCTGAAGCAGTTCATCGCCCGGGTGGATTGCGTCCACTCCGCCTTGCCGGAGCTTGAATTTCCCCGCTTTGATGCAGACGCCATCACCGCCTGTCTGGCCCGTGCGTTCAGAGGGCTGTCCCTGGTCAAAGAGGCCCAGGCCGCGCCTCTCACCCACGCCTTCCATCAGCATCTGGCCTCGGGACAGACAAGCTGGCTGGACGAACTGGTGCCGCTCTCCATCCCCTGGACCGACGGCCACAGCGTGAAAGTCTCCTACGTGAATGAGCAGCCGGAGGCGCAGGTGAAGCTGCACGAATGCTTTGCCCTCAAGGAGCACCCCACCCTCTGCGAAGGCCGCCTCCCCGTG
Source organism: uncultured Prosthecobacter sp. (assembly GCA_964588755.1). GTDB lineage: Bacteria > Verrucomicrobiota > Verrucomicrobiia > Verrucomicrobiales > Verrucomicrobiaceae > Prosthecobacter. The sequence continues at coordinate 6,377 of CAZPSQ010000036.1, read as the reverse complement.
CTGCTCAGCCTCCACACCCCCGATGGCAAACGCCTGGCCACCACCACGGACTGGCCGGCTTTCCAAACCCGCGAATGGCCCAGGCAGCGGCAGGCGGTGGCGAAGAAGTTTCCGGGGCAGATGTGGAGGTAGGGCGTTTTGCCGCCTCACACCCGGATGACGATCTTGCCAAAGTGCCGCCCGCTTTCGATGCGCTGGAAGGCCTCCGCCGCCTGCGCGAACTCAAACGTGGAGTCGATCACCGGTCGCAGCTTTGCTTTCTCCATGGCGGCAAGCATCTCGGCAAACATCTCTTTGGAGCCGACATAAATGCCGTCCAGCCGGATGCCCTTGCGCAGGATCTGCACCGTCTGCACATCCCCGCTGGTGCCGGTCAGCACGCCGATCAGCGCGATGTGGCCGCCAAAGCGCGTGGCTTTGAGGGACAGGTTCAGCGTTTCCGGCCCGCCGATCTCGATGACCTTGTCCACCCCCAGGCCGCCGGTCTGCTGGATGGCCCATTTGTCCCATTCGGGATCTTTTCTATAGTTGTGCACGGCGTCCGCCCCCAGGGCCAGGAGCTGCTGCGCCTTCTCATCGCTGCTGGTCGTCGCCAGCACCACGGCGCCTGCCAGTTTGGCAAACTGGAGGGCAAAGACAGAGACGCCGCCCGTGCCCAGGACCAGCACTGTCTCGCCCGCCTTCAATCCACCACGCGTGTGCAGGGCGTCCCAGGCGGTGACGGCCGCGCAGGGCAGGGTGGCCGCTTCTTCGATGGAAAGGTGGTCTGGAATGGGCAGCAGGCTCTCCGCCTTGATGACCGCAAGCTCCCGCAGCAGCCCGTCCACCGCGCCGCCCAGCGCCTGTGCGGCGTGTTGCTGGGTGAAGCCACCCTCCAGCCAGGTCGGCATGAAGGGCACCACCACACGATCCCCGGCCTTCCACCCGGCCACGCCCTCGCCCACGGCCACCACCTGGCCCGCGCCGTCAGAGCAGGGCACGCGCGGGATGGGGCCCGTCACTCCGCGAATGCCCATGACATTCATGTAGTCCCGGTAATTGAGGCAGACGGCGCCAACGCGCACCAGCACCTCCCCTGGACCTGGGGCGGGATCTGGCAAGGAAACAAGCTGGAGGGAGCGCAGGCCCTCGGTCCCGGTGATTTGGTAGGCTTTCATGGTTGTGGGCAGAGTAAAAGTGGGGTGTGTGAACAAACAAACCGTTTTCTCACAAGACACTGGCCCTCAAGAATGCATGCGGGGGCTGGTGTGTCAGATTTGAAACAGGTTTGGGGAGGAGGGGGCCGTGGCGTGAGGCGTCTGATGGTGTAGGTGAGACTTGTATTAACCTGGTTTTTCGAAACCCGTGCTTGCGCGGCCTTCAAGATGCCCATGAAAACGGTGTAAATATTCATTGCGCAGTCCGTCTTGCGTGAATGAGGGTGCCAGCCCGAGCAGGCTGTTTTGTTGGTTGGATGTTTGATAATGAGTCGCTTATGTCCTGTTTGGTGGCTTTTTGGAAGGGGGCTTTCACCGACGGCGGCACGCGTGACAAAAACGCCACGAACCGGCATTGCCTGCAAGCGTTCCACGACCTGAAAACAGGCGTTCCACGGTGCCCGTGGCCGAAGCGGCGGAGCCATCCAAGCTGGAGGCATGGGATGCCCTGACCGTTGCGGCCCCCTCGAAATTGCGAGGAGATGACCAGACTGTGAATAACTTGTTAAGAACACCCTTTTGCGCAGGGGAAATCTGCGAACAAATGGAATTTGCAATCGGGGATGGCCCAATCGCATGATGAGCGCGTTTAGGCCGTGTTTTTCCCTCCGCCGCCAACTTTTATGATTGTCACCCGAAAGGCGGCATGATAAAACCCGCGCCTTCGTGAAACTTCCCACCTCCTGCATCGCCACCATTTTGCTCCTCTCCGCCGCAGTCTCGCGTGCCGAGGAGCCAATGCTGCCTCAGGCGCTGGGACCGGCCGCAGGCTTTCAGCCCACGGTGTCACGCGGGGTCTTTTTGAAGCCTTCCAAATCGATCAAGCCCCCGGTCACGCCTGCCGCGGCGGCCGTGGCCCCTGTTTCCATCGTGCAAACGCCGACCGCGGAGACGCGCCTGCGCCGTCTGGTGGTGGTCTCCGGCAGCATGACGCCCGAGGCCATTCGTGAGGCCATCATTGCCTGCGGCCAGTCACGCACCCCGGTCACGACTCTGGGCGGGGTCAACGCGCCCGCGCCCGTGCTCACGGACCTGGCCGGTCTTTTTGGCTCGACGGTGACTGAGGACACGCAGAAGAAAGTTTTGGACACCGTCCGCAAAGGCATGGGGGACGCGTCGAAGCCGCTCAAGCGTGCCGAGATCGTCGGCTGGGTGCCCAGCGAGGGCGTCATGGCCGTCGTCGTGTACCCTGAAAGCTAAAATGCTTTCCATGCCACCCACGCCAGATCCTCTTCCAAGGGTGCTGCTTGCCGAGGAAAGCCTGCCCTTCCGCAGGGTGATCCGCGAGGCATTGACGGCCTTCCGGCTGTGCGAGGTGGATGACGCGCCCAGCGGAGAGCGGGCTTTTGAGATGGCCCTGCGGCGTGAGTACTCGCTGTTCCTGTTCTCACTGCCTTTGCCGGACATCGCTGGAGACATGCTGGACCGGCTGCTCAGCCACGCCTATCCGAAGGTCCATGCGGGCTCGCACGCCGCGCCGCCGGTTATTTTCCTCATCCGCCCCATGGATGCCATGCGTTTCCAGGAGCTGCAGCGGGACGTGCGTGTGCGTGGCAGCATGCCGCTGCCGCCGAAGCTCGACGTGCTGCTCTCCCTGACGGCGAAACTGCTGCCAGAACGCGTCAATGCCACCTTTCCCCCCTTCCCGCCAGCGCCCCATGTTTCCTGATCCCGCCCGCCGCAGCGTCAAGATATGCGGCATCACCCGGCCGGGGCAGGCGGCGGAAATCTTCGCCCTTGGCGCGGATGCCGTCGGCATCAACCTGTGGCCGAAGTCGAAGCGCCACATGCCGTTGGAGGTCGCAATGAATTCATTGCACGATGTGGCGGCGCGGCATGCCTTGGTGGCCGTGCTCGTCAATCCCGATGACGCGCTGCTGGACGCGGCGTGGGGCAGCGGCCTGTTCCAAGCACTGCAACTGCATGGGGACGAGTCTCCCGGGGAGGTGGAGCGCCTCATGAGCCGTGGCGTCAATGTCATCAAGGCCCTGCAAGTCCGGGATGCCGCGTCACTCCCCCAGATTGGCGGCTTTGCGTGCGCGTCCATCCTCCTTGATGCCTACAATCCTGGCACCTACGGCGGTGGCGGCCACGCCTTTCCCTGGGAGCTGGCGGTGCGGGCGCAGGAGATGTTTCCAGAGAAGAACATCCTGCTCTCCGGCGGCCTGAACGCCGGCAACATCCGCACCGCCGTGCAGCAGACTCATCCAGCCGCTGTGGATGTGGCCAGCGGGGTGGAGTCAGAGCCGGGCGTCAAGGATCTGGCGCTCGTCGCCCGTTTCATCGCCGAGGCCCGTGCGGGCTGGGACTCCCTCACGCCATGATCCGGCGGGCGATCTCGTCGGCCTTCTCCTGCCCGTAGAGCCGCTTCACCAGCGCCAGTCCGAAGTCCAATGCGGTGCCCGCGCCGCGTGAGGTGATGATGCCGCCGTCCTGCACCACACGCTGCTCCGCCAGGGCGTGTTTCAGCTCGTCGTAGGTGGAGTCATGCGCGGTGTAAAGTTTGCCCTCCAGCAGGCCGGCGTCTGCCAGGATCGTGGGGGCGGCGCAGATGGCGGCGACGGGCTTGTCGAACTGGGCGAAGTGCCTGGCCACATCCGCCGCGCGGCCATCTGCCCGCAGCGCCTTCACGCCGGGGCCGCCGGGAATCATCAGCAGGTCGAAGGGGCCGGAGTCCAGCGCCGCCGCCAGCAGGGCGTCGGCATGCATCGTCACTTTGAGGGAGCTGGTCACGTGGATGCCTTCCCCCAGCGAGGCCAGCACCACCTCCGCCCCAGCGCGCCGCAGCAGATCGACCGGGGTGATCATCTCCATGTCTTCAAAGCCTTCAATGAGCAGGACGAGCACGCGTTTCATGCAGGCATCATGGGGGGCGCGCAGCGGCGTTCAACCTCAAGTTGGCCGCGTTGCCCGGCTCAGGCATAGCGGCCGGGGCGGTTGGCGCTGTCGCTGCGGTGGCGTGTCGGGGGCGGGGGCTGTGGCTGCCGCTGTGGACGGGTGGCGAGGGGGATTATTTTGTCGGTGTTGAGGCCCTGCCAGTTTCCCGCGATGGCCTGGTCAATGCGGGCGATGATGGCGGGCCAGCCGTGGGCATTGGCGGCGCGCTCGCACTCGCGCAGGGCGGCCTGGGCGGCGTCGCGGGTCCAGGGGATGGCCTCGCTGACGATGCGGGCCTCCGTGGCGCGGCGGGTGCGGTAGGCCTGCCAGCCCTGCCACGCGGCGTGGAAGTCCGCCGGGATGTGGGGCGGGGAGGCCACCGCGCAGGCCTCCTCCGCCTGCCTGTGGTGCCATGCGCGCCAGTCGGCCTGGGCCGCTTTGGGTTTGGGTTTTGGAGGCTGTGTCTCTGCCTTTGCCTTGGATGAGCACCTGTTTTTCAAATGATTCATCACCTCCCCGGCCGGAGACGGCCAGCCCGTCTCTTGGTGGGGGGTTATTGGGTGGTTGTTGAGGGGTTCATGGGAGGTTAGCCGGCAGAAAGCGCCGGTTTGAAGGGCAGATTCTGCCGGTTGGGTGGAATGATCTGCCGGTTGCGGCGGCGGCATCTGCCGGTCGTCAGTCAGGTCATGCGGCATCTCCTGCCGGTCATCCGGCAAGGCCTGCGCGGCTGAAGCGGCGGCATCTGCCGGGATGGAGACGAGGTAGATGTTGTTCCGGCCGATGTGGCCGGTGATGCTGAGCCAGCCCTGGGCCACCAGCGCGTGCAGGTGGTCGCGCACGGCGCGCTCCCCCAGGCCTGCCTGCGTGGCGATGCGCTCCTGGCTGGGCCAGGCCCTGCCGCCGGAGTCGGCATGGTTGAGAATGACGGCCATGATCATGCGCCGGGGGCAGGGCAGGTCGCTCCGCAGCAGGGCCTGGAAGACGGGGAAGAAGTTCATGGTAGTTTATGGCATAGGTGGCGACGGCCGCGGCCATGATGATGCCGGGGGAGGCGGCTCCCCACGGGCTGGCGGCTGGCTTCCGGTGGCTGCATGTGGTTTCGTGTCTGGCGCCACAGGGGACAAAAAATGGCCCGGCCGGGGAGCGACTCCCGGCCGGGCCACACGCAGCAAGGATTGGCTGAATGCGGCCGGGTCGTCCGGGTCGCCCACCGAACTTTCTGCGGTAGAAAGGTAGTCTGGCGACTCTGGGCCTAAGCAACTGATTTTTTAGGTGGGCGGGCGGACGTTGTGTGGCTCACTCGGCCTTCGCCTTGCCCGCGCCTTTGCCCTTTTTGCCTTTCCCCTTGCCCTGCTGGCCGGTCTTGGTGTCGGAGATGAAGGGGGCGTGCTCGAAGGGCACGGGATCGGCCACCACGCGCGGGTCGCCCACGGCCTTGAGCTTTTCCATCAGCTCGGCGGCCATCCTCGTTTTCGTCTCGGCGTAGGCGGGTTCGGCGGCCACGTTCACGGTGGCGTCGGGGTCTTTGGCCAGGTCGTAAAGCTCCTCCTGCGGGCGTTTGGCAAAGGCGTGGTCGAAATGCCACTTGTACTGCGAGTCGTTGCGGTGGGCGATGAGCCATGCCTTGGCGGGGGAGGCGTCCATGTCCGGGAAGGCCGCATAGGTGTCGTTCTCCAGCACGTCCTGCTCTGGCGTGAAGGTGTCCGTCAGGGTCTTGTGGTCGCCCATGGGCATGCGCTCGGGCTTGAAGTTGTGGATGTAAAGCAGGCCGTCCTTGCGCAGGGCGCGCTGGGGGTAGGGGAGGTTCCCCTCACGCGCGATGCTGACATGGCGCTCGCGGCCGGTGATGACGTGGTCACGCTCTTTCTCGATCTGGCCTGACTGGCCGCTTTTCATGAGGCTGACGAGGCTTTTGCCATTCACGCCGGGCGGGATGGTGGCGCCGCCGATCTCCATGAAGGTGGGGGACAGGTCCATGAGGTTCACAAAGTCCTCAATGTAGCGCCCGCCGGGCTGGCCGGGCCAGCGGATGGCGAGGGTGACGTTCACGCCGAAGTCGTAGAGGTTGCACTTGCCGCCGGGGAAGCCGGGCGCGCCGTGGTCGCCGCTGATGACGATGACGGTGTTGTCCAGCTCGCCCGCGTCTTCCAGCTTCTTCACCAGCGCGCCGACCTGCGCGTCGAAGGCCTGGATCTCGCCAAGGTAGCTGCCAAAGTCCTCGCGGAACTCCGGCACATCCGGCAGGTGCTTCGGCAGCCTGCCTTTGAGGTCATCCGGCTTGATGCCCCACTTGGCCTCGCCGCT
>CAZPSQ010000035.1:0-34638 GCA_964588755.1 uncultured Prosthecobacter sp. | reverse complement strand
GTTCGTGTAGCCGATGCCGCGCACGGCGTCGCGGATCACCTTGCCCACGTTGATCACTTCGTCGATCGGCTTGGTCGTGCCGTTCTTTTTGTTTTGCAGCTTCGGGATGGTGATCTCACCACCGACGACCACGATGTTGCTCTTCGCAAAGGTCTCGCAGGCCACGCGGCTCTTCGGGTCGATCGCCAGGCAGGCGTCGAGGATGGCGTCGGAAATGGTGTCGCAAACTTTGTCAGGATGGCCTTCGCCGACGGACTCGGACGAGAAGATGTAGCTCTGGGGCATGATGATGGTTCGTTGGGTTATATGGACGAATGATGATGCGTTGATGCGTCCGCTTTGAAGGTATTCCCCAAACGGTAGGCGTCAACCGGCCTTTTAGGCTGGTCGAACGCGGCGGGAATGGCCAGGATGGATGGCTATGAGCCGGATATTCACTCTCTCCCTCTTCATGTCCGCCAGCAGCCTGATCGCTGCCACGGACTTCGCCCCGAAATCATTCGCCTACGTGCTCCAGGCCGACCGCCTCGCTCCGGAGCGGGCAGGTGTGGTGCAAAAGCTCGCCGCTTGTGACCGCGACCTCATCGTTCTGGATGCCGCCTACAACACCGACGACGGCGGCGCCTGGACCCCGGCCGAGCTCAACACCATCCGCAAAGGCAAGGCTGGCCGCCGCGTCGTGGCCTATGTCTCCATCGGCGAGGCAGAGGACTACCGCCCCTATTGGAAAAAAGAATGGGATGCCGACAAAGATGGCAAACCAGACGCCGCCGCGCCCAAGTTCCTCAACATTGAAAACCCCGACTGGAAGGGCAACTACCGCGTGCGCTACTGGCACCCGGAGTGGCAGCAGATCATGCTGCCCGCCGTGGACCGCGTCGTCGCCCAGGGCTTCGACGGCATCTATCTGGACATCGTCGATGCCTTCGAGTTCTACGAATACGACGCGGCCTCCAAAAAATGGCAAGACAACCTCGCCAATCCCGAGACGGGCAAGACCTACCGGCAGGACATGATCACCTGGGTTGCCGCCATCGCCAAACGCGGACGCGCAAAAAACGCCGACTTCCTCGTCATCCCGCAGAACGCCTCCCAGCTCCTGGAGCATTCCAGCTATCGTGCGGTCATCAGTGCCATCGGTGTGGAGGACCTCTTCGTGTCTGGAAAAAAACTGCGCGGTGAGAAGGATTACGGCTACGTGGCCGGCTTCTTGAACAAGCTGAAGGCAGACGGCAAGCCCGCCCTCATCATCGACTACCCCAAGTCCAAAAGCGTGCACGCTGGCGCGTTCGATCTCGCTACGAAGCACGGCTATACCCAGCTCCTGACCGACCGCGACCTGACGACCTTGGGCGAGTCCCAGTGAGATGTGCTCTTTGGATAGCTCCATGCGTGAAAACGGGTGCAAGGTCTCGCCTGTCGCTCGTTTTCACGGCATGACACGTCTGGCCGCTCTCATCCTCCACCTCTGGGCATTCGCCACGCTCGCATGCGCGGCGGACCGCCCCCATGTGGTCTTCATTTTTGTCGATGACTTCGGCTGGGCGGACGCCTCTTGCTTCGGCGGCAAGGTGCCGACGCCGAACATCGACCAGCTGGCAGGGCAGGGGACGCAGTTCCGCCAGTTCTATGTGGCCTCTCCCATCTGCTCGCCCTCCCGCTGCGGCGTCATCACCGGGCAGTTTCCCGCGCGTTGGCAGATCACCAGTTACCTGCAGACCAAGGCCGGAAACCGCGAGTGCGGGCAGGCGGACTTTCTGGATCCCCAGGCCCCCTCGCTGCCACGTGCTTTCAAAGAAGCAGGCTACGCCACCGCCCACATCGGCAAATGGCACCTCGGCGGCGGGCGCGATGTGACGGAGGCTCCGAAGTTCGCCGCCTACGGCTACGATCTCGGCCTCGGCACTTACGAAAGCCCGGAGCCCGCCGCCGCACTCGGCTCCAAGACCACTCCATGGGAAAACAAGCGCGAACCCCAGCAGGTGCCCCGCCATGAGCGCACCTGCTGGATGGTGGACGAGTCGGTCAAATTCTTGCGGCAGCACACGGTACAGCCATGCTTCATCAATCTGTGGCTCGATGACATGCACACGCCCTATTGGCCGCACGAAGTAGGCAAGGACGACCGCCCCCCGCCCGCAAAATATCGCGACGTCCTCACCGAGATGGACAAACAAATCGGCCGCCTCCTCAGCGCTCTCCCACCGAACACCCTCACCCTCCTCTGTGGCGACAACGGCCCCGAACCCACCTTTGACAAAACCCGCACCGGCGGCCTGCGCGGCATGAAGTGGAGCCTCTACGAAGGCGGCATCCGCACCCCGCTCATCGTCACTTGGCCCGGCATCGTGCCCGCTGGCACAGTCAACGAAACCACCGTCGTCAGCAGCGTGGACTTCATGCCCACCCTGTGCGCCCTCGCAGGCATCCAGCCCCCGGCCAGCGCCTCCGACGGCGAAGACATGAGCGCCGTCTTCAAAGGCGACAAGCGCCCGCGCCAAAAGCCCCTCCTCTGGGAATACGGCCGCAAGCCCGGCGAGGCAGGCAAGGTCAAAGGCGGCTTCCCCTACCCCAAAGAACCCAACGCCAAATCTCCCAACCTCGCCATCCGCGATGGCGACTGGAAGCTCCTCATCAACGCTGATGGTACCCAGGCCGAGCTCTACAACTTGGTGGAGGATGCCAATGAGACGACCAATCGTGCTGCCACCGATCCCCATAGGGCGGGCCGTTTGAAGAAGGTCATTTTGGAATGGAGAAAATCACTGCCATGAAATTCGTTTTTGCTTGTTTCGTCCTCCTTGTCTGCGGCCTTCACGCCGCCCCCAAGCCCAACATCCTCGTCTTCCTCACCGACGACCAAAGCCAGCTCGACTGCTCGCCCTACGGCGAAAAAGTCATCCGCACGCCCAACATGCAAAAGCTGGCGGATGTCGGCATGACGTTTGAGCGCGCCTATGTCGCCTCGCCCAGCTGCGCGCCCAGCCGCGCGGCCTTGCTCACCGGGCTTATGCCCGCGCGCAACGGCGCGGAGGCCAACCACGCCAGGCCGAGGGCGGAGATCAAGAAGTGGCCCGCTTATTTCCAGGAGGCAGGATATGAGGTCGTCTCCTTTGGCAAGGTTTCCCACTACAAGCACACACCGGACTACGGGTTTGATCACTTTGCGGATGACGGCTTCCACCAGCACAAGAGCATCCCCAATGCGGTCGAATGGCTGCAAAAACGGCCCAGGGAGGACGCAAAGCCCCTCTGCTTCATGGTCGGCACCAACTGGCCCCATGTCCCCTGGCCGGAAAAAGACCTCGGCTACGATGGCACCCAGCTCACCCTCCCCGCTGGCAGCATCGACACGCCCCAAACCCGCGCATGGCGTGCCAAATACGCCGCCGCCGTGACCAAGGCTGATGACGACCTCGGCATCGTGGTCGCCGCAGCCCGCCAGCATCTCGGTGCGGATACCCTGGTGCTCTTCAGCGCCGACCACGGCGCCCAGTGGCCCTTTGGCAAATGGAACGGTTACGAGAGCGGCGTCTGCGTGCCATTGATTGTCTCCTGGCCGGGAGTCGTCCAGCCCGGCAGCCGCAGCCGCGCCATGGTGCAGTGGACGGATTTTCTCCCCACCCTTCTGGAGGCCGGTGGCGGCAGCCCCCCTGCGGGCATCGACGGCCGGTCTTTCCTCTCCGTGCTGAAGGGGGAAACAGGGACGCACCGCGACCTCCTCTTCACCACCCACAGCAACGACGGCCGGTTCAATATCTACCCGCTGCGCACCGTCCGCGACGATCGGTGGAAATACATTCGCAATCTCCACCCCGACTTCGCCTTCACCACCCACATCGACCTTCCGGTCAGGCTCGGCCAGCGCGCCTTTTTCTCCACCTGGGAGGACAAGGCCAGGACCGACCCACAGGCCGCCCAGATCCTCAAACGCTACCACGCCCGCCCCGCCCAGGAGCTTTACGACCTGGAAACCGACCCCCATGAGCAGCGCAATCTGGCCGCCGATCCCGCTCATCAAGGGGAGCTTGCCCGTCTCGGCGGACAGCTCGATGCCTGGCTCAAGACTCAGGATGACAAGTTGTCCGTTTTCGAAAAGCCCCGTCTTTTGAGCGATCCGACGAGTTACGGACCCACCGCCATAGCACCTGCTCCAGCCAAAAAGAAGTGACGAAATGGCGCGTCGGAGGCGGAAACGGCACGGAAAAACTGCTTGCCGCTCAAGCGGATGCCGGTAACATCGCGCCCCCCTTTCGCCGGGTCATGTTGACCTAGCCAAAGGATTCACCCCCAGCCCGTTCAACCGGATCAGCCCTCAAAGGCTGAGCTTCTTGTCCCCAAGAAGTGCGGAAGATCAGGCACCTTAGATCAGCACACATGTCCACACAGATCCTTGCCGAGCTCGTCGAAGCCGGCGTCCACTTCGGTCACCAGACCAAGCGTTGGAACCCCAAGATGAAGAAGTTCATCATGGGCTCCAAGAACCAGATTCACATCCTCAACATCGAGGAAACGATCCCCCAGATCGACAAGGCCGCCGATTTCCTGGCTGACCTCGCCCGCAAAGGCAAAAAGATCCTCTTCGTCGGCTGCAAGCGCCAGGCGCAGGAAGCCATCAAGCAGGCTGCTGAAGCATGCGGCCAGTTTTACGTGAACCATCGCTGGCTGGGCGGCACGCTCACCAACATGGAGACGATCAAGAAGAGCATCGCCCGTCTCAACTACCTTGAGGACATCGAGAACAAGCCTGAGTTCAAGCTCATGTCCAAGAAGGAGCTCGCCTCCCTCAACCGCGAGCGCATCAAGCTGGAGCGCAACCTCCGCGGCATCCGCAACATGGGCGGCAAGCCCGACGCCGTCGTCATCGTGGACTCCGCCCGCGAGCACATCGCCGTCCATGAGTCCCGCCGCCTGAACATCCCGATCGTGGCCCTGGTGGACACCAACGCCGACCCGAACATCATCGACTACCCCATCGCCGCCAACGACGACGCCATCCGCTCCATCCGCATCATCCTGCAGAAGCTGATTGATCCTGTGATCGTCGCCACTGCCGAGGCGAAGAAGCAGTAATTTTCAATCCCTATCCCCACAACCTGACACATGGCTGAAATCTCCGCTAAAGTCGTCATGGCCCTGCGTGAAAAGACCAACGCAGGCATGATGGAATGCAAAGCCGCCCTCAAGGAAGCCGACGGCGACCTCGAAAAGGCCGAAACCATCCTTCGCAAGAAGGGCACCATCAAGGCTGAAAAGAAGGCCGACCGCCAGACCAAGGAAGGCATCATCGCCTCCTACATCCACATGGCAGGCCGCATCGGCGTGCTCATCGAAGTCAACTGCGAGACCGACTTCGTCGCCCGCAACGAGAACTTCCAGGCCCTGGTGAAGGACATCTCCCTCCACATCGCCGCCTCCAACCCCCGCTTCCTCCAGCGCGAAGACATCCCTGCCGACCTCGTCGCCAAGGAGCGCGAGATCGGCGCCGAGCTCGTCAAGGGCAAGCCCGCCAACATCGTGGACAAGATCGTGGACGGCAAGATGGAGAAGTTCTACGCCGACAACTGCCTCCTTGAGCAGCCCTTCATCAAGAACCCGGACGTGAGCGTCCGCGACCTGATCAAGGGCAAGATCACCGAGCTGGGTGAAAACCTCATTGTGCGCCGCTTCGTACGCTACGCCGTGGGCGAGGAGATCTAAGATCTCAGCAGCACACCTCAAAGACCTTCAAAGGGCGGACGCGAGTCCGTCCTTTGTTTTTTCTGGATGCGTGCCACAGGGCAGGGCTGTGCTCCCTGCTCGGTGCTGGCCGTCGGACGCACCGCAAAAAACAAAAAAAGCGCGGGGTTCATACCCGCGCTTTTGTCGCCTTCACACTGGGCTTCCAGCTCACTCCCCATGCCGCCACACCGTGGTCAGCCTGCCCTGAAACGCTACTCGGATGGCCTGCGTGTGTAACACTTCGCGGAAGCATGGGGACGCCTTCCGTTCCACCAGTTCACACTTCTCCACCGCAGCGCCACTCAGCGTGGCATGCACCCTCAGCCCTTCCTCATGCACACAGAGGAAGGCACCGCTGCCCTCCTGCTGCACCTGCCAGCCTGGGGCCAGCTGCCAGGTCACCACATGCGGGGTGCTGCCTCCCACATCATCGCAGATCTCCACCTGCCCATGCGCCGCACACACACCGCGCCGCACCTCCTGGCCTTCGCACTCAAGGCGCATCGCGCAGGTGCCGTCGCTGAGGCTGAGCTCCGGCACGGCATGATGTTTGGCCCACAGAAAAGGCCCCATCCGCTGTGGCGTGGCACGGCCCGCTACCGGCACCGGTCCGTTGTGGGCCTCCCAGGCGGCCAGCTCGCCACGCAGTGCGGCATCGCTGTAGTACGCCCCCGTCCCGGGGTCGATCACCAGCGGCTGTTGCTCGATCCACAGTGACACATGCAGGGCATCCAGGTGCCCATGCGCCGCCATGCTGCTGAAGCCCAGGGGGGATGCATCTGCACGCACCGTCCAGCGTGCGTCACGCCAGACTGCCATGCCGCTCTCGGGGTGCGCATGCCACAGGCTGCGCGTCGGGGGCTTCACACCCTTCGGTGGCTCGCCCAGCCAGTATCGCAGCGCGGTCCCCTCAGGTTTGCCCAGCAGCCAGCCACGCAGCTCCGCCACCGCGCTTTTCCGTTTCAGCGCCAGCGGCAGCACCTGGGCGTCGTCAGAGTCGCCATAGTCCCAGCCTTCCGGTGCTTCTGCCACATTCACAAAAAACTGCGCCGCATCCCGCAGGCGTTCAAGGGCTTCACCATGCAGGCCATCCGCCGCCCGGCCCGCGTGCCAGATCATCTCCCAGGCAAAGAGATGGTAATGCAGCGCCTGCTCACGATTGCCGCCATCCACGTGAAACTGCCGCAGCAGCTCGCCCTCCAGCGGCTTCCACAACTGTGCTGGCGTGCCTATGGTCGCCTGCAGCGCCGGCCATCGCCGCGCCGCCATCACCAGCGCGGCCACTTCGCCAATGAGATGGTTGTTGGCCGATGAGCCAAACGAGCGGCGGCGCCACACCCACCACGCATGAGGCGGCACGATGCGCGCCGTCAGCTCATCCTGCCGGTGCGCCAGTTCCGGGTCGTTGCAGCCGCGCACCAGCGCGTCGAACCAGCAGAAATTCATCAGCCGCAGCCCCGCCTCCAGCGCGCTTGTCCAGTTGATGCCCTCCCCGGGCGCGTTGCGGTCACACCAGTCCTCCAGCCACAGTTGCGCCACCCGGATGGCATGCACGTCCCCGTTCAGCGCGCTGTGCATCGCCATGCGCGTCATCTCCGCCCAGCGGTTGATCTCCCAGATGGCGCGCGCGTCCGCTCCGTGCGCCAGATGCCGGTGGTCCAGCCTCTTGCCGGCAGTGTCTGGATCAATCACCACGCCCAGCGTTGCATCGCGGTGCCAGCACGGCGGTGCGCCCACCTCCACCTTCTTCCAGCCAAACAGCACCCATTCACCGCGCGCCAGTTTTTCCGCATCCACCGCCAGTTGCCTGCGCAGCTCCGGCGGCACCGCTTCCTGCCACGGCAGCTTGGGGAAGTCCGTGAATTCTCCGTCCCAGGCTGCCCGTGCTATGCTCCTCAGTTGCGCAGGCTCCCGCCAGCGGTGCCAGCGCTCCACCACACGTCGCGCCATCTCGCCCACGCTCATCGCGCGCAGGCGCTGCGCATACCAGCCCATTTTGCCGCTCGCTTTGATCACAGGCAGACGCTGCCTCCCTGGCGGATGGATTCCAGCGCCGCAAATGTCAGGCGCATGCTTTGCCGTGCCTCCGGGTAGGGCAGGGGATGCGCCTTGCCCTCCTTCAAAAAGCCCAGCCATGCCGCCATCTCCTCCGCGTGTCCCTTCGACGCAAACTTCCTCACCGTCTCCTTCCGCTTCCGGAAAATCGACAACGTCATGAAGTTCTCACACTCCACCACAATCCCGCTGGCAAACACCCGGAAAGACTCCTTCGGAAACGCGGAGTCACCCTCCGCCGAGTAAATGATCTGCGCCGACGAGCCGTCTGCAAATTCGATCTGCGCCGTCACCGAGTCCGGCGCCTTGGGCCGTCCCACCGTCTGCGCCGTCACCAGCACCGGCTTGCCAAGCACATGGCACGCAAAGTCAAAAAAGTGGCACGCCTCCCCCAGCACACGTCCGCCGCTCTCCGCCACATTGGCATACCAATGATCCGGTGCCAGCGCCCCCGCGTTCACATGAAACGCCAGCGTCTTCGGTCCCGGCACCGCCTTCAGCGCCTCCATCATGGCCGCCGTTGCGGGGGCAAAGCGCCGGTTGAAGCCCACCATCACACTGCCATGGGTGGACTGCATGGCCTCATCAATCTGCGTCAGCTCCTCGCGCGTCAGGCAGAGCGGCTTCTCCACAAACACCTGTTTCCCGGTTCGCAGCGCCTGCAAAACAAGAGGGGCGTGGAGATGATGGCGGGTGCCGATCATCACAGCGCAGCTTTCCGCCGACGCAGGCTGGAGGCCCGCATCACCTTCAAAGACCTTTCCTGCGTCCGCCTCCGGGTTCGCAAAGCCAAACTTCTCCTTCACATGCCGCGCGCTTAGCCCCGTGGCATTCACAATCGTCCCCAGCGCGATCTTGTCCTTCAAATGTGGCAGCAGCATCGTCCGCGCAAAGTTCCCCGCGCCGATCACATCAAGCCGCGCGCAGGGCGCACGTGACACATGCTCTGACGTCTTGGGGCATTCGCCATGCGTCATTCTGCGTTCGCCGTTCGTCATGCTCCGTTCGTCATGGTATTCGATGACAATCCCCACCTCGCCTTCGAGCTGGTCATACACAGCGCAGACACCCTCAAACTTCACACGCCGCGTTGTCACCGGCTTCAAGTCAAGCTGCCCCGTCCGCATCAGCTCCAGACAGGCCTCGAAGTTCCGGTTCTCCGTCCAGCGCACATGGCCGATGGGGTAGTCCTGACCGCCCCACTCATACTGCGGATCGTAGCGGCCGGGACCATAGCTGCGGGAGTAGCGCACCTGGATGTCCTTCATGTAGGCCGTCTTCCACGAAAGCTCCGCGTCATAAATGCCCACGATCACCATCACCCCACGATCACGCAGGCAGGCGATGGCCGAGTCCGCGGCGTCGCGCCCTTTGCCGCCCACACAAAGCAGCACAGCGTCCACACCCTGGCCGTTCGTCCAGGCACGCACCTCATCCTCCAGCTTCGACTGTCCCGGATGCACCACCCGCTCCGCACCCATGGCTAAGGCGGTGTTCAGCCGACTCTGCACAAAATCCACTCCCATGACGCGTGCGCCGGAAGCCTTCAGCAGACTGGTCGCCAGCAGGCCCACCAGTCCCTGGCCCATCACCAGCACACGCTCTCCCAGCCGCGCGCCGCTTTGCCGCACCGCCTCCATCGAAATCGAACCCAGCGTGGTGTAGGCCGCCTGCCAGTCCTCCACGCCTTCCGGCACGGGTGCCGCCAGCAGATCCGGCACCGCGATCATCTCCGCATGAAAGGCGCACTCCGCCCCGCCGCAGGCCACCCGGTCCCCCACGCGGAAACGTGTGTTGAGTTCATCCACCGCCGCCACCACACCTGCTGCCGAATACCCCAGCGGCGTCGGCGACTCCAGGCGGTTGCGCACCTTCTCCATCGCCGCCTTCCATCCAAGGGTCTTCGCCGTGTCGATGACCTTCTTCACCTGGTCCGGCCGTGCCTTGGCCTTTTGCAGCAGCGACATCCGCGCCTGCTCCACCTTCATCCGCTCCGTTCCTGGTGAGATGACCGAACATGTCGTCCGGACCAAGATTCCACCCGGCGGCGGCACTGGCACTGGCACGTCCTGCAGTTCGAGACGTCCGTCCTGGTATTGGGCAATTTGTTTCATTCCTTCAGCAAAGATCAAGGCTGGCGCTCAAACCCATGGGATAAACGTGTTCGCAGATCTGCCAGCCGTCAGGCGGTCTGCTTCGTAGGTGTTATCGGACGATCCCCTGCCACTTCAGGAGGCATTCCTCGACTTCAGTCATTTGCACTGGCGTGAGCACGGCCATGCGGCGGAGAAAAAAACCTGGGTGGCAGTGCTTGAAGACCCTGCACCAAAAACGCACCCTCTTTGAGGCCAGCCAATGGCACCGCAACCTCGAACTGTGATCCTCGTGTTGCCGTTGTATGGGGGATCACACCAACCAGCGCGCGGTCCGCATCGCCATAGGGAATGCTCATGACGAGGGCCGGGCGGACTTTCTGGGCAATGCCAAAATCCACCTGCCACACCTCTCCACGTCTAGGCAGCATGTCCCTCCTCTTCCTCATCAAGCACCCTGAATGACTCCGCAGCCAGTGCTGCAAAATCATCATCGGTCAGGTCATCACCCATCGGCACCGTGTCTGCGATGGCATGGTGCAGTTCCAGGCGTTCACTCACCGAAAGCTGTTTGATGGTGTTCAAGAGATGTAGAACCGCCGCGCTCATGAGTTGAACATAACCAGGGCACTCTCATTTCGCAAGCACCCGCATCCTGCGGCGAAAACTGGTCTAGCCAAGGCTCACAGGTCCAGTCGGCTGACGATCCAAAAAGGTGCGGTGCCAGATCTCCGTCGTCAGCAGGGTCCAGATCCACATGCTGTGGTCCTCGGTTCCCGCGCGGTCATTGGCAATCATGCGGCGCACGATCTTGGGATCATAAAGTCCCCGCGCCTTCACCTGGGTGTCTGACAGCAGATCATCCACGATGCCGCGCAGGGCGCCACGGATCCAAGACCTCAGCGGCGAGTTGAAGGAGGCCTTCGGTCGATGCACCACATCGCGCGGCAGGTGGCGCAGGCCAATCCGCTTGAGCAGATGCTTCTGCACGCCGCCCTTGATGCGCAGGTTCGGACCGGCGCGGAACATCGCTGTCACCACGTCCTTGTCCACCAGCGGCGGACGCGTCTCAATGCTGGCCGCCATGGATGCCTTGTCACTGTAGGTCAGGTTGTGCTCTGGCAGAAACACCCGCGTGTCGTTCAGGCACATCCGCGTCAGGTAGTCCAGCCCCGGCGTCGCCAGGGTGGCGCTCTGCTGCCGCCAGAAGTGGGACTGGTGGTAGTCCGCGCCGCCATACAGCTCCGCATAACCCTGCGGGTTCAGCGAGAGGTCGGACGCCAGATACCGCTCCGCCTCCGGCAGGGAGGCGTAGCTGAGGAAGCGTTTCAGCATCCGCACAGGCAGCAGCCCGCGGCGAGCAGTGGCCACCGGCAGCCTGCCCGCCACATTTTGGATCATCGATCGTGCCCAGGCGGGTGCGATCTCCTGGTACTGGCCCGCCCGCGCGCAGGCCAGGTGCTTGCGGTAGCCGCCAAAGACCTCATCCCCGCCCACGCCGTTCAGCAGCACAATGATTCCCATGTCACGCGCCGCCTGGGAGATCAGGTAGGTGTTGATGGCCGCCGGGTCCGACAGCGGCTCATCCAGGTGCCACACCATCTTGGGCAGCAGATCCACGATCTTCGGCTCCACCTCAAACTCATGCAGCCGCAGGTCAAACTGACGCGCCACACGCCGCGCATACATCACATCCTCTGACGCTTGTTCAAACTTCTGGTCCTGTGCGGAAAACTTGATCGTGAATGCCTCGATCGGCCCCGTGCTCTCCTGCCGCATCAGCGCGCTGATAAGCGACGAGTCCAGGCCGCCGCTCAGAAAGGTGCCCACCGGCACATCCGCCACCATCTGGCGCTTCACGGCCAGATCGATCAGGTGCCCGATCTCCTCAGTGGCCGCCCCCTCATCACGCAGCGTCTCGGTGGGCCGGATGCTCCAGTAGGGACGCACCTCCAGCCGCCCGTCCTGCCAGGTGAGGCAATGCCCCGGCGGCAGCTTTTGGATGCCTTTGAAACCCGTGCTCGGAGAAAGCTGAAAGCGCGCCGGGTTGCGCATCGCCCCATCATCACGCTCCGCCTTGATGAACGGGCATGCCAGCAGCGCCTTGATTTCCGAGGCAAACGCCAGCCCCCCGCCCGCCTGCGCGTAATACAGCGGCTTGATCCCCAGATGATCCCGCGCGCCAAAGAGTCTCCCGCTGGTGCGGTCCAGCCAGGCAAAGGCAAACATGCCGTTGAGCCGGTCCAGGCAGGACTCCCCCCACTCCACCAGTCCCGCCAGCAGCACCTCCGTGTCGCTGGTGGAATGAAACACATGCCCGCGCGCCTCCAGTTCCACCCTCAGCTCACGATGATTGTAGATCTCCCCGTTGAAGACAATCCAGTGCCGCCCATCGCGTGTGGCCATCGGCTGCGCGCCCTGGTCCGTCAGATCCACAATCGCCAGCCGGTTGTGCGCCAGCCCGCCGCCGGCCTCCTCGAACCACCGCAGCCCTTTTCCATCAGGCCCGCGGTGCAGCATCAGGGATGACATCTTCTCCAGCAGCGCGGCGTCGCCGCAGTTCATCAAACCGGCAATCGAGCACATCGTCAGATTTTTCCTCCGTCCTTCAGGCTGGTGATCAGCCAGCGGTGTTTCCCCGTCGGGGTCCGCTCCACCTCGTTCACCCGTTCAAAATGCAGTTGAAAATCATCCCCCAGCTTGCGTTGCAGCGCCGTCTTCACCCGCTCCAGGGTGGCGGCGTCAAAGCCCGGCGTCGGCACATAGCACACTGTGGCGGCCCCGGCCTCCGTCTGGCGGAACTGCAGCGCCAGCAGATGCGTGAAAAAATGCTCATGCAGATTGATCGCCGTCAACGACACCCGCCGCCCTCCGTGGCCCACCAGAAACTCATAGTCGCGCCCGATGACCTCCCCGATCGCCGGCCACGCAAACTCCCTCTCCGCGCCCTCCAGCAGCCGCGCGTGGTCCCCCGTCCGGTAGCGCACCAGCGGCATCACATGATTGTGAAAAGACGTGCCGATGATCTCCCGGTTCCCCCCCGCGTCCGGCGGCCCCAGTTCCACAAACCCATACGTCGGGCAGAAATACAGCGCGTTGGACCTCCGCCCCTGCGCCGCCAGCACCACCCGCTCGCTGTGCCCGTACCAGTGCGTCACCGGCGCGCCGAAATGCGCCTCCAGCTGCCGTTGCTGCTCTTTCCCCAGCCGCTCGGATCCGCACAGCACGCTCGTCAGTTGAAAGTCCAGCCTCGCCCCCAGGTGCATCAGCAGCAGCGCCGCGCTCGGGTACGCGTGCAAATGCTGCGGGCGAAACCGGTTCAGCGCCGCCACATACTCCGGCAGCCGCTCCGGCGTCAGATGATACGAGGACAAAATCAGCCAGTTCCGTGCCGCGTCGAACGAGCTTATCTCCCCGTCCGCCCGGCTGGAGGTCACGCCCCCCCGTACCACCGCCACCCGGTCCCCCGCCCGGTAGCCGCGCCGTGCCCACTGCGCCTCCAGGTACGCCTGCTCCTTCGGCCGGCTCACCCCCTTGTGCAGGTAAAAGCCCACCGGCACCCCGCTCGATCCCCCCGTCGTGATGTACAGCCGCTGTCCCGCGTCCAGCTCCGGGTTCACCATCTCCTCCCGGTGCTGCAGCAGGTCCTGCTTGGTGAGCAAAGGGTAGTCCCCCAGTTGCTCCAGCGCCTCAAACTTCGCCGGCTCCACGCCGCACGCCGCAAATCTCTCCGCATAGAACCGCGCCTTGCCCGCCGCCATCAGCGACTCACGCAATGCCCTCACCTGATACCGCCGGATCGTGTCCGCGTCCCATCCCTCCACCTCCCGGGCCTCTCTTTGGAAGCGCACATAGCCCGCCCCATACCGCCATGCGGCAGGGATCGCACGGTACGCCCGTCCGGCCAGCGACTTCACCGGCCGGGGCGCCGCCTCATACAGCTTCAGCAGCGGATACAGCGTGTCTTCCAGGGACATGTCTCACCAATCACAGGCCCATGGCCCGGTCGTTTCCCGCTCAGGAATCAGGAATGATGCCGCAGCCGCCGACGGCGCAGCAGCCACACCATCCCGCAGGAGGCGATCAGCAGTGCCCCCCCAGGCTCAGGCACTGGCGCCAGGGAGTAAATGATCAGCCCGTCCTGCCAGTTTTCCGGCGCGTTCTCACCAAACAGGGTGTTGATCACCATGTAGCCGTGCTGCGCCGTGTAAGTGTCGAAAAAGTTCGTCCCATCCTTCGCCTCAATATCGTCGAGAATCTGCTGAAACAGCAGCGAGCGCGCCGCCAGCGCGTCCGGATCTCCCACTGCCGCCCCGTCGAAGTAGTTGTCGTAGTCCGTCATCGTGGTGAAGTCCGTCTTCACCGCCTTCCCATAAGTCTCCGCCAGGAAGTTCTGCACCACCATCATGCTGTTGTAGAAGAGGTGGTCGTTCCCGAAGTTCCCGGCATTGCTGTCCTGCTCGATGAAACGGCCCGAAGTCCCCGCCATCGTGCTCCACGGCAGGTACGCGTCCAGCACGTAGCTCATCACCGCCACCTGCTTCGGCAGGATCGTCGTCTCATACCCTGGAATGCCCTGGTACATGGTCAGGCGCTGCGTGTTTTGCTGGTCCCATCCCTCGATGAAAGAGATCATCTCCGCCGAGATCGTCGCGGTCAATTCAGGCGTCCCTGGCTCGATGCACATCCACCAGTAGTTTTGTCCGCCGATGTTGTAGGTCCCGATTTCGCCATTGTTGTCCAGCCCCTGCACCGTCACAGGCACCGCGCGCGCGGTCACAGTCAGGGACAAAAGGGTCAGGCAGAGAAACTTGCTCAGGTTCATAAATTTATTAAATCTATGACAATTCAACGGGCAAGCGAGCTTTAAATTGTAAATATTATATTATATACTGAATAATCCGACACGCCCTTGAATTTAAATTCATTGTGCCGCAGTCACATTCAGGCATCGGATCGCTGCCATCGCCGCCCCGAAACCGTTGTCGATGTTCACCACCGTCAGCCCGCTTGCGCAGGAGTTCAGCATTCCAAGCAGCGCGGAGATCCCCTTCAGGCTCGCCCCGTAGCCCACGCTCGTCGGCACCGCGATCACCGGCGCCGCCACGATCCCCCCCACCACGCTCGGCAATGCGCCTTCCATGCCGGCTATCACGATCACGATCCTCGCCGCGCGCAGGCGTTCCACCTTCGCCAGCAGCCGGTGCAGCCCCGCCACTCCCACATCATTGCAGCGCCATGCCCGTACTCCCGCGAACTCCAGCGTCTGCGCCGCCTCCTCCGCCACCGGCAGATCGGAGGTCCCGGCGCTTACCACGGCCACCTCGGCGCTCTCTGACACCTGCTTCATCTGGCCCACACGGTACAGGCGGGAGACCGGGTCATGCCTCCCCGTTGGAAAGCGCTGCTGCAGCAGCACCCCCGCCTCGACGGGCACCCGCGTCGCCAGCGCGCAGCCATGGGCGCTCACCAGCGCCGCCAGCGCGTCCGTCATCTGCTCCAGCGTCTTGCCCTCCGCATACACCGCCTCGGGGAAGCCCTGCCGGATCACCCGGTGCGTGTCCGCCAGCACCTGCCCCGCCTCCGCATAGGGCAGCATGCGCAGCTTCTCCAGCGCCTGCCCGGCGGGCAGCGTACCCTCGCTCACCTGCGTCAGCAGATCGCGCAGCTTGTCCTCGTTCATGATCGTGATGGTGTCGCTGTCCCCGCCGCGCGGGCTTTCAGCACCTCGTTCAGGCTGCCGGACCGCAGCCCCGCCAGATCCAGCGTCACATAAATGTACCCCACCCCGCGCAGCGCCTGCGTGATCTCCTCCCGCCGCTGCAAAACGCGCGGCAGGTCCGCCTCCGGCACCTCCAGCCGCGCCACATCCCCGTGGTGCCTCACCCGCAGCTCGCGCAGCCCCAGCTCATGCAGCGCCCCCTCCGCCCGCTCGATCTGGGACAGCAGCCGCGGCGTCACCCGCACCCCGTATGGCACGCGGGAGGCCAGGCACGCCGCCGCCGGCTTGTCCCAGTTCGGCAGTCCCAGCGCCCTGGCCGTCTCCCGCACATCCCTTTTGCTGAAACCCAGCTCATGCAGCGGGCTCAGGATCTCCAGCTCCCGCGCGGCCGCCCGGCCCGGCCGCACGTCCAGCGTGTCCTCCGCGTTCATCCCGTCCAGCACGTGGGGAAAGTCATGCCCCTTGGCAAACTCGCGCAGCGTGGCGTACACATGGCTCTTGCAGAAGTAGCAGCGGTTCGGCGCGTTCGCCTGGTAGGCTGGGTCGCTTGTCTCCTCCGTTCCCAGCATCTCCACCCGTGCCCCCAGGCCCCGCGCCAGCGCCACGGCCTCCTCCTTCTCGCTCTGCGGCAGACTGGCGGACACCGCCAGCAGCGCCACCACATTCTCCGCCCCCAGCGCATCCAGCGCCGCCTTCAGCACCACAGTGCTGTCCACCCCGCCGGAGTAGGCCACTGCGGCACGGCCCATCGGGCGCAGGTGGGCATGGAGGCGCTCGATCACGGCGTTCTCACGGCGATGTAGCTTTTCGTGAACAGCCCCAGGCACACCTTTTCCCGCAGGATCTCACACCCCGGGAAGATTTGCACCATCTCCGCGTGGGTCAGCAGCCGGATGTCGTTCACAAAGGCAGCCACCTCCTTCTCATTCGGCCGTGTCAGCCAGCCCCACACGCTGAAATTCCGCGCCAGCCGCAGCCGCCACGCCACCGGCAGCCAGTGGATGAACGGCGTCATGTAGTGCGGCTCGATCCAGAACTCCTGCGCCGGCGTCTGCACCCACAGCCGGCCGCCCAGGCGCAGCATCTCCCCGGCAAAAGCCCTCTGCCGTTCGAAATCCCCCACATGCTCGATCACACTGTTGGAAAAAACGATGTCAAACGCGCCGTCCCCCTGTGGCATCGCGCAGCCATCCGCCACCAGAAACCGCAGGTTCCCTGGTTCCGTCGGCGGCTCGATGGCATGCACATTGGCAATGTGGATCTCCGCCACCAGATGCTGGTTCCCCTCCCACGTGGAGGGGTAGCCCCCGACATCCAGCACCCTGTCCTGCGCCTGCGGCCGCACCCGGTCCACAAACTGGGCAAAGCGCTTCTTGCGGAAGGTCTTGAAGATCACCTTCCAAATGCGGTGGATGAGCGCCTGCTTCATGGCGGCTGGGGCAGAGACGGGGTCGAGGATAAGGACAAGGACGGGGTCATGAGGCTCTTCTGGAATTTCGGCGCCACCGTCCGGATCAGGTCCAGCAGCATCGCTACCGTCTCCGCATCACTCCGGCGGCGTTCCCCGCTTTGCTCAGGGGTGAAGTTGTCCGTCACCCGTGCCATCACGGAGGGGTAGGCCCAGCGGTGGTTCATGTTGCGGAAAATGTTGTCCGCCAGGGTCATCAGTTGCCGCTCCATATTGCTCGGCGTGCTCACATCCGTCCCCACATACCAGTACACATAGTGTGCGCGCAGCGGCACCTTCGTCCCGTCCCTCTGCAGCAGCTCCCGTTCGATGGAAAGGTCCCGCACGCTCAGCACCGCGCCGGAGTTCAGCGTCACATCACGCGTGCGTGCGTCAGTCACCGTCCAGCCCTGCCCGTCCAGGCACACCTCCGGGCGGTGGATGCTTCGGCTGTCGCTCCCTGCGATCACCAGGGACGCCTGCACCAGGTCGCGGTTTTCCACGCTGCGGCCCGGCGTGCGGTACGCGCGCTTGATCAGGATCGTGTCGGCGGGCAGCAGCTCCAGCTCACGCTCACCGGGCGGCTCGCTCTCACCCACAAAGTCACCCGCCACGCGTGGCAGTTCCGCCAGCACCCCGGCCTCCGTCCCCCCCTTTGCCGGCGGGGCAAACTGGCACAGCAGCATCGTCATGCCGCACAGCGTCAGGAGAATGAAAGATCGCAGAATCATGGGGCAGGGGACACCACCTGGCGCGACACCACGCGGGAGCGTTTGAAGTTGAAGCCGCCGCAGGCGCAGTTCAGCAGCCAGGAGAAGCCCTGCAGCAGGGCCAGCGCCACCAGAAAGACCACAATGCCCGTGATCTCATGGAACGCGGACACCTCCTTTTCCACATCCCCGATCGCCCACTTCTGGCCAAAGGCCATCGCGGCAAAGATCAGCACCAAAATGCGCACCATGTTCGCCACAATCGCAATCGGCAGGATCGTGCTGAACAGCGCCGCCCGGCGCCACATCGCCCGCTGGCGGAAATAGCTGAACAGCGCCCCCACCACCAGCAGCGCAAACAACGAGCGCATCCCGGAGCACGGCGCCGCTATCCCCACGCTGAAGAGATCACCCGCGTTCCGGCCCGTTGCCAGATCAGGCATGGACTGCAGCGCGGTGCCGGACACCAGGGCGTCCACCCCCGCCGCGTTCAGCACAAACCCCGTCGTCTGCACCATGACCAGCCGCATCCTGTAGCCGATGCTCTCCTCCAAAAACGGCAGCGGCCACATGAAGCCCAGCATCAGCCATGCAAACAGCAGCAGCTTGCTGCGCTCCACCCCCTGCACCCATAGGGAGGCCCCCGCCAGCAGCATCATCACCGCCATGTAGCCGCAGTAAAAGCTGTTCGCCCGGAACCCGGCCAAGTAGAACAGCAGCCCGCACAGGACCAGCCCCAGCCCCCATCGGCTGGAGGTCACCGGCAGCCTCGCCAGCTCCTCCCTCCGCCTCCAGACCAGAAAACCTGCGATTAGCGGCATCAGCGCGCCATGCTGCCAGGTCGCGTCCTTCCACCGCATCACCATCTCCGCCAGCAGCGTGCGGCGGAAGTGCCCGTAACCCGCCGCATACGGCTGCACCACCAGCAGCAGTGTCAGGCTGGCTGCCAGCAGCGTCAGGGTGGCCCAGGTGGAGATGCGCGGACGGCTCATGTCGTGTGGAAGGGCGGGCGTCGAGGCATTCATGACAGTAGTCGTTGCATGCTTCTCACGCTTGGGGAAAAGGTCGCACATCCATGACGCTGCTCATCTTCAAGGTGAACCAACTCGGCGACAACGTCGTGTTCCTTCCGGTCGTGCAGTCGCTTCTCGCGGCACACCCGGGCTGGCGTCTCGTGCTCCTGACCAGCCCCACCGCCGCACGCCTGTATGAGGTGTGCGCCCCGCAGGTGGAGCTGCGCGTTTTTGAGACAGCAAAGTTCAATGGCGCTTGGCGCAGGCCCTGGCAGCTCCTCAGTCTGGCAGCCCAGATACGCGCCCTCCGGCCGGACGCCTGCCTCCTTGGCGACGACCAGGGCAGTGTGGCCCACCTTCTGGCGCGGCTCAGCGGTGCTAAAACCTGTGTCGGCCCGGCCACCCAGCACGTCCGGCTCAACCGCCTGCTGCACACGCGTGTTGATCCTGTGCTGACCGAGCCGGTCGCCACCCATAACTGGCGCATCGCCAAGGCCGGTTTCGCCCTGCCGGACAGCATGCCGCCGCCGGACCTCACCGCCTTTGGCACGGACCGGTCGCAGGCCATCGTCATTCATGCGGGCGGCAGCCGCGAGTACCAGCGCTGGCCCCTGCCAAACTACATCGGGCTTGCCAACCGCCTCGCGCAGACCCATCCGGTGCGCTGGATTGTTCAAGGTCATGAGGCAGGGCTGGATGACACCGTGCAGCAGGTCCAAACCAGCTCCCTGGACGACCTGGTTCGCGTGATCGCCGGCGCCCGCCTCTACATTGGCAACAACTCCGGCCCCATGCATCTGGCCACCGCCTGCGGCACCCCCGGCGTCATCTTGATCGGCCCCTCCTCGCCGCGTTGGGACCCCGTCTGGCATGGTGAAAAATTCGACCTCCTGCGCGAGCCGCGCCTCAGTTGCCAGCCCTGCGACACTCCTGCCAGGCCCGTCAATCACTGCACCAACACCGAGGCTCCCATGGCCTGCCTGAACCGCTGGACGGTGGATGCAGTGCATGCCCGTGTGCTCAAGGCCTGCGGGCAGAATTGAAAAAATGGCTGGCTCGCCCGGCTTCATTTCAGCTTCTCTTGGATAAACCGCGCCCATTGCTCCGCCACCGCGTCATGCGTGTACACCCGGCGCGTGCGCTCCAGCTGCCTTGCCGCCAGCGTCCCCCCCTCCATCACTTGGCGGACGCGCCCGGCCAGATCCTCGGCATTACCCCACGGAAAGACCGCGTCCGCCTCGCCCACCACCTCGGGAATCGCCCCGCTGCTGGAGCCCAGCGTGGCCACACCGCATGCCATGGCCTCGATCAGCACATGGCCAAACTGTTCCTCCCAGCACAGTTCCAGCGTGCTCACTGGCTTGCTGGCCAGCACAAACACGTCCAGACAGCGCATGAATGCCGGGATCTCCCCATGTGGGCGCGGTGCCAGCAGGTGCAGCCAGGGGCGTGACCGCGCCTGCTCCCGCAGCCACGGCTCCAGGGCGCCTGAGCCCAGCAGCGCCAGATGCACCCTGCCGATTTTCTCGCAGGCCTCCACCAGTTCCCGGATGCCCTTCTCCTCTGTCATTCGCCCGCAATATCCGGCGATCCAGGACCCCTCCGGCAGCCCGTGCGCCTGTCGCAGCGCCACACGTTCATCCGCCGTCGCCGGCAGGTGATTGCCCAGATCCACCCCAAGCTGCGGCGCCACCAGCACAGCGTCTGCCTTCGCCCCATGCTTCTGGACAAGCTGCGCCGCCGCCTGGTTCCCTGCGATGATGAAATCCGTGGTGGCGGTCATCGCCCGGTACGCCAGGGACAGGACAGTTTTTTTCCAGCCGGGACGTTCCACATTCTCCCACGTGAACTCACCAAACAGCGCCTGCGGCTGCCACACGGACTTCCAAAAACGCGCCTGCCAGCGCACCACAGCCCAAGGCTCGTTTTCCACCAGCACCACAGCAAAAGGCCGCGACCGCATGACCTTGGCCAGACCGGCATAGCGGAAGGTCGTCGCATTCGCGCATGAGCGTCGCAGCCGCACAAGCTCATAGCCGCGTCCCGGCCCGTCGCTTTCATCGTCAAAGTCGGCCGCCTTGCGGCCAAGGATGAGGTGCTCCTCGATCATCGACGTCACGCACACCACGTCGAAGTGCCGCGCCAGCGCCTCGATCTTCTTACGGTTCTCCAGCGCGGCGTAGGTGTGGCCGATCAGCAGCAGGGCAGGTTTCATGCGGGCAGGGAGCTGGCGCTTTCGGGCTGGCGCACGGGCGCCGTTGGAGCGGCCGCGCACGCGGCCGTGTGGATCTGCGCCCAGTCATCCCCGCCCGGCAGCACACTGCGGTGCTGGATGAGCAGCCGCCGCGCGGCGTCCAGCTTCTCCGCAAACTCCGGTGACTCGCGCATCTCCTCGATCCGGTGGTAAGCCCGTGCCCACGCGGCAGGGTCCAGGTTGTCCAGCATCGGCACGGGATACCGGCATTCGGCCAGCAGCTCTGTCAGGCCCATGCTGCGGTTTACCAGAAGGGGGATGCCTGCGGAGATTGCCTCCATCGCCGCTGTCAGGCCGGCCGGGTTGTCGCATTTCAGGATGGGCAGCAGCACGGCGGTCGCCGCATGCAGGTGCTCCCGGTACTCCTGATGGGAGGCATTGGTCACCAGCTCAAAGCGCGGGTCCGCGATCTCCGCGGCGTAATGCTTCGCCAGATGCCCCAGCCGTGCGATGCGTGTGATCGACAGCCCCTGGTGCAGCAGCGGCGGCACGATCGACTCGTCCCGGCTGATGTTTCCCGGCAGCATGGCGCGCAGATGCAGCACCTCCGGCGCGGGCTGGAACCAGTCGGTGTCGATCTTCCAGGGCCGCAGAATCATCCGGCCTGGCCCCAGATGTTCCGAGGACGCCGCAAACTGCTCATGCGTGATGCACTCAAGCTGGAACGCCGCTGGTGCGGACCGCAGCCTGGAGGCGAGGTTTTGCCACACCTTGTCATGGAAGGCCTTGCGGCGGATGATCTTCCCCTCCGCGTTGAACAGGCCGTATTGCGACAGCATCAGCAGCATGGCGTAGTGCATGCCGTCCAGGCAGTAGATCATTCGCGCCTGTCTCAGCGTGGAGTAGTGGCGCAGCACAAGGCCGCACGCGGCGGCCATCCGCCTCACCAGCCCGTTGCGTTTCCGGTGGTACTCCCGCTCCACCTCCTCGTCATTGTCAAACCACGCGCCCACCAGCGCCTTCCCGCCCGCCGGCATCGGGTGGGCGTCCAGGTAACGGCGTGGCCGGCCCTCCCAGTTGCGCAGCGCATAGGGGGCCAGGACGACGAGGGAGGATGGTTCAGCCATGGGAGTGCAGGCTTCGCTGCGCGTGAAGGTGTCCGTAAGGGGCGTGGGGCGGCCGCATGGGGACCGGCCCCGGCGTCGGGCCTGCGCCGCGTTTGGCGGCCAGCGCGCGCTCTTCGGGATAGGCGATGCACGCGTTTAATGCGCCCGCGATGAACCACGCAAAAAAGTTCACCGGAAAGGTCGAGGTCACATTCCCCGCGAAGACGTTGTGTACCAGCAGGCCAAACTCGATGCCCGCCATCCACAGGCAGATGTTGAACACCGAGGAGCCGCGCAGCCCCCACATGCTCTGGTGGAAGGACCGCAGCACAACCGCAAAAATCACGCACAGCACACCCAGGGGCAGCCAGCCGATCTCCAGCAGCAGGTTGGAGATCAGGTCATGGCTGGCCACCATGCCCGCGTCATGCATGTCGGACGCGCCCTTGGACCCGTAGCCAAACATCGTCCACATCAGCGGGTTGTGCGCCAGGTCGTGCATCCCTTCCAGACGGTCGCAGATCGTCCAGAAGCGCACGAACTGCTCCCCGATCGCCGTGCCGCCGAAGTTCTCCAGCGCCCACAGCGTCAGGCTGGTCACTCCGTTGATCAGATCCTGCGCATAGACGCAGGCCGTGACGAAGCAGACCACCAGGGTGCCATAAAGGGCGGCCGTCCCGCCCCGGCTGCGCAGCACTGGCAGCAGCACGATCGGCAGCAGCCAGTTCAGGTTGGCCACCCGTGTCATGCTGGCCACGCAGCCCGCCACGAACAGCGCGCAGAGCACCAGGCTCATCATACCCCACAGCCGCGTTCCTGTGTCACGATGGTGCCGCCTCACCACCAGCGCCAGGCAGGCCAGGACCGCGCAGCTCGTGCCAAACGGGGAGCTGTCCACCAGGGTGGAGAAAGGGCGCGGCCGCACGTCGTCCAGGTGCTTCGACAGCACTGTCAGGCCGGACCGCAGGTACTCGATCTCGAAGTCGCTCAGCCCGAAGATCTGCTGCTTCAGCCCGTACAGCGCCACCGGCACGAAGATGATGAGGCAGTATTTGATGAACCCGATGATCTGGTCCGGTGTGCGGAACAGGTTCGGCACCACAAACAGCAGGAACATGTACGCCGCCCCGTCCGCCAGCTGGGTGACGGCCGCGTTGAACCCGCCCCCGCTCCGCAGGGCCGACACGCCCGAAACCATGAAGCCCAGCACGCAGACCAGCAGGGAGATCAGTTTCCGCCGCTGGTGCAGGCTGCCGTCATGCAGCGTCCGCATCAGCGTCCCCAGCACGATCCCCGCCAGCGTCAGCGGGCACAGCGCGCGCACCCACAGCACGTCGTTCATCGTCACGTGGCCGTCGAAGACCATCATGCGCTTCAGCAGGTCGCTGTAGCCCGCGTAGATCACCATCACGTACAGCGCCAGGCGCGGCTTCATCACCGCCAGAATGCACGACCCCACCGACAAAAACTGCGCCAGCGCTCCGATGGAGTTGCCTCCGCCCAGCAGCACGGACAGCATGATGTACACCGCGCCGATGCCGCCCAGGAAGATGATGAGAGCCCTGCCTTGCATGAATGAGGGAAAAGTCAGGAGTGGATCAGCGCGCGCGCGCGCAGCAGCGCAAAGCGCGGCAGGCCCACCAGCGCGCGCGTCATGAAGCCGGACACGTTCCGGCGCAGCGGCGGGGACAGGTAGGTCCACACCACCCATGCCGTCGTGTAGGACACCAGCGTGGCCCACGCCGCCCCCACGCCGCCATGTGTGGGAACCCATTCCAGGTTCAGCCACGCGTTGATGACCACTGCCACCACAACCGAGGGCAGGTTGTCCAGCAGCCGGTCCTCCACCGTCAGGATCTGCGTGCGCGCGATTCCCACCGCATACGGGATGAACGCCCACGCATGCACCCGCAGCATCTCCGCGCTGCGCGTGAAGCCCTCGCCAAACGCCAGCGGCATCAGCGGGGAGAACAGCAGCAGGCCGCCCGCCACCAGCAGCGCCAGCACCACGGAGGTGGACAGGTAGTCCACCACGCGCCTGCCATACAGCTCGGCGTTGTTTTCCCGCGCCACCATCAGCCGGGGCAGGAACAAGGCGGCAAGGATGCCGGGCACAAAGTACGCCATCTCAGACACCCGCACCGCTGCGCCGTACACCCCCGCCTCCTCCGGCCCCCGCAGCCATTCGATCATCAGCGTGTCCAGCCGGAACAGCAGCAGCAGCGCCGCCTGGGAGGCCATCTCCGGCCAGGACCGGCTCAGAATCGACAGCGCACGCCCCCACTGAAAGGCGCCCGGCCGCACCCGGCCGCCATGCCGCCAGAAGATCCATGTGCTCAGGCCAATGAAAACCCACCCCTCCAGTGCGTACGTCAGCGCATAGAACCACAGCGGCGCGTCATTCCAGACACCCAGCCCCATGCAGCACGCGCTGACCAGAAACCCGGTGAACTGCGCCACCACCGCGTAAGACACCTTCCCGTGCGCCTCCAGCCACGCCAGCATCTCGGTCGCCGGGTTCGTGACAAGCTGCGTTCCATACACCAGCAGCAAAAGGCTTCCCTCGGGCGTGCGCCAGCCCACCCATGACACCAGCCCCACAAAAAGCAGCGCGGAAACCGTGAAGCGCGCCGTCATCGTGGTTCCCAGCACCGCCGGCTGGTCCGCGCCGTTCTTCAGCAGCTCCCGCACGGTGTAGCGGGCAAAGCCGAGCTCCCCGATGCTCAGCAGGATCGACACCGTCGCCATCGCCACGGCCAGCTGGCCAAACCCGGCCCCGCCCAGGTGCCGGGCCAGCACGCAGGTGATGAAAAAACTCAGGCACAGCCGTGCCAGCCGCAGCCCCGTGGCCAGCGAAAATGTTTTGAGGATGGAGCTGCCTGCGGCCATGGGGCGGACGCGGGAAACGGCGTGGATCAATCAGCCGCGAAACTTTGCTCGGCCACATCGCACAGCAGATGGCCGACAAGCAGATGGCACTCCTGCACACGTGCCGTGATGGCGGACGGCGCTTTGAAGCACAGCTTCGCCTCGGCGGCGCAGTCCGCGCCCTTCTCACCCGTGAAGGCGATCGTCACGCACCCGGCCGCATTCGCCGCCTGCAGGCCTGCGAGCACGTTCCTGCTGGTCCCTGACGTCGAAATGCCAATCGCCACATCCCCAGGCTGCGCCAGCGCCTCGATCTGACGCGCAAACACGCTTTCAAACCCGAAGTCGTTGCTGTGTGCCGTGAGAATGGAGGTGTCCGTCGTCAGCGCGATGCCCGGCAACGCGCGCCGGTTGATGCGGTAGCGCACCACCAGCTCCGCCGCGAGGTGCTGCGCGTCTGCCGCGCTGCCCCCGTTGCCAAAGAAGATGATCTTTTTGCCGCCACGCAGCGCGGTCAGCCATGCCTCGGACAGCGGGGCGATGGCGTCACTCATCGCGCTGAGTTTGGCGATGGCATCCTGGTGTTCGCCCAGGTGCTGGCGGAAGAGGGAGGAAAAATCAGTGCTCACGATAAGGAGGAGGATTCAAAGGCTGCCAGCAGCTCGTCTGGCGTGAGGGTGGCGGTTCCGAGCTTGCCCACCACAATTCCGCTGGCCTGGTTGGCCACATCGGCCGCGTCCCGCAGGCTCAGCCCGCTGGCCAGCGCCAGCGTCAGCAGCGCGATCGCCGTGTCCCCCGCGCCGGAGACATCAAACACCTCCTGCGCGCGGGTCGGGATGTGGTGCGGCGGCTGGTCCCGTTCAAAGATGATCATGCCCTGCTCACCCAGCGTCACCAGCACGCTGGCCACGTTCCACTTCGCCAGCAGGATGCGTCCCACCTCCAGCAGCTCGGCGTTCTCCAGCGGCGGTTCCGGCAGCAGATGATCCTCGATGCCTGCGGCCGCAAAGGCCTCCAGCCGGTTCGGCTTCACCAGTGACACACCCTCCCACGGCAGCGGATTGCGCGGCGAGGGGTCCACCGTCACAATCAGCCGGTGCTCCGCCGCCACCTTGGCGACGACGCGCATCAGCTTTTCAGTGATGAACCCCTTGCCATAATCCTCAAGAATGATCGCATCCAGCTTCGGGGCTAAGTCACGCAAGCGACGCTCAACCTCAAAAAGCTCATCATCAGTCTGTGGTAACAGCCTTTCGCGGTCCACCCGGACAATCTGCTGCTGCCGTGCCACCACACGCGCCTTCGAAATCGTCGGCAACGTCTCATGCACCAGCAGCGGCTCCGGATCTACCTGATCCTCAATGAGCAACGAACGCAGTTTGTCCGCCGCCATATCGCGCCCCACTCGGCCCATCAAATGCGTGTGGGGAGTAAAGGGGGCAATATTCCGCGCCACATTGGCCGCTCCCCCCGGATAAAACTCCTCCTTCGTCACCTCCACGATCGGCACCGGCGCCTCCGGCGAAATACGCCGCACATGCCCCCAGATGAAATGGTCAAGCATGACATCCCCCACCACCAGAATGCGGCACTGCGCGATGCGCTGAAGATGGTCCTGGGTGAAATTCATGGTCACTTGCTGCGGCGTTCGCGGACAGCGGCGGCCAGCTCGTCCAGCATCGCCTCCGTCGTGGTCCAGGAGACACAGGCGTCGGTGATGCTCTGGCCATACGTCAGCTCCTGCCCCGGCTTGGCATCCTGCCGTCCTTCGACGAGGTGGCTCTCAATCATCACACCCGTGACGGCCCTGCTCCCGCCCGCAATCTGCCCGGCCAGCGAGGCGGAGGCCACCGGCTGCTTGCGGTAGTCCTTCAGGCTGTTGCCGTGGCTGCAGTCCACCATCACGCTGGCAGGCAGGCCGCGCGCGGCCAGCTGGTCCGCCACGTTCTTGATGGCCTCGGCGTCGAAATTTGTGCCGCCCTTGCCACCCCGCAGGATCACATGGCAGGCGTTGTTGCCCGTGGTGTTCACGATCGCGGCCACGCCGTCCTTCGTCACGGACAGGAAGCAATGCTGCCCCCTGGCCGCCTCGATCGCATCCAGCGCCACCTGAATCCCGCCATCCGTGCCGTTCTTGAAACCCACCGGCATGGACAGCCCGGACGCCAGCTGGCGGTGCACCTGGCTTTCCGTGGTGCGTGCGCCGATCGCACCCCAGATGACCACGTCCGCAATGTACTGCGGTGTGATGACATCCAGAAACTCCGTTCCGGCGGGAACGCCGCGCTTGGCCAGCTTGATCAGCAGATCACGCGCGCCGCGCAGCCCGCCATTGATGTCAAAAGTGCCGTCCAGGTGCGGGTCATTGATGAAGCCCTTCCAACCCACCGTGGTGCGCGGCTTTTCAAAATACACGCGCATCACGATCTCCAGGTCCGCGCCGTGTTTCTGCCGCGCCTCGGCAATGTGGCCCGCATATTCCAGCGCCGCCTTGGTGTCATGGATCGAGCACGGACCCACGACGACGAGCAGGCGGTCATCCTTCAGCGTGAGAATGGATTCGGCGGACTTCCGCGCCTTTTCAATGAAGGCAGATTCCAGCTCTCCCAGCCGAAACTCATGCATGAGCAGCGCAGGCTGAATGAGCGGCAGGATTTCAGCGATCCGAAGATCGTCGGTAGGATGTGAAAGACTCACGGCAGATAAAGAAACAAAAAGCGGGCGCGCAAAGTGGAGGATTCTGGCCGCGATGAAACCAAAAAGTACAGATGCTCACGCGGTACTGGATGCGACCCTGCTTTTGAGCACGCTGCCGCCTCTGGTTGCTTGATCGCTCAGGCACCCATCAAAACGGAAGCGGGGATGGGGTGTGCGAGCACAGGCCCTATTCCCAGAACGACCACCGGACCGCATGGGAAATATGTCAATTACGGAAATTTGGCACAATATAGGTATTTTGGCAAAGCTAAATATCAGGCGCAACAGGGGCGAAATATTCGCTTTCGGAGAGTCAGCAGGGCCAAGAGTACCGGTTTTGCCGCGCCGGAATCAATGCTGGCATGGCTCCGCGCGGAAACCGTTGAAGCCTCCACAGACCTGTTCGGGTTGCATGGCTGGCACCCCTACTATAACGATCTGGCATATCTCCCATGCCAAGGGGCTATTCGCCGCCTGCGGGCGACCATTCTATACTGCATCATGAAAGTCACGCGTCTTCCCATTCTCCTCGCCCTGCTTAGCGCGCCCTTTTGGGCGGGCTGCAAGAAAGATGACGGCGTGGCCGGAAAAACGGCGGACGGGCTGACCAAGATCAAGATTGGCTACATCGGCCTGACCTGCGAGGCACCGTTGTTCGTGGCCCAGGAGGAGGGGTACTTCAAGGAGTTCGGTCTGGAGGCAGAAATGGTGAAGGTGGACTGGTCACAGTTCAAAGACGTGCTGGGCCTGGGCGGCTTCCATGTGGCCCACCAGCCGGTCATGGCCTACCTGAAGCCCATTGAGCAGGGCATGGATGTGAAGATGACCGCCGGTGTGCATCTGGGCTGCCTGCGCGTGCAGGCTCCGGTGAACAGCAGCATCAACACCATCCAGGATCTGCGCGGCAAGCGCATCGGCGTGCCGGGCATGGGCACTCCGCCCTTCATTTTCGCCAACCGCGTGCTGGGGGACAACAAGATCGACGCCAAGACCGAGGTGGAATGGAAGGTCTTCCCCTCTGCCGAACTGGGGCTGGCCCTGGACAAAGGAGAGGTGGACGCCATCGCCAATGCGGAGCCGATCGGCACGATGCTGCTGGTGGAGAAGAAGGTGAAGACCATCGCCGACCAGGCGGTCGATCCGCCCTACGCCGGCGAATACTGCTGCGCCGTGCTGATGAACGGCAAGTATGTGGCCAACAATGCGGAGGCCAGTGCCGCGGCCACCAAGGCCGTCCTGAAAGCGGCCAAATGGGTGGAGACAAACCCCCGCGCGGCAGCGCGCATGTCCATTTTGAAAGGCTACATCGCCTCCAGTCCGGAGCTGAACACCCAGGTCCTGGGCCAGCTCCGTTTTGTGCCCAGCGTGTCCGGCGGGGAAAGCGCGGTGCTGTCTGCCGCAGAAAGCATGAAGCGCGCGAACATGCTCAGCGAGACCACGGACATTCAAAAACTTTCCGCCAGCGTCTTCGTGAAACTGGAGGGACTGACGGATGAGTGGGTGGCCGGTCAGACGGTGGAGAAAGTGGCCTTTGGCCAGGTGCCGCCTGACCAGGAGGCACGTGTGGCGATGGAGCTGTACGCCTGCGGCGGGCATCTCCTGTTAAAGTCCTGCTGTGAAGCTCCTGCCATGATGGTGATGAAGTGATGCCTCCTCCACCTGTGAAAGAATCCACGTTTCCCAACTCTGTGACGGACGCCGGGCCTGCCGCAGGCGCTGCGCCCAGCGAACCTGCGCTGCCATGGCGCACGATGCTCGGCCTCGGCGGTGCGGCAGCGGCGGCGCTGGCCGTGCACCTGCTGGTCTCTGATGGCGAGCCTCCGGCGGAGACGCATGCTTACACCGTGTTTCTCGGCACCGTGCTGGGATTGGCCGCGCTGGCCCTCGGCATCCAGTTTGTCTGGGCTGGCCCGCGCCGCTGGCTGCGGGAGAGCGGCCCGATCATCGCCGCCGCGCTGGTGGTGCTGACCTTGTGGGAGGTCATCACCACAGGTGTGCGCCTGCTCCCGCTGCCCTATTTTCCAAGTCCGGCCCGTGTGATCCAGAGCATGATCGATGATCAGGCGATCATCTGGGACAGCACCTGGCATTCGTTGACCCTCCTGCTGGGCGGTTATGCGCTGGGAAGCTGCGCAGGCGTGGTTTCCGGCGTTTGCATCGGCTGGTTCTCCCCCGTGCGCTACTGGGGCATGCCGGTGCTGAAGGTGGTGGGGCCGATTCCCGCCACGGCCTGGATTCCACTGGCGCTGGTGGTCTCCCCCTCGGCCGTCATTTCTGCCACCTGCCTCATTGCCCTGGCGGTGTGGTTTCCGGTGACGATGCTAACGGCCTCCGGCATTTCGAACACCCGGGTGTCTTTTCTGGATGTGGCCCGCACCCTGGGTGCAAAGCCAGGCTTCCTGATCTTTCGCGTCGCCATTCCGGCGGCCATGCCGAACATCTTCATTGGTCTGTTCATGGGCCTGGGCTCGGCTTTCCTGACCCTGGTGGTGGCCGAGACGGTGGGGGTCAAGTCCGGCCTGGGCTGGTACCTGAGCTGGGCCAAGGAGTGGGCCGAATATGGCAAGGTGTATGCCGCCCTGGTCATCATGGCCGTGTTCTTTTCCTCAATCATGACCTTGCTTTTCAAAGTGCGTGACCGTGTCCTCGTCTGGCAGAAAGGAGTCATCAAATGGTGACTCACGCTGCCGAAGGCTCCTCTGTGACGGTGCGGGAGGTCAGCCAGCATTTCCTGTCGCCGGAGAAGCTGCCGTTCTGCGCCCTGGACGCGGTGTCCCTGTCTGTCAAGGCGGGGGAGTTCATCTCCTTTGTGGGTCCCAGCGGCTGCGGCAAGTCCACGCTGCTGCGCCTCATCGCCGGGCTGGCCGCGCCGGCTTCCGGCGAAGTGCTGGTGGGCAATGACAAGATCTCCGGCCCCAGCGCGGAGCGCGGGCTGGTGTTTCAGGACCCGAACCTTTTCCCCTGGCTTAGCGTGCGCCGGAACATCCAGTCAGGCCTGGTCGCCCGTGGCGTTCTGGCCAGCAAGAAGCATGAGGTGGATGAGTTCATTCAGCTTGTCGGGCTGGAAAGCTTTGCCAACACCTACCCGCACCACCTTTCCGGCGGCATGGCCCAGCGTGTGGCCCTGGCCCGCGCCCTGATCAACCACCCCAAGGTGTTGCTGCTGGACGAACCCCTAGGCGCGCTGGACGCCTTCACCCGCATGCGCATGCAGGACGAGGTGCTGCGCATCTGGCAGGCACGCGGCACCACCATGCTGCTGGTGACCCACGACATCGACGAGGCCATTTATATGAGCGACTCCATCGTGCTCATGACCCCGCGCCCCGGCCGCATCGAGCGCGTTGTCCCGGTGAGCATTCCGCGGCCGCGCGACCGTGGCAGCCCCGAATTCCTCCGCCTGCGCGGGGAGATTTTGGAGTTGCTTCACTTCGCCGGTCATTGAGGTTGTCCCAGGCGGCCAGCCGTGACCCCATGGAAGACGACCTCGCCCAACGCATGCGCGCTGACCTCAATGAGATCGGGCGCACCTGCATGCCTTTTGGCAAGTACGGCCCGCAGCATTACCCGCCAAACGGCATCCCCATCTATGACATTCCAGCGGAGTATCTGGGCTGGTTTGCCAGCAAGGCGGGCTTTCCCAAAGGAAGGCTGGGCGAGCTGCTGCGCATGGTGCACCAGATGAAGGCGGACGGCTCCGACATGGTGTTTGAGCCGTTTCGCAAACAGCGGGGCCGTGCCAGCCTCAAGCCGCCGAAGCAGAAGACGTGGGAGTTCCCTGAGTGAGGCCGGCCCGGCTCCCGGCTCAGGGGCGGATCGGCGGCCCGTACCACACGTAGCACATGAGATACACGATGATGCCGGTCACGGACACGTAGAGCCAGATCGGCACGGTCCACTTCGACATGCGCCTGTGCTTGTCCCAGCGTTGCCGTAGCGCAGGCACCACTGTCATGATGATCATCGGCAGGTTCAGCACGGCCAGCGGAATGTGCGTGAACAGGATCGTGAAGTAAATGGGGCGGGTCATGCCGGTGCCGGCAAACTTCACATGTCCGGCGTTGTAGTGATAGTAGAGATAGCAGCCCAGAAACGCGGCCGAGAACAGCAGCGCGATTGACATGCTGGCGATGTGCCCCTTGCGCAGCCCTTCGGCAATCTGCCGCTGGGTCATGCTGGCGGCGGTGCCGTCCAGCGCCATCATCTTGCGGCTGGAGGCCTTGATCAGCACCAGGCCGAGGATGATGTGAAACAACGCGGCCGCGTTGAACAGGGTGTAGAGCTTCGGGAGTTCGGTGACGGTCATGACGGGTCAGTTCGTGGCCGTGGTCTTCAGGTAGGGGTTCTTGCCCTGCTCATTGACCAGATAGCGCAGGTCCTTGTGCAGTTTCTCGTCCCAGAACTTCGAAAACTCGGGGTCGGGGTTCAAGATGTCCGCCAGACCACGGACGTGTCCGAGGTGGTCGATGAGCGCCACGCGCAGGTCATGGATGTATTTGTCATCCGGTGACAGGCGGTCCTTCTCCGGCATGTCCTGCACGGGGCGGAACTGCGCCTGACTGGTCATGAACTTGCGCACCGCCTCCTTTTCACCGTTGACGAACCACCAGTTGGCGTCGTCGGCAATGCCGAGTCCCCGGGCGAACTTCTGCATCATTTCCGGGGTGTCGTCCGCATCCAGGGTAAAGCTCACGAAATGCACATTGGGGTTGCTGCCATACTCGGCCTGCAGCTGCTTCAGTTTGGCGATCACCGCCGCGCAGCCGCGCGGGCAGCGTGTGAAGACCCACGAGATGACGAGCACCTTCCCCTTCAGATCGGACATGTGCACCGTCTTGCCGTTGCGCTCGGTCAGCTCGATGTCCTTTTCAAGACGGCCCAGCACAGATGGACGCTCCGCGTTGTCCATGCGGGAGCGGTAGATGAGATAGTTGTAAAAAACGACAATGCCGAGCGCGGCGATGATGATGGGCACCCAGATGGTCCAGGGGCTGAGCTTGGCTTTGGAAGGGGAAGAGGGGGCGTTCATGGCTGGGGTTGGCTACGCACGTTTCCAGGCGATGATGGAGACAGTCAAAATGGCCGGCAGGTACATCAGCGTGCAGAAAAAGAGCTTACGCGCCGTGGCGCGCTCTGGCTGACGATTAAATGTTACCGCCAGCTTGCACAGCCAGCCACTGAGCAGCAGCGCGGGCGGCAGAAACCACCACCCATGCGCCACCCCGGCATAGACCGGGTAGAACATCAGCAGCACCGTGCTGATGGAGTAGGCCAGCGCATGCCGGGAGGTGCGGGTGCCCATTTCATCATCATTCGCCAGCATGACAAAGCCGCCCTGACGATACTGGTCCCGGTACATCCAGTTGATCGCCAGGAAGTGGGGAAGCTGCCAGAGGAAAAGCAGCAGGAACAGGTAGATGGCCCCTGGCTCAAACATCAGCTCCCAGCGGAAATGCGGCAGCGAGTTTGCAGGCAGCGGCCCCGCCGCGCCCGCCCAGCCGATGAGCGGTGGCAGCGCGCCGGACACCGCGCCCACCAGGGTGTTTGTGGGGCTCTGGCGCTTCAGCGGTGTGTAAATGAAAAGGTAGGTGGCCAGCGTGGCCGCCGTGAGCGCGGCCGCCTCCATGTTCACCCGGATGGTCAGGTGGATCAGCGCCCACGCGCTGAGCAGCCAGCCAATGCCAAAAGCTGCGGAGGGGCTCACCCGGCCGGAGGGCAGCGGCCGGTCCGCCGTGCGCTCCATGCGGGAGTCCGGCTCAATTTCCATGAGCTGGTTGAACACCCCCGCTCCAAACGCCGCCAGCGTGCTGCCGACGATGGTGTGAAACAGCAGCCAAAAATCGAAACCATTCGCCGGCGTCCGCAGCCAGAACCCCACCAGCGTCGTGACAATGACGAGCGCGCTCAGGCGGAATTTCGTCAG
The DNA here is from genome assembly GCA_964588755.1 of uncultured Prosthecobacter sp. Classification (GTDB taxonomy): domain Bacteria; phylum Verrucomicrobiota; class Verrucomicrobiia; order Verrucomicrobiales; family Verrucomicrobiaceae; genus Prosthecobacter. Next base: position 1,089 of record CAZPSQ010000035.1, on the reverse strand, counting down.
GGTCAGCAGGTCGGAGGTCGTCATGGGGGAAAGACAAGATAATGCTGTATGGAAACAGGGCCGCAAGCCACATGTCCCTCCTGGCTCAATTCAGGCGGAGAAAAACCCTCTATTAGACTGGTTGGAGCATGTGTCCTGCGCATGCGGAGGAATGTCCGGGACATGGCTTGGCCGGAAAACCCACGCTGATCTATTCTGTTCGGCCTGAACGGGGTGCAGCCGTCGTTGAGAGACGGCATCACGCGACGCCCTGGATGCAGCATGCAAGGCGCATGCTCTCCAGTTCCGCGTGTCTTAGCCGCTTACCGGAAGAACTTTTTCGCCTTCTCGAAAAAGCTTTCTTCCATTGGGGAAGTTTGCTCGCCCAGGGACTGGGCGAATTCCTCCAGCTTGCCACGCTGCTCGGCGCTGAGCTTGGTCGGCACGGCGATCTGGACGTGGACGTAGAGGTCTCCGTGGCGGTCCTCACCCAGGATTTTCATGCCCTTGGACCGCAGGCGGAAGGTGGTGCCGTTCTGGGTGCCCGCAGGCACTTTGACCGTGGCCTTGCCCTCCATGGTGGGCACGGTGATCTCACCGCCCAGCGCCGCGATGGCGAAGGACAGCGGCATGTCGCAGTGCAGATCATTGCCCTCACGCTCAAAGATTTCGTGCGCCTTGACCTGGATGACGATGTACAGGTCGCCCGGCGGGCCGTTCTTCACACCGAGGTCGCCGTTGCCGGTGGAGCGGAGGCGGGAGCCGTCCTCAATGCCTGCGGGCACCTTCACGCGCACCTTCGTGCGCTCCTTGGTGCGGCCTGTTCCGTGGCAGACACGGCACGGGTCGGAGATCGTCTCACCGCTGCCGCTGCAGTCCGGGCAGGTCTGCTGAATCTGGAAAAAGCCGCGCGAGCTGATGACCTGGCCCACGCCACCGCAGGTGCGGCAGGTCTTTTTGCCACCGCCGCCACTGGCAGAGCCGGAGCCGGAGCACGTTTTGCAGCCGGCGCTGCGCTCGTATTCGATCTCGCGCTCCACTCCCCTGGCAGCGTCCTCAAGGCTGATCTCCATGCCGTAGCGCAGGTCATTGCCGCGCTGCGGGCCGTCG
>CAZPSQ010000034.1:0-34655 GCA_964588755.1 uncultured Prosthecobacter sp. | reverse complement strand
AAGACAACTTCATTCAGTACGACGGCACGGGTGAGGTTCCGAGCCAGATTCACAGTTATCTCTCGACCAACCACAAGGATCTGCGCGGTTTGGAGAAGAACAGCCCAGCCCTTGTGGCCAAGGCTAAGGATCGCTGGTACGTGCCCGATCCGAACAAAGCACAGGACCTGGAGAAGAAGCGTGAGAAGGCGCTCCTCAAGGAGTTTGACCACTATCGAACATTCACGGGTCGCCGCCTGAAGGAGTTCCGCCTGGAAGCGCTGCGCGCTGGCTTCAAGGCTGCATGGGGCAACAAGGACTACCATACGATCATCGACATCGCGAAGAAGGTGCCCGACGAGGCACTTCAAGAAGACGAAAAGCTGTTGACGTTCTATGACATGGCGCTGACCCGCACAGAGGGCGGGATTTGAGCGTGGCCGGCTGCGGATTCATCAACGGTGAATGGTGCTGGCACACCCGCCACGCCACCCCTTGCCGCGTTGTAGACCGGCAGGAAATGTGGGGAGAAACCGCTTACCGGGTCTGGCTGCCTGCCAAAGACGCGGTTGTGCGTGCTCGGCCTCAAGACCTGACCCACTTTGAAGGTCTGCAGACCTCCGTTGAGGAGATCCTCCACACGGCGGCTGCGGCCAAACTGCAGGATGCCTTGGAAGACAACCTGCTTCTGGCCCCCATCCAGTCCAGCGTGGTTCCCTTGCCTCACCAGCTCTACGCCTTGAATCGGGCCATGAGTCGCGATCGCATCCGTTACCTGCTGGCGGATGAAGTGGGGCTGGGCAAGACCATCGAAGCCGGCTTGATTCTGCGCGAGTTGAAATTGCGCGGAATGGCACGCCGCATCCTGGTCGTCGCCCCGAAAGGCTTGGTGCGCCAGTGGCAGGCTGAAATGCGCCTGCACTTTGGGGAAAAGTTGCAGTACATCGACCCGGCTGAACTGGCTGCCTTCCGGCAGTGGCGCAACGACGAGGAAAACCTCTGGCGTATGCACGACCAGGTGATCTGTTCCCTCGATTCGGTCAAGCCGATTGAAGGCCGGAGGGGCTGGAGTCTTGAGCAACTCAACAACTACAACAGAGACCGCTTTGAGGATTTGATCTCTGCCTCTTGGGATCTGGTCATCATCGACGAATCCCATCGCATGGGGGGAAGCACTGACCAGGTGGCCCGGTACAAGCTGGGTGCTGCGTTGGCAGAAGCTGCGCCTTACCTGCTGCTCTTGTCGGCCACACCCCACCAAGGCAAGACGGATCAGTTTCTACGACTGATGCAGTTGATCGACCGTGAATCATTCCCGGATGAAAGTAGCGTCAGTCGCGATCGTGTCCAACCCTTCGTCATCCGCACCGAGAAGCGCGTCTCCATCGATGCGGAGGGGCAACCGCTGTTCAAGCCCCGCCTTACGCGCTTGCATGCTGTTGCTTGGCAAGCTCGCCATGACGCGCAACAGCGGCTGTATGAAGCGGTCACCGACTATGTGCGCCACGGCTACAACCAAGCGCTGGCTGCCAAGCAAAGGCACATCGGCTTCCTGATGATCCTGATGCAGCGGCTGGTGACCTCAAGCACCGCCGCCATTCGGACTACGTTGGAAAAGCGCCAAGCTCTGCTGGATGCACCGCAACCGCAAGTGTCGCTTTTCGAGGCCACTGACATGGATGAGTGGGCCGACCTTGACGGCCAAACTCAGGTCGACATCGCCGTCCAGTCGTCTGGTTGGGCACAGGAAAAAGCTGAAGTCGACATGCTGCTGGAGTTGGCCAGAGCCACCGAGGGCCAGGGAACTGACGCGAAGGCGGAGGCCTTGCTGGAGTTGATTTACAAGCTGCAGCAGGAAGAAAGCAACCCCGAGCTCAAGGTGTTGATCTTCACTGAGTTCGTGCCAACCCAGGCAATGCTGGCCAATTTCCTGGAAAGTCGGGGATTTTCTGTCGCACAGCTGAACGGGAGCATGGATCTCGACACTCGGGCCAAGGCACAGCAGAACTTCTCGCGCGATGTGCGCGTGTTGATTTCAACAGATGCTGGCGGCGAGGGTTTGAACCTTCAGTTCTGCCACGTCATCGTCAACTTCGACATGCCTTGGAATCCGATGCGCTTGGAACAGCGCATTGGCCGTGTCGACCGTATCGGCCAGAAGCATGTCGTGCGCGCCATCAACTTCGTGCTCGAAGATACCGTCGAGCATCGCGTCCGCCAGGTACTTGAGGAAAAGCTGGAGGTCATTGCGCAGGAATTTGGCGTCGACAAGGCTTCAGACGTGATGGATTCGGTCGAATCGGAGCCCCTCTTCGACGAGTTGTTCGTGCATGGACTGCAAAACCCTGACTCGATCGAGCAGGAATGCGATGCCGTGATCAGCCAAGTTCGAGACAAGGTGGCCGACTCAAGGAAGAACAGCGACCTGCTTTCTGACGCTCATGCCCTGGATGCCGAAGATGCCCGTAAATGGCGCGATCACCCCGCGCAGTTCTGGCTCGAACGAGCCATCACCATGGGCTTGCCGTCTCGCGGCGGCAGTGCCACCAAGGAGGGTGAGGCATGGCGCGTGAAGTGGGTGGATGGAAGTGAGTCTGCCCAGATCTGCTTCGACGCACGAACGGCAGAAAACAACCCGGAGCTGGAATGGGTGACCTTGGAAGATCCACGCGCCCGTGCGCTCATCAGTGAGCTCCCTCGTTGCGTGGCTGGCCAGCCCCTCCCGATTGCGACGATCACCGGGCTGCCAGCCAGTGTTACCGGCGTGTGGTCGCTTTGGGAAATCAGTCTGTCGGCCGAGGGCTTCAACAGAAAGCGATTTTTGCCGGTGTTCGCCACAGATGACGGTCGGACATTTGTGCCGACTGCGAAGCGCATTTGGGACTTGCTGCTCACGGAGAACGTCGAGATTACCGGCTCGGCCTGCACCGAGGATGCGCTGACGTGGTTTGAGACATCCATGGCAGCGGCCAAGACTCATGGAGAACGGCTATTCAGCGAACTGCTTGATGAGCACCGTAGCAAATTGAAAGACGAACGGGAACGGGCTGAGTACGCATACGAGTCACGGTATCAGGCAATCGGCCGCATCGGTCTGCCGGCGGTCAGAGAGCATCGTCGGAAACGCCTAAAAGCAGAGTATCAGGCTCGATTGGCTGCCCTGGATGAGGCAGAAGCCAGCGTACCCGATCTCAATGCCGTCATGATGGTCCGAGTGGGGCCGACGATGAGCTCAGGGAGAGCTGCATGAGTTTGTGGATTGAACGCATCCTGAAGGAGTTTCCGGCTGAACTGTCGCGCCTATGGATTGCCGCTGACCCAGATGATGTTTTGCTGGATGAGCGAGTGCTGGCCGGCTTGAGGGATCGCGGTTTCGAGGTACTGCCTTTCCTTGACTCGGTCGTGTTCCGTGCCGAATACGAGCAACGCTACCGCCAAGCGTGGGACCAGGGACAGGAGGGGCCGGCAAAATCGCTGGTCTTGCACTTGCGCAGCAACAACACCAGCGATCTGCCTTGGGACTATTTGAAACAAGCTAGGCGGGTCAGCCTGAGTCTTGCCAACCTTTTTCCAAAGCTGAACTACCCTGTGGTGCGCGCGTTGGGCGCCGAATACCACGAGGCTCTGTTTGCTGCCCAGACCAAGCATGCGTCTCAAATGTTGGGTGGCGACGCGACCAAAGAGTTTGTACTGACCCATATTTTCAAGATCAGTCCGCACCTCATCTCGCGCTCCGAGGAGTTGTGGAACGTGCTGTTGAAGCTGCACTACCGGGATGCAAGTTTGCCCACGGTACTCGCAGACCATGTGGCACAAGTTCTAGATGACAACCCGGAATTCTCCGGACTGCCAATCAGCGAGCTTTTCTCCTCCAAGAGCACGCTACTCAGGACGGTACAGGTTGCCTGGTTCCGCTACCTCAAGAAACTTGGTGTAAGTGGTACGCGGACTGGCGAACCTGAGTCACGAGGGCTCGTTGCCAAGGTTGAAGTGCCGTTTGAGCACCCTGACGTGAGGGTTATTGTTGACTCCATGTTCCTGGATGGCCTGCTGCACCCACTAGCTGTACAAGGCATCCCGGCTCATATTCCAGACTGGGCGAAAACAGGGGTCGTTCAAGACCCGTTATCGCTACGCAACCTGGTTGAGGAAGGGATCAAAGGCATCCACCAGTCCCTTGATTCGGTGGAGACCCACCGGGACTGGTCCAACTTGTCGCGCCGCATCGGTGAAGTGATCGCCCGGTTCCACTCCTTGGACTCTGCTCGTGCTGAGGGGTTAAAAGGCCCGATCGCCACGTTGCAAGAGACAGTGGATGATCGATTGCTGGCGTGGGTCAAAAAGCACTACGGAGATTTGCCATCACTGCCCGCCGCGAAAGCGCCAGTGATGGTTCATCGAATTCCCCACTTCTTGTCGATGCGCAGGAATGCAGGAGAGAGCAAGATCGCTCTTCTTGTATTCGATGGTCTTGCCGTAGACCAGTGGGTGCAGATCCGCGAGTCGCTGGCCAAACGCGCTCCTCATTTGGGATTTGAGGAAAACACATGCTTTGCCTGGCTACCAACCATCACATCGGTTTCACGACAGGCAATTTTCTCCGGACTGCGTCCGCGCGAGTTTGCCTCCTCGATAGAGACCACCTCATCTGAGCCCACCCAATGGTCGCGCTTCTGGCAAAACGAAGGCCTTAAAGCCAACGAAGTTCTGTACCGGAAAAGCATCCAGAACAATGCAGACCTGCAGGACCTTGATACGGCATTGTCTGCCCCGCAGCTCAAAGTGGCCGGCATCGTCGTGGACACTGTCGACGGCATTGTTCATAGCGCGTTCCTCGGGAAGCGAAGCGCATCAAAACTCATCGAGGACTGGTGTGACACAGGCTTTGTTGAAAAGCTGTTTCAGCTTCTGATCGACAAAGGCTTCAGCATTTACCTTACGGCTGACCATGGCAACGTCGAAGCCACGGGCCAGGGCAAACCCAATCAAGGGATCGCGGCCGAGATGCGTAGCGAGCGAGTACGGACCTACCGGGTCAAGGAAACGCTTGAACAGGCAACTGCATCCAACCCCAATACATATCGTTTTGACATCGCTGGACTACCTGCGGATTTCATGACCCTATACGCAGGTGGGCGCACTGCTTTCACACAACCGGGAGTCCAAGCCGTCGTGCACGGTGGCCTCTCCGTTGAGGAGCTGATTGTGCCTTTTGTCAAAGTGATGGAAGTGAGTGAAACCGAATGATTCAATCAGCCCCTCAAATCGGGTTTGATCGCTACATCCAGTTGGACTGGGTGGAGATGGCGATCAAAGTCCGCGCCGGGTTGGTAACCCTGTGCGACCTCGAGGCACTGCTGGACAGCGCCGGCCTCGGAAAGGAAGCCAAATCAAAAACCAGGACAAAGCTGAATGCTTTGGCCATTGAACCTCGTAACGAACTCGTCGACTTCATTGATCGAGGCGTGCAGATTTTCAGCCCCAACGATGATGGCGCGATGACTGCTGTTTTTGCGTGGGGATCAGCTATCGCGTCTTATCCGTATTTTGGCAAGGTTGCCGAATTCTCTGGCAGGCTGACAGCACTTCAAGGTGACTGCTCAGTGTCAGAAATTCACCGTCGCATGAGCGAAGTGTATGGCGACCGGGAGGTTACCAAGCGAGCAACCCAGGCTGTCATCCAAACACAAGCCAATTGGGGCGCCATCGAACGGGTCGAGAACGGCAAGCGCCTCAATCGCCTTCCCCAAAGGAAAGTTTCAGACGAAAAAGTGATCACTTGGCTTGTTGAGGCAGCGCTGCGCTTCACCGGCAAAGCCATGCCCGTTACAAGCTTACCAACCATGGCCGTGATCTACCCTTTCCTGATCGATCAGTCACTTCCCTACGTGCTCTCCAAAAGCGACGTCATCGAATTGAGAGCGGAAGGGCCCAGCAATCAGTTTGCAGCGTTGCGATCCCAAATTTGAGAGAGAAACATGAGCATCAAGTACGACTCTAAACGCGAACCCCTAGCCGAGATCATCAAGAAGGCAACCATCAACGCGACATACGTTATTCCAGATCTTCAGCGGCCATACGTCTGGAGCCCTCGCCAGGTCACCATGCTTGTAGACTCTCTGTTTCGGGGGTGGCCGTTCGGTTCGTTGCTGTTGTGGGAAGTCAAACCGGACTGTTTTGAAGCCAACGAAGGAATTCCACATCGTCCGTTTTGGCAAGTCGTCGATCGAACCGGAAATGACAAGGGTTCTCAAAACTCGGCATTGGGTCAGCCTGCCACCTACCAAATGGTCTTGGATGGCCAGCAACGCGTTCAGAGTTTGATTCTCGCGTTGGGTGGTGATCAGTGGGGGTTTCAGTTGTTGGATTCGGAATGGGCCTTGGATCTGCAAGATCGCAGGGTCAAGCCGAGCAACCACTGGTCCAAGGCCTCGATGTGTATCGATCTCCAGAAATTCACCGCTGAGCTGAAAGCAAAGATCGACATAGTTCGCAAGATCGAAGCAGGCAAAATCCTGGAGTGGGCAATTCTCGACTCAGTCACAGGCCAGTCGGTCGAGCCCCGCCCAGCCAACTACGTCCACCCTCTTGAGACCTCAAAAAACAATCCCGGCAGATTCATTCGTCTGTCCAGATTCTGGGATCTGGTTCAGAAGGATCTTTCCGAGCGTGAATATAAGCGGCTCTTAGATCCAATGCTCAGGGAGCACGGGGTCAGTGACGCAGATCGCTTCGATCTTCTAGACCCGCTGGCCGAGTTCATGAAAGTGGTCGAGAACGTCAAGACCAACAGCTTTGTTCATGCACTGCAGATCGAGTCGTTTGAGTTGACTCCTCAGTGGAGCAAAGATGACTACAGCGATGCGATCGTCAATATCTTCACGCGACTGAACACTGCTGGCCGCACATTGACTCGAGAGGAGATCACACTGGCGTGGCTGAAGGTGGGATGGCTGCCAGAGAAGGCTGACAACAAAACTGCAGGGCAATGCCTTGAGGAGCTGCGTTCGGCGCTCGGCGATCGAGGCTTCCGCCTTGAGACTGATGAAGTTGTGCGGCTTATCTCATTCGTTTGGGCCGTTGAATGTCGCAACGGAACACTCCTCGATTCGAAGGACTTGCTAAAGGGCGAAATCGTTCGATCGATGGCTGCATCTGTTGCCGCCACTTGGACAAAGTTGAAGCCGCGAGTCGAGAGCTGTGCGGACTTGATCAAGGAACGGGATCTGCTTGAAAACCAAGGCTCGTTCAACGCAATCATCGTTTATCTGACTTGGTATCGATTGGTATTCGACCGTTTCGATGCCGTTTCAGGCAGCGTTTCAGTGATTGAACGCGACAGTATTGAAAAGCAGCTCAATCAACGAGCTGCGCACTTCCTGGATCGTTGGATATTCGGTTCGCAATGGGCAAATGTGTGGGGTGACGGCGCCGTACTGAATTTCCAAAACTTTGCAACCGAGCTGAATTTAATCTTCAGCAAGCTAAATAGTGCTCAAGCATCCGGCATCATCACCACCGTTGACGACAGCGTTAGTCAAATGGTCGGGAGAATTTCCACCAAGGCAGTTGAGCAAATCAACAATGTCTTGGTTCGAGATCGACGACGTGTCCATGCCTATCACCCATATCTCTGGGTCTGGCACCGACTGGAAGATGAACGGTGGAAAAACTCTTCCATTCAAATGAGGACAGGCCGCAAACGAACAAGCAAACTTGAAGTCGACCACACTGTTGCCGATGCTTGGTGGGCTCGTTCTGTTGAGCAGCAAATTCAAGCCAAACTGACGACATTTTCGGGTAACGATGAGGAAAAAGCGCTGATTGCACCGGATGACTTTGAGTCACGCCACGATGCGATTGCGTTCATCAATTTGCTTGGGAACTGCTCACTCCTGGACAAGTCATTTAACATTTCCAAAAGCGACGAGCCCATGCGTCACTTCCTAGAGCAGGTTCATGAGTTTAAGGATGGCAAGGTGGTGATGGCTGCCTGGGAGGCAGCTCTCTCCCTAAATCCAACATTGACATTACCTGACAGCTCAGCCTTTGCAGAAATAAAGAAGGCCATCCAAACACGCGACGCCCTGATTCGGAAAGACTTAATTGAATTCATAGGAGGACAGAAGCATCGTGTGGACTAACGATTTGCGACCAACGAATCGCGACAGACAACAAGCACTGCTTCAGCTTCTCGCCGAGTGACAAGCCCGGGCAGTACCTTTCCGCCGCCGTAGATCCAGCGGCGCAACTCTATCGCGGCTGCGTCCCAGTCCCTATGATTGATCCGTCGACGCAGTGTCGAGGTCTGCAGCCGCCCAGCGCCAAGGTTGAACGCGAAGTCCACTATGGCTGCGAGCCGACCTTCCGGCTCGGTCGCCAGCACCGGACAGTAGCGCAGCGTGGCGACAAGTGCCGATTGGAGGTCGCGCGCCAAATAGATCTCGGCTTCTGCCACTGTGATCGGTGGATGCTTGGGATCACAGAGGTGACCGTACCCAATCGTCCAGTATCCGGCCGGACAGATGTACGGCCGGGCACGGCCTAGATCAGCCCTTGCCACCCGGTGGAACCCCTCGAAGCGCTTGGCCAATTCGATGGCCGTTGTCGGCACTTCGATCACGGCCGCACCCGATCAAACACACGCCCCAGGAACCAGAAGTTCAACACCCCAGCCCAGAGCGCTTGGTCGGCCTCCGTCCAGGCATGCAGCACCGCCGTCCCCCAACCAGCGCCAGCGGTGACTGCGGCCGCAAACGCCGCCGTCTTGGCCGCGCAGTACAACGCCATGAACCAGTAGGTGATCACCGGTCGCACGCTGATCGACAAGGCATCAGCCCAACCCACACCGGACCTCTGGCCCTGAGCCGACACGGCATCCCGCAAAGCCTCGACAGCGCCCACGTTCCAGGCCGCATCGGAAGCAGCACCAATCTCCGCCATGCGCTGGGCTCCACGCAACTTTTCGAACTCCAGCGCTTTGTCCTGCATGGCCAGTTCGTGGCCACGCTCCCCTTGGCGATCAAGCCACTTCAGAATCTCGGGTGCTAGACGGAAGGCCCCTCCAAGGAGCCCACCAAGCAGTGTCTCGATCATTGGGGACCTCCCATCAGCTTGAGCTTGATGGCGGCACCGACCAGCAGCGCGGCCAGCAAGCCAGTGGTGATGACCTTAATGGTCGTTTGCCAAGCGGTATGGCGCGCTTCACGCCAGGCTTCGAGCAGATCACGCAGTTCGCGAATGTCGCGCGCAGCGTGGCCGTTTTCCAGGCCGAGGTGGGCCAGGCAACGCTCTGCACCACGTTCGGCAGCGCGGTCGAGCAGATCGTCGAAATCCTCCTTGCGCAGCAGGAGCATGTTCTCGACGAGGGCAGGGGTTTCTTGATCAGACATGGTGCTCTCCATAAAGAACGAAACCCGCCCGGCGCTTGAGCACCGAAACGGGTTTCCGGGGGTAAATAAGGGTTAGATTTCGATGATTTCGGTGGGCAAATCGGGTGCAAGTCCCTCAATCACGCCATCGCGCACAAACACGTTGCGACCGACCAGTTCAGGACTGCCGCCCCGCGCCTTCAGCAGACCACCGCCCGGCAAAACGATGGTCGCCACATTGGTAGAGACGGACTGCACCGCGCCGACCTGCAAGGCCGGATCGGGGATCAGTGCCAAGAACTCCTTGAACAGATTACGCATGGCACTCGACTCCCAGGCTCTGGTAGATATCGGGCAGCCCCACCTCGACACTGGTCGAGCGGACCAGCCCCAGTCGGATTTGTCCAGCGTCCTCGTACTGGATGTAGGCACCGGGGCGAATAATCCCGGTCGTCGGCAACACCGGCAGACGCAGCCCGATCTCCTGTTGCTGCCCAGTGTCCGACAGGATGGAAATACCGCGCTGACGAGCGGCCGCCACTGTCGTGATCAACGGGTCGCTGACCATCGGGGCCAGCAAGTCACCAGCGGAACCGCCGCGCGTCACCTGACCCAGCACGCCCTGTTCCTGACCACTGACGAAGACCCGGTTGTAGGCCGGCTTGTCTTGCCAGCGTATCGACTCCCGACTCATCGCGGCTGCCGGCAGGATGAAGTCCGGCGTTACCTCACCCCAGTGCCAAGGCGCCAAGGGGTAAAGCGGCCGTACCTGAAACGACATCGCACTCGGGTGCGGAATCAGATAGCCCCCTCCAGCACGCGCCAAGGTGGCCAAGGCACTGACGAAGGTGCCCTGATGCGAAAACACCCCGGCCGGTACGTTCCAGGCCTCCAGCCCATAGTCGATGCTCCAACCCAAGGGGATGCCGTTCAAGGTCAGCACATCGTCGAACAGTTGCTGATGAGTACGCGCCTCCGGGTTATTGAAACTCATCGTCGCAGCATAAGGGGCGTCCAACAGCGCCTGTCGGCCACGCCCACTGAGCCGCAGCGTCGTCTGTCCGAAGCTGCGTTCACGGCTCAGGTTTTCTGCGAGGAGGCGAAACTCGGTGCCATTAACCCAGGCCGAGAGTTCCACCGGGCCAGTTTGGGTGGGCTCGACCAGGGCCTGTGCTGCGCCGGGCAAACTGGCTTCGAATCCCCATACCCATGAACCGGCATCCAAACGCAAGGACATCGACAAAGTCGGGATCACGGCGTTGTCCGACACCCGCTTCAAGGTGCAATCATTGATCACGAGATAGACCCTCTGGATGGCGACGATCACCGTGCCACCCAATGGGGGTGGCAGCGGCGAGTAGCCGTCGCACTGGAATAACAAGGCCCCATCACTGGCGATCGCCGAGGCGAACACCAGATGCGGGCTCAGCGAATAGCACCGTGTCGGCGGATCAACCGGAGGCAGGACCACCCCGGAAATACCCGGTGGCGGCGCATGCGCATCTTGGTAGCGCCCGCCCCAGGCCCATGAATCGGGACGGGCAACTTTGAAATCACTCCCCAAGCCACGCACCAGAGTTACCGCCACTTGCCAGACCGCTTGCCGGCTGGCACGAACCGACCGATCGCCATCCTGTTGCCGGCAATGCAGTCCAACCGAGGCACGCTGGGCATCCTGCTGCGGCGCCAGCCAATCCCGCCACAGGGGTGTCGCGTCCTGCTGCCGAAGCGGACTGAACCAAGGCAAAGGCGTGGCTGCCTGTTGCCCTTGTAAGACGCGCAACGCATCTGCCTGCAACACCGCAGGCAGCCGATGCTCGACCCCGTGAGGCGCCCTTTGCGCGGCTTGCCAGCCCCCCAGCCAGCCTGCCTGCGCTTTGTGGGCGTCCTGCTGTCCCTGCTGGATGCCACGCTCTGAGGCATTGGCCGGTTGCCAGCGGCCACGCCGTTGCGCCACGGTTGGTCGTGCCGTCAGGGAGGCATAGCGCAGCGTCGTGCTCATCGAGGTCAGCGTCGGCATCACGCCATTCAGCGTGAATGGGAAACGCGGCGCGATTTCGACATGCGGCACCCCGGCCCCGGGTGGCGGAATGCCAACAGGGGTCGCGGCAAACTCGGCCCAGTTTTCGACTTGGGTGCTACCGAAACTGGACGCATCCCAGCCTTGGGCTCTGGCGAAACTGTGAAACAGCCAGGGCCGGGCCACCCCGAAGGCCGTGTCTTGCCAGCCCTCCGGAAATGCCCGGCTCTCCCACGCGAAGTAAAACGGCGTGTTGAGCGCCGGCGGCTGATTCAGGAAGGCCTGAACAAAGTCGAAATCGACCGTGGCGCCCTGGGTGTCGGCATCGAACACCTTGGGGCGTGCAAGGGTCGTCGGTGGCGCGATGCCCTTGGGGGACACCGTGGCCGCCAGGTTGCGCACGCCCGCCCAACCAAACCGGGCGCTCTCTCCCGCTGTCGCCATCAGCGGTTGCCCGCTGCCAAGGTGGAAGGCGGTATTGGCCGCAGTCGGCGGCGCATCGTAGGGCGACTCAAAGTCGAAATCGATGCTGCCCGTCGCACCAATACGGGGTTTGCCGGTGATCCGTGAGGACTGCCACCCCACTGGGAATAGCTGCGGCGGCTTTTTGATCCGCTCGATGCTGCCGAAACGGCTGCTGTCGCCCACGGTGGCCGCCGTGACGACCATAGTCCCGCCAAAGTAGAAGGCGGTGTTCTGGCTGGTCAGTGGGGCATAGGCACCTTCAAAGGTAAAGTCCCGACTGGCCCCGCTGTTGGCCATCGCGGGCCAGACGCGCACTGCCTTGGAAAGCGCCAGGCTGTCGAACCCCTGGGGCCCCACCGTGCGGGCCGCGTTGGCCACGCCAGCCACGCCAAACTTGGCATCCGTCCCGACGGAAACACCAGCGGCCAAGGTATCGCCACTGAAATGGAAGGCGACGTTGGCAACGCTGGGCGTGGCATACGGCTGATCAAAGGCAAACCAGACCGCCGCCCCGTTTTGGTCGGGGTAAAAAATCGAGTGGGTCAGCGCGACCCGACTTGACGACCAGCCTTGGGGGGCGACCGTCCAGGCCGCATTGTCGAGGCGGGGAAAGCCAAACTTGTGTTGGTCGCCCAGCCCGACGCCGGCGACCGGTAATGCGCCCGCCATGGCTCCTCCTGTTTAGGCTGGGTCTGTGATGGATCAGGTATTGCGCGCGTCGTAATGCGCATGCACCCGTGCTGGCGGCAGCACATAGTTGTAGGCCGCGAACTCCCCAATCTGCCCCTGAAAGCGCTCTGAGATGGTCGGTGCGGTGGCCGAGGCATTGGCACCGATGCATAGCCAGGTCGCGGTACGGTAGGTGTCCGGGAACACCGTGGCCGTCTGCTCGTTGGCCTGCACGCCATTGATGTACAGACGGGTCTTTTTCTCGACCCAAGGGTCGTAAGTCACCGCCAGGTGATAGGCCGTGCCAGGCACCAGGTTGGGATGGACAAAAAACACCGTCGTGGTTGTGCCCGTCACATCGACGATCGACAACTGCAGATTGCCACCAACAAGGGACAGGTACATCGGCGGGTTGCCGTTGTAGATGCGCAGCAACCAGATCCGGGTGGTCCCCGTCACCGAAGACGGCCGCACGAAACACTCGACCGTGAAGGTCGTAGCTAGGGTGCTGAAGTTGTTGAGCAGCAGCGACCCGTTGCTGGTGGTGATGGCACTAGACCCGGTCACGAAACCTGTGGCATTGAAAACCGGATTGCCCTCGTACCAGGCGAAGTAATCCTGCTGACCCAGGGCATTGATCGGGCGCTGGCTCTGCAGCTCGTTCATCCGGAAGTAATAGACCGGATTGTCCGCTTCGATCTCGGCCATGTAGCCGGCGTACTTCGGCGGCACCACATGCGTGTCCCAGTTCTGGTACGAATCGTAAAAGCTTGCAACCTCCGCATCGGTGAAGGTGCGGTAGTACATCGCGGCCAGACCGAAGCCACCGCCATGCGCCGCCGGCACCGCGCCCCAGCCGGACCCATGGCCATGCGTCGGGGTGCCATAACCCCCAATAGCCAAGGCATCAAAGCGACGAGCTGCCCCATTGGGCTGGTTGGTGGTGGCGATGTAGTCCCAGTTCTCGTTGGTCGGGTTGTTCGAACGCAGCCAACTCCACAAACGGCCGCCGCCTGTGATGGCAGTGGTCTGCACCAGCACGCCATTGACGTAGAGCTTTACCGTGGCGTCCTGCTCGTAGGTCACCATGACGTGGTAGATCTCGCCGGCCACCACCGGCGCCGAGGCGCGCACGATCGAGAGGTTACGGGTGCTCAGCGCCAGACGCACATTCATCACGGCCGAGGTCACCTCCAGCGTCGGCCCGGCCGTCATGCCGTAGTAGCCCCAGTAGTCGTCGTAGCCGTAGTAGGCATGGTCGTCGGAATCCCGCCGTCCGCCCCACATCATGATCAGCGCCGTTTCGCTGGGTGCCGGCGCTTTGAAGAGGTACTCCCAGGTCAGGTTGGTGTAGTTCTCCGGCGGACTGGCCTGATTGCGACCATTGATGGCGCCCTGCCCCGCCCGGATGAACAAGCCGTTGGTGTTGGCGGTCGGCGAGAGATGGCGCCCGGATTTCAGAAAGCGGATGGAGCCGCCGACGCGGGTGTCAGGATAGAAATCGAAACCCCAGAACTGCTCCGTGGTCTGCAGCATGTTTTCTGCATGGCCGAGGATGTTGGAGCGGAAGTAGCGGTAAGTCGCGCCGTTGAGGTAGTCAGCGAAACTCACCAGCATGCCGAGCGACGACTCCCGGCAACGCCGGGCCCAGAAGGCCGACTGCGGCGCCAGGTTGCCCTTGGTATTGATGGGCTGGATTCGGTCCCATACCAGGGCGTTTTTGTACGGTGGGCCGCTGGGGTCATAGGACATGACCAGGAACTCGCGGTTCTCATTGAGGCCGTTGAAGGCGTAGCCGCCGTTCTGGTCGGTCGTGGTGTAACCCACCTTGTAAAAGGTATCGCGCTCAAACAGCAGCACCGGGCGGTCGGCCTGGGCCACGCCGTCTTCCGAGACGATGCCGTAGATGCCCCCCGAGCCCCCGATATTGATACGCGACGGGATCGGATAGGTGGTCGATTTGGTGGTGGCGCTGAACTTGTAGTCGCCGTTGGCCGCGAGCACTGGGCGGTAGACCATGGCCTGGCGGTTCCAGGTCACGTTGTCCGGGGAGGAATCGATGCAGAAGTCGACCGAGTTGGCCGGCACCACGGAATTGCTGTTGAGCGCTGTCTCAGAGAGGTTGGCCAGCAGGTAGTCCCACAACACCGGGTCGGTGTACGTGAACTGCACGAAGCGCCAGGACGTGGTCGTCTGGTAATCGGGGTAGTTCACGCCGCAGTAGGTGGCCGTGGCGGTATCGGTGTCGATCAGGTTGGCCAGGGGGAAGGAGGTGCCGTTCATCAGACCGGCTGAGATCGACAGGGTCACCCCACTGATCAGCGGATTACCGTTGGCGTCATGCGGCTTCAAGGTACGGAAGATCAACTGTCCGTAGTTGTAGGTGTTCACGCTGCGGAAATAGAGTCGCCAGAAGCGCACTGGGGTCGTCATGGTCAGCGCCCCTCACAGACGGAAGATCTTGTTGATACCGTTGTCCCAGGTGACGATGATGTCGCCACCGTTGGGCGTGATCGGCAAGCCGGTGGCCGTGTCGATGTAGGCGATCAAGGGCGAAGCGGCCTCGTCGGGCGTGATGCCATCGGTACCCAGCACCTCGCGGTAAATCACCAGGGCTTCGATCGAGGGACCGTTGACCGCCGCGAAAGTCACATCCTGCGCATCGGCGGCACCGTTGGTGCTGGTCTTGTTGGTCAGCGTGGTGGGCGCGGTGATGCGGGCGGCCACCGGGATGCTGGTGAAGAACTCATGAGACGATGCAAAGGAGTAGACGGCCGTGTCGACCATGACCACTTTGATGTCGTCGGTGAGCCAGTTCAGTTGTGCTTCGAGAAAGCGCTGCCGGCCCTTGTCGTAAAGGCTGTTTGCCATGAATGGCTCCTGAAAGTGTGAAACGAAGGGAATACGAGAAGCGGGAGTGGCTCAGCCGAGAACGGCGTTGGCCATTTGGGCGTAACCGCCCGCGTAGAGCTGGGTCTGCTCAAAGCGGATCTCGCCGTCGCCGGCCAGATCGGAACAATCGAGGTCCATCGCGGTGACGTCCTCGCCATTGACTAGGCGCGCCCAGGTCGCCAGGCCCGATGCGGTAATCAAGGCGTTTTCCTGGGCGGTCAGCACCAGCTGCCCACCGACCACACTGCCGCAGGGCCGGGTGAGGCGAACTTCGACCAGCATCACACTGCTCGGGGTGTCCGAGGGCGCCCCCGGTCGTACCCCGCCGTAGATGCGTACCCGTGCGGCTTGGGTGCCCCGGTCCAGGAAGGCCCGGGTGCTTTCCATCCGGGCCAGGCGATGTTCGGTACTGAGCGTGATCGTCATGGGACCACCTCGGGACGCAGTTGGTCAGCAATCACCGCGCGGTAATGGTGCTCATGATCGTGCGCCACGACGATGAAACGCTGGTCCGGGTCGAGATGATCGAAACAGTAGCGACCATCCGGCGCACTCCACCCCTCGGCCACCAGCAGATTCGTCTGGGCACTGAAGAGCTGCACCCGCCGCACCAGGGGTCGGTTCGGCGTGCCTTTTTCCTTGACGCTGCCGACGATGACGCCGTCGCCACCGAAGTGGATATTGCGCACATGCTGCGGCAAGTCCCGCCACTGGGTGTCGTAACCACCAGCACGGTCCCACAGCGCCGAATTCGGACTGTGCCAATGCGGCAGATCCGCACAACGCGCCCCGGGCGCCGTATTGAGCAGCAAGGTGCGTTCGTGCGGCGCCTGCGTAAATTCTTCGGACACCACCAGGTCACCGATGATCCAGTCCTGCACCGCAGCAACGCTGGCCTTGCCCCACTGGATGTAGAGCGTGGCACCGCGCGACACTCCATTGACGAAGTGGTCGACGGAGTCCCCCGAGCGACTGAACTGGAACGGGTTCGCACCCGGCCAGTTGTGCTCGACCCGATAAGGCACGATGGTCACCGTCAACTGGGTTTCACCCGTCGTCGGCCAGGAGTCCTGATAGCTGTTGGTGCTCCAAACCGTCTTGAGTTCCAGGGGCTGGCCATCCATCTCGTAGGACCGCGTCACCATCCCGGTCGCGTTGCTGCCGTCGTAGCCGGTGTTGCACCAGAAGCGGAAGTTCAGCGGCGACAGGGGCTCGTGCCCCAGTTCAATCTCGCAGGCCCAGATCCCGGCCACCGCCCAGCCGGAATAGACGCCGATATCGACCGCATCCGAGCCCAGGGCCTTGGTGATGTCGATCGACCCATCGGGCGTGGTGTAGGTGTTGCCGGCGATGCGCACCCAACCGGTCGAACTGCTGACCTGTGCGCCCGAGGTGCCATCGAAGGTGTCCGAACCGCCATCACCCCAGGGATTGCCATCCTTGGACACGCCATAGTTGTTGAAGAAGGGCACGGTGTTGCCCGTGCCCAATCGAGGCAGTAACAGAAGGCTCATGGTTCACCGCCAGGGCCCGGTAATGTCGAACGCCACCTGCGCGCCTTCGGCCTCGGAACTGTATTGGGTGCGTACCAGCAGAAAGCGTCGACCGGACTGGCCGACGACGTTCTCGACGATGGTCTGGTCGGTATAGGGCCGATCCTGGTGCATCCAGTACATGCCCGGCATCATCCCGCGCAGGTGTCCGTCTTCCTGCCGCACATAGGTCGGCATCAGCCACAGGCTGTAGTCAGCCCCATTGGGAAACGGCAGATTGCCGCGTCCGCATACCTGCTGACCGTTGTTAGTGTTGAGCGATGTCACCCCCCAGCGCACGTAGTTGCCGACCTGCGTGTGGTTGCGCAGGATGACCTTGCCCCCGACATCCAGCGAGTGGGTCAGGCCATAGCCGTTGTACTGCCCGGGGTAGCTCGAATACTGGTTGTTGATGCTCCAGTAGCGGTCATCCGCGCACAGCACGGTGTGGTAGCGGTCACCCGGTTTGAAACTTTCGAGGTCGCCGAAGCAATAGAAATTGCGGCCATACCAGTTGTACCCCGCCGCATTGGTCACGAACAGGAAGAACAGGCGATCGTCGCCCACCAGCACCCAGTTGCGGTTGCCGCCACCGCTGTCGCCATAGTTCTCGTAACCACCTTGCTGGGCGTGGTACCACTTGTACCAGCCCCACTGGTTGGCTTCCCACTGTGTCCAGTTCTGGTTCGGTTTGCTCGGATCGAACGGGGCTTGGGCGCCGACAATGGTCCCGATGTCCGCCATGTCTTCGATGATGCCGACGTTGGCCCATTTGGCCCAGGTGGTGCCGTAGGACGCGCCTTTCAGGCTGTCGTCGATCAATAGCAGGTTGCCCGGCGATTGCGGGTGGACGCTGCGGTAGGCGCGCTTGTGGGTGGTGGAGAAGGCGATCTCCCACCCCAGGGGCGCCACCTTGGCCGACAGGCTGGTGGCCGTGGTGGCAGGTGATGCCGGTGTGCCCGTGACCGCATAACTGAAGGAGGTGGCGGTCACCGCGAGCACGCGAAACTGGCCGTTGTAAGCGGATTCGTTGGCCCCCTCGATCAGCACCACCTGGTCTTTCAGATAGCTGTGGCCGGTGGTGACCGTTGCCGTGGCCAAGCCATCGGCAAAGCTCAGACGGTCGATCCCCTTGAGGTTGAAGCCGTTAACGAGCACCGCATCGAGCATGTTGACCAGATCGCCCCAGGCGTTGGATACCTGCGGGGCGCCGGCCATGCCACTGTTGAAGTATTTGACGCTCAAATCAGTCATCTATTTCTCCGCTCAAGGCGTGTCCACATCACCGCGCAACAGCAGGGTGAAGGCATCGTCGGGTACTGTTTCCGGTCCCTGCTGAACCGTGCGCACCACCCAGACGGGAAACTGCGCGCCGATGGTGTTGAAGCGCAGCACGTTGCCGGTCGCCCATCCGTTGCCCCAACCGAGCGCCGGCAGGAAGAAATACGGCACGCCGGTTGACGGGTTGTTCGGGGCGCAGTCGGTGCTGGTGTTGCCGGATGCGATCACGCCCACGTTTTCACCGATTACCTCGAAGGACGTGCTGTTGGTGAAGCGCACGATCCAGCGCTCGGTCAGCGCACCCCGGTTGGTGACACGGATCGGGTACTGGGTGTTGTTGAAGGTGGCCGTGGCCGATCCACCCGACAGGCTGTCGGACCACGCGCCACTCCAGGAGGCTTGGTCGAACACCAGGCTGACGCGGGCGAATAGATCGCCGGCCATCAAGGCGCTGGCCACGAAACTGCCGGAACGGGGATCGCCCGGCGTGGCGAGCGGATAGTCATGGGTCAGTGCGCGCGTGAAACTGATCTCGCCGTTGATCTGCGCATCCCGGACCACCGCCATGTCCTCGATGCGGTGCTCGATGGTGACGGGCTGGCTGTAACCACTGACGTTGCTGAAGGTCACTGTCCCGGCTTCGAGGTCGGCTGTGTAGCCCGTCGGAATCACCACACCATCGTTGCCCACGATCCGGACCCGGGACAAACGAACCCGACCGCAGTCGATGGTCTGACCGTTGATGACCGAGGTCGTGATGCGTCCAGTGTGGCCCACCACCGCAAACCCACCCGGGCGGAAGATCGGTACGCGCCCATCGCTGGGCAGGCGTACTGGGTCGATGCCCAGCAGATCGGCGTCCAGCGGCAAATAGCTGTAGGCCACCGCGCTGTAGCGCACACTGGAAGCTGCTACAGGTTCCGGCTTGAAGATCTTGCCGTCGGCACTGACGTTGCTGGCATCGAACCAAGGTTCCGATTCATTGCCGGCCGCCGTGACCACACTCCCAAAACGCACGCGCACCAGCCCTGTCTCGTAGTCCACCGCCCCACTGACACCGGACGCATTGATGACACCATCGATGCCTGCGGTCACGCTTTGGGTGCCACCGACGGCCCGCGCGAACTGGATCGACAGCGACCCTGGACGCAATGGGGCCGCGCCGGTTCGAAACACGAATTCGCTCGAGATGTTTTCACCGACGGTGGTGACGCAACTGGCCCGGGTGATCGCGTTGCTGACGCCGGTTGTCCAGGAGGTGAGCCTGACCTCGCCCGACAGGTAGTTGATCGTGCCTCGGGTCACCCAGCCGGCCGTGGTGTATTCCCGCAGCGTGCCTTGCCCGTTGTCGCCCCAGGGTTGTGAACCTGCCACCGTCAGCAAGACGGTGCCGGTCACCACCTGGGCTTGGACCCCAGGCACTAGGCGAAACGACGGGCTGAAGGTGAAGGTCTCGGACTGATTGCTGGTCGAGCCGGCGCTGTTGTAGCGCAGCTTCACATAGCCGGATTCGTCGTTCGGGTACAGCGAGGGCGCATCGATGTACTGGATGCCGGCATAGTTCAGCCGGAACATCTGCTGCCATCCGCCCGCCGTCGCCCACCCCAGGCGTTGTGCCGTGTAGACCGGTTTCGGAATCTTGATCGTGACATCTGGTGCAAAAAGAACCGCGCCCGTGTCGTAGTTGACCGCGCCGATCACGCTGCCATTGAGCACCACGTTACCCGCGCCATCGTCACGGGCGATCTGGGTCGGGTCGACCCCGTTCCACAAGCCGATGCCCATTTCCTGGATCTGCTTTTGCGTATAGACGCCCAAGCCCGTGATGTCGGTCAGCGTATTCCACTCGACTTCCAGCGACCCGGGCAGGATCGAGCCCAGCGTTGCCGTGACCGGCACCTGACCCGCCCCATTGCGGGACGGGTGCGCGAAGTTCTCTTCTTGTTTAGGGCCAGCGACGTAGTTGACCGTCAGCGTCGTACCCACAGCAGGCAGCAGATTGGGCGCGAATTCCAACTGGTGCTGTGCGGCACTCAGGCTACCCGTGGCCGCGCCGGAGAGCGTGCCAGCGGTCGATGCCGTGGCAGTCTTGGTGCCACTGTGTTCCCACGAAACCGAAAGCGACCCCGGCTGCACCGCCAGGCCGGACGGCGGGTTGAGGGTCAAGGTCTGCGCAGCCTTGAGGCTTGTGCTCGGTTGCGCGGTTTCCTGCGTCGGGACGTTCCAGGTCAGCACCAAGGAGGAGCCGACATCTGGCAAGGCACCCAAGGTGACGACAAAGGCGCCCGTGTCCTTGTTGTAGGTTCCAGCGCCATAACTCGCATCCAAGCCCTTGAGCGAACCGTTACCCGCGTCCGACAGCACATACCAGCGGCCCTGTGCCATGTAGCTGATCGAGAAGGTGGCAGGCTGCGCCACTGGCAGGAGGGTGCCGACGTAGGACTGGCTGCGCGACTCCGGCGTCACTTGGATTTCCGAGCTTTGCGGTGCGCGCAGGATCTGGGCCGCCGGTCGGTACGTGACCAGTTTTGAATTCGACATCGTGCCCGAGTTCAGCGCCAGGATGCCGTTGGCGTAGTCGATGGTGCCGATCGTGCCGCTGGCCGTCTTGAGCAATCCGGCGTCATCGAAGATCGTGATGCCGTCCGTGGCAATGCTCAGCGACCCGGGCAAGCAACCGCCGGGCAGATTGAAGTTCGTCGCCGTCGTCCAGCCATGCGTGGCGGTATAACTGATCGAGGATGCGCCAGCTACTGGCAAGCCGGCTGCCGCATAGGGTGGCACAAAGGAAATCGGTGTCTCAGTCTGGGCGCTGGGCACCAGTTGCGTGTAGATCGACGCCCCTTTGATCGTGAAATCACCCAGGGCCCCGGATCGGGTCAGCGGCACCACCCCAACATAGGTACCCGCATCAGCCACAACCGTGTCGCGGGTCTTGGTGCTGTTGCTGGCACGGGTGAACAATCGGTTCGAGGGCGAACCCGTGAAGTCGTAGCGCAAGGCATCGCTGATATCGACGGTGACGACGTTGGCCGTGTAATCCTGGTTGGTGTTGTAGGTGAAGGTGCGCTCTACGACGGACACCGAGGTGGCTCGGATGTACTGCTCTTTCTGGGTCGCCAAGCCTTCGTTCTCGATCAGCACCAGCGTTTGACCGACGTTCGGAATGGCATCGGTGGTGCGCTGAAAGAGCTGGATCACCCGCTGTCCAGCGATATGGTTTTCAAACAGGTAGCCCGCCCACTCCGGCCCCTTGTTGAGATAGGCCTCGATACGGACCTGCGCCTGCTCGCGGGTGTCGAAGGTGCGCTCGGTGGAGAACAGCGTGACACTGACCCTGGGATCGGCAGGCGGCTCGGCCACGATAACGTTGGCCCCGAAATAGGTGTCGGTATCGTCGGTCTGCACCGAGACGAAGGACTTGCGCAGATTGACCCGACCGCCGGCCCGGTCCACTTCGGAAATGTCGGGGAAGATCGCGTTCGATACCCCATCGGCAATCGCATGACCCGTGGGCGCACCACCGCCTTCAGGCACATCCGCCATCACGGCGGATTTCAGCAGTTTTACGTCGCCGGATTGAATCGGCATCTCAGAGCTCCAGGAAGCGAAGGGTTAATCGGTAAAAGTCAGTGTCGGCCCGTGCGGGGAAACCCAGCACGGGCTCGGCATCGATGGCTGTTTCCGTGTGGCGGAAAGCCACCGTGAAAGCACGTCCATCCATCAGGGTCAGCAGGAAACGGCCCGTGCTATCGGTCAGAGCCACCGCCGCCCAAAGTCGCAATTGCTCGACCGTGGACCGCGTTACCCATGCCATGTCAGGGGCACCCACCAAGGTGATCGGCCGCCCGGCCAGCCGGGTCGCCGACTGGATCAGCAAGGCACCCGTAATCAGATAGCTGTTGCTGGCCACGGTCGGCGACCAGCTGTGCTCGTCGCTCCACAACAAATCGTCGGGCAGCAGCAAGGCCACCTCATTGGCGAGGTTTTTAAGTTGCATGGGATTGGACTCAAGCCGCGCGAGTACGCGCAGCGTCTAGAAGTTGCAGAAGGCGGGACTCATCGCGAGCGTCAATTGCGGCACTGACCTTGCGGTCGCCGGCCGCCAGTTCCACCCGCACGGTGCGCCCGGGCGAGGCATCCGCAGGCAAAGTTGGACGCAGGTCACGAAGATTCAACGAAGCTCCTTGGGGCTGCACCAAACCGCCCGTCGCAAACCCCTGCACCCGCTGTACGATGGCTTGCGCCGGGAGCGACAGGTTGTTGATCGCATCGAAGAACCCGGCACCGAAACGGGCCACGGTACCCCGGTTGATCACGTACTCCCCCGGCGTCAGCATCGCCGGCACGGTATCGCTGCGGGCCAAGGCACTGCCACCCTCGGCGAAACCACTGACCTTCTGCTGCTTGGCACGCGCCAACTGCAACAGCAGCCCCTTGATCTCGGCATCCTTGACCGGGATTTCGGCCTGCATCTGCTCATAGCGCCGCCAGAAGGCATAGAACGCCGACTCACTTTTGATCTTGCTGCGTTCCTGTAAGTAGGCCACCAGATCGCTTTTGAGCTTTTCGAGTTCGGCGCGTGCCACTTCGACGGCCGCTTCGTAACGTGCCACATCATTCGCACCCGGCACCCCTTCGGGGCCTGGAATCACCCTGCCGCCGCTGGCAAACGCGCGAATCAGTGCCCCGTACTTTTGCACCGCCGCCTTGCGGATCACAAAGGCGCCGGCATCCAGCGTGCGGGGCACCGTGTCGTGATGCCCCGAGCCGGGCACCGTGCCGCCCGTCATCCGTGGGAAAGCCGGCGCGACCGCGCCACCCTCCGCAAAATGCTGAATGCCACGCCCCACCAAGCCACCGGTGGCGTTGACCTCCACCCGCTGCACATAGATGGTGTGGGTGCTCGAGGTGTTGGCGCCGTTCAAACTCATGATCTCCGAACGGGCCGCTTCCGTATTGGTGCTGACCTGATGCCGAGACTCGGTCTGGATGCGATCCAGTGCCTTGATCATCCCCTCGACGTTGGTGATCGCAGCCTGCGCTTTCTCTGTGGCGACCTTGAGTTCAACCTGCGAGTTTTGGTCCGCGTAGGTCTTGAGCTTGTCGAGCGCTTCCTTTGCCTTGCTGACGTCCGCATCAACCGGGAGGGTCTTGCCCTCTTTAAGCAGTTGCTCGTATTCCTGCAGCTTCTTTTCCGCTTCCTGTAGGTCGGCCTGGATCTTGAGGAGGAATTCCTTCTCGGCCAACGCCTTGTCCAGGTCGGCAATCGCCTGATCGAAGCGGGTCTTGTCGGCATCAATCGTGACCTTCAGCCCATCCTTGAGCTTGGTCGTGATCTGGTCGATCTGTGTTTCGGTCTGCGTCAGGGTCTGCTGGATCTGCTCACGGGCCGTGATCGCCGACAGGGCGGCTTTCTGGTGCGCCGCGCTTTCTGCGTCCAGCGTCTTGTTGAGCAACTCCTCCGATGTCCGGATGGCACCGATGGCGCCTGCCACCTCGTTCTTGCTCTGCACTGCGGCCTGATCGGCAGCCTGCGACTTCTGAGCAATCTCGGCCCGCAGGGTTTCGGCCTGCCGCATCAATTGATCGGCCGTGGCGTACTCCTGCTTGCGGTAGGCCTCGCGCGACTGCGCTTCGAGCTGCACGACCTGGGTCATGTTTTGCTCGGATTGCTTCTTGGCATCCTCAGCGCGCTTGGCCTCATTGGTTTGCGAGGTGGCCACCTGGGCGGCCAGGTCCATGGCTTTTTGGGCCAGTTGTCGGGCCAGCTCGAGTTCGCCGTTGGCCAGGGCCTCGCGGGCCTTTTCCTGATACTCGGCGATCTGGTACTTGCGATCTTCGTTGGCCTGGAACTCGGTCATGCCCTGACGGGCAATCTCGCGAATGCGCTCCTCTGTCGTCATCGACAACTGGCGCTTCTCGTTCTCAATGCGCTGGACTTCGGCCAAGTGCCGATTGGCTTCGGCGTTCAAGGCATCGATGTGCTGTCGGTACTCCGACAACGCCTGGGTCATGGTCTGGCGCTTGGTGGCCAGAATCTCATTTTCGACGCGGGTGACGTTGGCCGAACGCTCGGCTTCGGTCTGCCCCTGGCGCTGGGCGGCCTCGATGCGGGCACGCCCTTCATCATCGATCAGCTTCAGCGTCGCTGTGGTGGCCTGCTGGCGCAGCGTGGTTTGCTGCGTCAGCGCGTCAGTCAGCAGTTGCGTCGACTTGGTGATCAGCGCGGTTTCCGACTGGGTTTTGAGTTCCAGTGCGGTTTGTTCTTGCTGGTAGCGCGCCTTGACCGCATCGATCTGCCGTTGCAGGTTGGCTTCGACGATGCTGGTCAAGCCCTTGTAGGCATCGGCCATCTTGGCCGTGGCGTCATTGACAACCCCCTGCGCTTTGCCGACCGCCTGTTCGACTTCGCCCAGACGCGATTTCAGCTTCTCGAGTGCGGTGTGCACCGCTTCGACGCCACGCCCCACCGCTTCCTGCGTCCCTTGGCGCACGGCTTCGAGTCGTTTGGCGATCTCCTCGGCGGCCGTGGCGGCGGTGTTCATCGCCCCCTTGGCGGCCTCAGCACCTTTGCCCGCATCGGCGTACATCTGGCCGAAGATCTGGTTCATCTCCGTCAGGCGTTGCTGGTGGCGCCGGGTCGCCTCATCAATGGTGTCGGACGTAAAGATCGCGGCAAAGGCTTCCCAGCGGTACTGCAACTGCTCGATCGCCTTGACCAGAATCTCCACCATGAAGATGCCAGCCTTCCTGACGATCTCGAATTTCTCCGAGAGCCAGGTGCCGATTTCCCAGCCGACCAGGAATGACCCCAGCACGGCAAAGGCCGTCTTGAGCACACCGACGCTGGCCACGGCCGCCGACACCGACAGGTTGGCCGTCGCCCATGCGGCAGAAGTCGCACTGGCGGCCGCGACGGCAGCGGCGCCGGCGGTTTGCCACGCGGTGATCAACGCCGGGATCAGACGATAGATCAGCACCGCCAGACCAACTTCGGCGATGCGTTTCAACCACTGCATCACGGTATCGAGGTTCTGCGCCAGCCAGGTCATGGCATCACTCAGCTTCTTGGTGATCCCCGTCGATTCATCGAGGCGACTGACCCACTGACCGAAGGCGTTGCGCAGACGCTCGAATGCCTGACTCACCGTGGCCGGTAGTTGGGCGTATTCGCTGGCCAGCTTGTCTTTCTGGCTCATCAGCGCATTGACCACCACGTCGGCGGTAAGGCGGCCTTCCTCGGCGAGCTTACGCAGCCGTCCGATCGGCACGTTCAGGCCATCGGCCAGAGCCTGCGCCAGACGCGGGCTGTTCTCGACGACGGAGTTGAACTCCTCACCACGCAACACGCCCGAGGCCAGTGCTTGACCGAATTGCAGCAGGGACGATTGCGCTTCGGTAGCGGATGCGCCGGAAAGACGCAGCGCCTGCGAAATGCTTTCGGTGATCGAGAGTGCGTCCCTCTGCTCACCACCCAACATGCGCACCGCCTGCTGCAACTTGCCGTACAGCGTGGCGGTTTCCTGGATCGGTACGCCGATGCGTTGGGCGATGTCGAACAGTTCCTTCTGGGCGACTGCGTACTCACGCTGGCCAGCGGTGGCCAGCTTCAGGCGCGCTGACATCATGTTCCAGGCGTCGGCGATCTGCACGATCTCCTGTACCTTGCCTGCCGCCCAATTGATCGACAGGAAGGCCAGCAATTGCGTCTTGGCCCGGTCGACCTGTTCGCCAAAGGCCGACATCCCTGCTTTGACTTCGGCCATGCCAGCTGCTGCCTTATCCCCGGCGGTCTTGGCGCTGGCTGACAGTTCGCCCAGGGATTTCTCGGCTGAGGTAATGGCGCGTTTGAGCCCCTCGTCGGCGCCATCGAGCGCGACAAGGACAGAAATGCGATTCGCCATGGTTCAATTCACCTGTCTGATCTGTTTTTCAATGGCCGCCGACAATCTCGGGATACGCCCAGCCACCAAGCGCTCTACATCGAGCCGTTTTTTGAGGACGACCTTGGGCACCAGCACCGCGATCGGAATGTCCGCACCACGTTTCAGTCGTTTAACGCCTTCCGCCTTGCGATAACGGCGCTTGAAGCCGGCCAGCGGGCGGTCGTGCTCCTTGAGGTTTTCTGCCATGAGGACAATGTGTCCCTTGGCGCTCTTGATGAAGTAGGCGTTACCGCCGCGCATCAACTCGGCGACTTGCGCCTTGAAGCGCTTCCTGCCCACCCGCCCATGCAGGGGAATCAGCATCCGGCCGGCGATCATTCCCCCCTTCTCATGCATGCCCGACCAAGGGATGCGCGAACCCACGTATAGCGCCGGCAGGCGATTCTTCTCCTTGGCCAGCACACGGGCGGTGAAGCCTTTGAGGAAAGATTTCTTGACCACCGCCATCTGACCCGCGACGTGGCTACGCACGTCTTGCTTGAGGTCGGTGGCTTCGCTGGTGATTGCCCGTTCGACGGCCTTCTGGACCTTGGCCCGGAACTCGCCACCCCAACGGCGCAGTTGCGCCTGGGCGGCAGCACTATTGATGCGAACGGAGATGCGCATGATCAATCAATCGATCGAGGGTCTGATCAAGATGGCGGGCGTCGGCACGACTACCAATGGCAACGAGTGAGAGCAAGCGCGCATCTCGGGCCGCATCACCACGATGGGTCGCTGCTATGAAGGCCCGCACCTGGGCCAGGGTGTAGTCCAGGATGTCGGGCAACCGGTGGCCGTGTTCGATCAGGTGCTGGAGGCAATCGAACCAGACACCGGCATTCCCGCTGGCAGATTCACCGTGCTGAACAGTCCGTCGAGTTTCGGCAGCACCGTCCGGGTAAAAAAATCCGCATTCACCTCGATGACCTTGGCCGCCAACAGAATGGCATCGTCCGCCGCCAAGTCATCGACCCAGTCTCGGGGCTTGCCCACGGCAATGGCAATCGCCGCCAGCAGGTCATCACCGCGCTCACCGAACAGTTCGAGCCAGTTGATCTCGCCGGCAGACAGGTGCTTCATCACCGGCGAGATCACCCTCAGAAAGGCGGGGAGTTGCCCGACCTTCAGCGGTTTCAGGCTGATCGCTTCACCCGCAATGCTCAGATCGATGCCGGCCGGCACCAGGGTATCCAACTCACTCATGGCTGCTCCTCTCAAGACTCATTTCAAAGTTGCACGATGCGGCCGAACTGACCCAGCACCGCGTCGTAAGGCTTGGTGGTATCGGCCAAGAGCGAGCCTTCCAGCTCGAACTTGTTGTACTCGTCCGAGATGAAAGAGATTTCCTTCAAGGGATCGAAGGCCACGCGGTAGAGCTCGACCAGCACCTTGGCATTGCCCTGTGCAGTGTTGATGCCCTCCAGTCGCAGGTACCGCTCGGGCAGCGCCTGGGTGAAGATGCCGATTTCGGTGGCGATCCCATAGGCGTAGCTGGCCTTGAACGGTGCAGTGAGGCCGGTGGTATCCAGAAACTGGACGGCACCGAAGTCCACATCGGCGGTGTAGTGCGTACCCAGCGTCAAAGTCGCGGGTGTTCCAGCCGAATCCGTGACCACCAGGCTGGACACCTTGGGGTGGGCCAGGAAGTAGCGATCGCCCGGGGTCGGGGTGGCACCGCCAATGGGCTCGGCGGTCACCGTGCCGGGCGTCCCGACGACATGGTTGCCGTAAAGGGCCAGCGCGAGGTTTTCCTTGGTGAATTCCTCGATGGTGAGATTCACCGTGGCCGACTTCTGTTTGACCATGCGATGGTCCAGCGAACGCTGGCCGGTCTGGCTCTCGAAGTGCTCCAGCACGTCCGTCTTGAGGGACAGCTTGAGTTCGGCCACGTTACCGGGCGAGCGGACCTCGATCGGCAAACCGGCCGGGTCACGTTTGCCGAGAAAGACACGGCCTTGGAATGAAGCGTAGGTGCTCATGATTTGGGTTCCTTGCGTTGAACGAGTGAGGTTTCAGCATCCCCACGGGTCGGTTTGGGTTCGGGCACGGCGATGCCGTTGGCCAACAGCCATTCGGCGATGTCGGCATCTACATCGAGGACGGCGCCTGCGGCATAGGTCTTGCCCGCATGGACATGCGGACGGGTTAATACAAGTCGGCTCATGAGCTCATCCTTGAATGGAGATGTCGTTGGCCAGCGTCCGGTAGGTGATGCGGTAACGCGCCGGCAACGCCACGGCCACCGCATCGGCGTCTTCCACCTCCCATTCGCACTCCTGCTCCCGAATGCCCATCGCCAAGCCCCCGAAGTTCCCGTCGGCCAGTAAAGCGAGGTGCGCCGCCGTGAGCAGGCGATCGGCTTCGGTTTCCGGCGTCGCCGGTGCCACGGTTCGCGCCAGAGCGACGAGACGTACCGTCAGCTCACGGGTCACGCGATCATTGGCCCGCTCGGTGATGGTTTCGTTTTCCGGAAACACCACCAAGGCCGGACACAAGTCCCGGCTGATGGCCACCGTGGGCGAACGGTGCAAGCTGGCCCCGAGGGATTCAACGGCAGGACGCACGGCCGCCATCATCGCGAGCAGGATGCGCTCGCGGACAGAATTGCCAGCCATTGGTCAGATCCTCGTGAGTTTGGCGCGCAGTTCCGAACCGTCGCCCACGGCCCGGATGTCACGCACCTGGAAGATCTGGCCATCGATCTCGACGGATTCGCGTGCTGTCAGCCCAGTGAACACCGTGGCCGGATAAGACATGACGTAGTCGGTGCTGAGCGTCAGGCCATCGAGCAAGGTTTCGTCCGGTGCGGCAAAGCCCACCTGCTGAGCCTGCTCGGGCGACCCATCGCTGGGCCGCCAGGTGCAGTGCTTGAGAAACCCGGCATGGGCAGCGGCCTCATACAAGTTGTCGATCATCGCCATGATCAGGCCATCGTCAGCTTGACCAGCACACCCGGACGATGACACATCGGCAGCGGGTTGGACTGGGTGTGAAGATCGGTACCCCGGTCAAACTTGCGCGGTTCCTGCTTGGCGTACAGCGGCTGACCCAGTGTGTTGGCAGTCTCGTTGAAGTCGGCCGGCGCGAAGTAGGTGCCGAAGGTGTCGATGGTGCCAAGCGGGAAACAATGGGCTTCCCCAGCCTCGATGAAGCGGCGGGTGGTGCCATTGACGTCGGTCGCCTGCCCACGGTATTCCGAGAAGGTAATGCCCCCGAACGTGAAGCCGGCGCGAACATCGTTGATCAGCATGATGCCTTGCTGGTATTGCTTGTACGCTTCCTTGACGTTGGTATGACTGACCAGCACATCGAAGAACTCTGGCGAACAGAGGCAATGCACGCCATTCATGTATTCGCCCAGAAGGCTATCCTCCATGTGACGCAGTACGGTCGAGCACTTCCCACGCACATCAGTGTCGGAGCTGACCCATTTGCCACTGACGACTTTGCCCAATTCGAAATTGACCGTCGCCTGACCGATCTGAAACTCGTCGTAAAGGTTGTAGATGACTGAGCCATCGGCATCCAGGATCACCCCTTTGAGTGCGCCCATGCGCAGGTGCTCCAGGGTGATGGCGTGCTTGTTGCGCATAGTCTCCAGATGCCGCGCCATGACGCCGGCCAGAGACTCCATCTCGGTTTCCGAGCCGAAAGATCGCAGCCCCTGGACCTCCTCGGGCAACACCACATCGTCGTGCGGGATATGCGGGATCACGAAGGAACGCACCTTGCGTTTGCCCCGGATGCCGACCGTTCCCGGAGAACCGGGCGGCATGGAGGGCAGCAGGTTGAGCACGCCGTTTTGCTCTTCGACGACGATCTGGCGGGTGCGCACGGGTTTCGCGGGGAAGAGCTTGAGCTCCTCCATGCGACCGTAGCGGTTGGGAATGAGGTTGATGGCAGACGTCATTGACGCCATTGCAAACGCGGGATTGTGGAAAGGATTTTGCATGTTCGTTCTCCCTGACGTCAGGCGCCGGTACGCACCAGGACACCCAGTGCTTTGAGTTGGAGGATGGCGGCTTGCTGCTCAGCGGCAGCGATGCCAACCGGCCATTGAAGGGCGTGATCGGAAACGATGGCGTGACGCGCCACCATCAGACCGTCGTTGCGATCGGCCAGATGAGCATCGGCGTCCTGCATCAGCACACCGGCGGCGTACTGGCTGCCATCGGTCGCGGACGGGTCGATCTGCTTGACCTTGCCGGTGGCAGTCACCAGGCCAAGCACCGTACCCAGCGGCAAGGTTTGGCCGGCGGCGACGGTCACGCGATCACGTGAGTACAGGTTGGGCGCCTCGTATTTGAGGAGATCACCCAGGTTGATGGGTTCTTGCAAAGCGGGCATTTTTCAGGCTCCAGTCAGATTCATTGCTGTCCCAGGCGAGTCTTGACGGCCTGGACGAGCGGGTTGTGGGGAGATGCCGGGTGGCCGGCGTTGGCTGCAGTCGTGGCGGCTTGTGGGTCGATGCGGCTGACGATCTCCGGCGAGGCATCGGCCTGCGCGGCGAGTAGCTGACTGCGAACCTTGGTGGGTGAGGTCTGGGCTTCGAGGAAACCCGCGATCAGATCGGTGCGCCCGGCGAGCGTGCAGGTCTGGGCGACCTCGATGGCGTCGGCCACGCTCATGGTCGTGGCGGTGGCCGGTTGAGAAGAACTGCCAACAGGATCAGCAGGAGGGCTGTCAGGAGCAGTGGTGTCGGTTCGATCATTCATAAAAGACTCCGTCTGGAGGTTGCGGAAAGCACCCGAGTGGCTTGCCGCCATATTCGGGAAGGAGGAAACGGATTCGAGAAGCTGCGTAAGGGCGTCGTCGAAGGTGCCGATGGCATCCGCCAGCCCGATGGCGACAGCCGCCTGGCCGAAGAACAGCCCGGCTTCGGTGTCACGCACAACGGAGGGCTCGATGCCTCGGTGACGCGCCACCGTCTCGACGAACAGGCCGTAGATGCGATTCACCTCGGCCTTGAGGAAGGCATGGGCTTCGCTGGAGATCGGCTCGTGCGGGTTGAGGTCGTTCTTGCGGTCACCGGCAAACACGGCGGTGTAGCGAACACCGTCCTGCGCGTCCTTCTCGGACTGGTCGACGTGCATGGCGATGACGCCAATCGAGCCAACGCCACCGGTGCGCGAGACGAACACCTTGCTGGCAGCAGATGCCAGTGCGTAGGCCGCCGAGAAGGCCATGTCGTTGGCCACGGCCCAGACCGGTTTGATCTGAGCTGCCGCACGGATGCGATCAGCCAGATCGAACACGCCACCCGACTCGCCACCAGGTGAATCGACATCCAGCAGGATCGCGGCGACCTCGGGGTTGGCCAGAGCAGCATCCAACTGCGCGGTCAGTCCCGCATAGCTGGTTAAGCCCGACTCGGCCTCCAGGCCGACGGTGCGCCGCACCAGCGTGCCGTGGATCGGAATCACCGCAATCTTGGGTGTCACGGTGGGGGCATCACGTGCCGGCGGGTTAAATCCCGAGGGGGCGGCAAGGTCCGTCAAACCCACCCGGGGGCCGAGCACGGCCAGAATCACGTCAAGTTTGGGGCGATGGATCGCCAGCGGCACACCGAACAGGCGTGCCGCCATATGGGGCAACAAGGTCATGGGAGTCCTTTAAGCAGGAGAGGTACTAGTCCCCAGATCAGGGGACGATGCGTTCTTGTTGGGCTCTGCACTGCCGCCATCCTTGGAGGTGCGGCGCGGGTCGGAGTCAAAGATCAGACCGAGGTCATCGGCGCGCTGGTTGTCGGCGGCGATCTCGCGATCGACGTCTTCGGCGTCGTAGCCAAAGGCAGAGATGGCTTCCGAGCGACTCATCAAGCCCGCGCGGATGGCCAGCAACATCGCCTTGAACTCCTTCTCGGGATCAACCCATTGCCAACCCTGCGGAATCCACTTCACCTGGCTGTATTGGCGACGCTTAGCTGGACCGCCACGCGCGAATCCCGGGGCATCGATTGCCCCGGCCAGTACCGCCTGTTTGAGCCAGGCTGCCCAGACGGGGCGGCACATCTGGTGAACCAACACGCTGTGCTGCACCATCTCGCAACGCCGTCTGAACTCGAGCAGTCCGGCCCGAATCGACGAGTAGTTCACCCCGGTCAGGTCACCCGTCAGTTGTTCGTAGGTGACACCGATGGCAGCGGCAACCGCCCGGAACTGGTTGCGCAGGAATTCCGAATACGAACCGCCGACGTCAGCCGGGTCGGAGAACTTGATGTCCTCCCCCGGCTCCAGGATTTGCAGCGTTCCGGGCTCCAGGCCAGCAAGTGCGATCCCATTGCCATCGGCGGCGCCTTCACCCATCAAGTTGTCCTCGGGGTTCTGGCGCGTGACGAACCCGGCGAACATCGCAGCGGTCTTCTTGCGTACCAGCTCGGCGTCGTCGTACTGGTCGAGTTCGTTAAGTTTCACCAAGGCACGCGACAACCATGGCTCGCCCCGGATCTGACCCGGGCGTAGCACGCGATAGAGATGGATGATCTCTTTGGCATCGATACGCACGGTGTCCTGTCCGCCCTGGCCCGACATCGGCGCCAGCCGTCCGTCTTCAGGGTGGGATTTGTAGAGGTGGTAGGCGACGCGCCGCCCCAGGCTGTCGAACTCGATACCGGAACGCACCACGTTTCCAGACGGGAGTTCCGTGTTGAGATTGATCGGCAGGTGCTCGGCTTCCAGCAATTGCAGTTGCAAGGGCACAACCAGCCCATCCTCCGGTCGGCGAGGACGCAGGCGGATCAGGCACTCGCCGCCTTCGAGCATGGCGCGGCAGGCCAAGGCCTGCAGGCCATAGAAATCGGTCTGCCCGGCTGCATCGGCTTCCTCGGTCCAGTCGCGCCACAGCGCTTGCACCTCGGTTTTGAAACTCTCGTCGCTGGCCAGGCTCTGCGGCTTGATGCCGGTGCCGACCGCGTTAGCGACGAAAGCTTCGATGCCCGACTGCGCCCAGGCGTTGCGTCGCACCAGGTCACGACTCTTGATGCGCAAATCGTTGCTGGTGGCCAGGAGTGCGGCGACGGCACCGGGGTTGCCGGGCATCCATGCCAGAGAACGGCGCCCACGACCGGCGCCTTCGTGGACCGGGGGCTGGCCGAAGAGACTGCGGAGTTTGGAATACCAAGCCATCAGAACCCCTTCGAGGTGGTCACCCGGATCTGGCGAGGGGCCCCCGGCCACAGACCAGTTTCTGCCGCCTGCTGCGCCAAACCGCGCTTGACCTCACGGATGGCCACGGTCAGTTCCTCGATTGAGCGGTACTCGACCGTCTTGTCGCCAAAGCTCACGCGACGCTCCCCTTTGGCAAGAGCGCTCTCCAATGCCTGGAGTTGGGATTCTGTGTAGGCCATCAGCGGTACACCACGAGGTTGATTTCGGTAGAGTCGTCAAAGGACGCCTGTGCCGTGGCGCAAGCGATGTCGACGAACTGTTCGGTTTTGAGATCCGAAGTTGAGCGGACGATGGCCACGCGCTGCGTGCCACTGTTGGTGCTGCTACGTGCCAAGGCCGTCCAGCAGTAATTCGCATCAGGCAAGGTCACCGCGAAATGCACGCGGTAGCGCCCCACCGCCGTGCGCACAACGCTGGCAACGTTGTAGGCACTGGCGATCACCATCTGGCCATTCATGTAGCCAAAACTGACCCAGGCTCGCGCAACCCCTGGGTGAGCAGCATCGATTTTGGTTTTGACCTCGAAACCGATGCGATTGGCCAGGGATGCAATGGCGGCGGTCAGGCTCATCAAACCAGTGCCCCGTCGAAGATCACGACGAAGTCGGTGTCGGTGTTCCCAACATCGGCGGCAGCCACTGCCCCGATGTTGGTGCGGGCCTGCAGTTGCTCGGCGACCGTCAAGGTTTGCGCCGCGTCGAAGCGCACCCGCAGATTGACTGCGGCCAGGATCGCATCCAGCCCCGTGGTACCGTTCTGCAGCAACTGCTGAATCTCGACCAAGGTGTCGTAAGCGGCGTCCGCCCCGCCCAGGATGTCGGCTTTGAGCGCATCAAGCAGTGCGACGATCTTGTTCGACGAGTAGGTGCTGGTGGTCGCGATCTGGGTGTCATCGATCGCGGTGGACGAGAGCACAGCCGCTTTCAATTCGTTGATCGCCGCCACCAGACTGGATTTGTCGGCGGTCGACAGGCTGGCCAGATTGCCGGCGGTGGCACGGACGTCGTTGAACTCCTGGGCGACCCGGATGACCAGGCTCTCAATTCGGGTGGCAAGACTCATGAAAACTCCTCAATGTCAGGACAACCAGCGGCTCTTGATGACGCGCCGCCGTGATGGGGTTGCAGAAACAGCAAGGCCACCTCGTTGGGTGGCCTCGTCTGGGTTGAATGATTGAATTGCTTGCGGCTCATCCGGCGGCCGTTCCATCCCGAGTTGGCGCTCCAGTTCGCGCCAGTGGCGTTCCTCGAAGCGATCCAGGCCCGCCGCCGATGCGGCTGCCCGGGCATACACATAGCAGTCGAGCGCTTCATTGCGCTCGCGCATCTTTTGCCACTCGCGCACCGGGA
>CAZPSQ010000033.1:0-35586 GCA_964588755.1 uncultured Prosthecobacter sp. | reverse complement strand
GCACCAGCACCTGCGATCTCATGATCTCCCCCACCAGCCAGCCGCTGGCGGATGTGCCGGGCGTGTGCGGCATCGTCAATGGCTCCGTGCTCCCCGGCTACTACGGCATTGAGGCCGGTCAGAGTGCCGTGGGGGATCTCTTCCTGTGGCTGGTGAACCACCTCGTGCCGGAGAGCTATGGCAGCAGCGTGGGGGAGAAGTTTGTGAACATGGAAAAGGCCATGGAGGGCCAGAAGCCCGGTGCCACCGGCCTGCTGGCGCTGGACTGGAACAACGGCAACCGTACCGTGCTCGTGGATGTCCGCCTCACCGGCCTGCTGCTGGGCCAGACCCTGCACACGGAGGCGCATGAGATCTACCGTGCCTACATCGAGGCCACCGCCTTCGGCGCGCTGACCATCATCAAGCGTGTGGAGGAATATGGCGTGGAGGTGCGGGAGGTCATCAACACCGGCGGCCTCTCCATCAAAAACGCCACCCTCATGCAATGCTATGCCGACATCATCAACAAGCCGATGAAAGTCAGCCAGAGCGAGCAGACCTGCGCCCTCGGTGCCGCCATCTTCGGTGCCGCTGCCGCCGGGGCAGGGGAGATCGGTGAGTTGCAGGCCAGGGTCACCAAAACCCGCGAAAAGGTGTATCACCCCATCCCGGAAAATGTGGCCGTGTATGCGGAGCTGTACGCCCTCTATCGTACGCTGCATGATGCCTTCGGTGTGGCCGACTGGCAGGGCAGGCTGGCCCACGTGATGAAGCAGCTCCTGGACATTCGCGCACGGCAGAGCTGAGAGCCAGCCGAGGCCAAAAACACGGCTGTGGGATGATCTGATGCCCGGCATAACCATGGATTTTTTTCATGAGAAGTGTTGCTAAATTTGTGGTGATCACTAAAAAAGATCATCATGTCTGCCAATCTTACTCCTGGCTCTGAGTCCAATGATCCCTCGGTGCAGCGCACCTCAGGCGGAAACTGGCGCTGGGAGCCACCCAGTGCGGCGGAGCTGCAAGCGCTGATGCCGGGGTACACCGTGGAGGGATTGCTGGGGCGTGGGGGCATGGGCGCGGTTTATAAAGGCGTGCAGATCAATCTGGACCGCGTTGTGGCCATCAAAATACTGCCTCCAGGTGTGGAGCGGGAAGATCCGAGTTTTGCCGATCGATTTAAGAACGAGGCGCGGCTGATGGCGAAACTGAACCACCCGGCGGTGGTGGCCGTCTATGACTTCGGCACCACGTCCGCCGGACAGCTCTATTTCGTGATGGAGTTCGTCGATGGCACGGATGTGCACCAGATGATCGTCACGCAGGAGAAACTCCCGGCGGAGCACGCGCTGGCCATCACGGCGCATGTGTGTGATGCGCTCGGGGCGGCCCATGAGATGGGCATCGTCCACCGCGATATCAAACCCGCCAACATCCTCATCAACATGCGGGGGCAGGTGAAGGTGGCGGACTTCGGTCTGGCGAAGGTGGATACCCCGGACCAGCATGGGCTGACCAAGACGGGCTTTGCCATGGGAACGCCGGATTTCGTGGCCCCCGAGGCGCTGATGCTGGGGTCGCAGGTGGACGGGCGTGCGGATATCTATGCCGTGGGGGTCATGCTGTACCAGATGCTCACAGGGGAGGTGCCGCGCGGGGCGTTCAAGCCCGCCTCCCATCGTGTGCAGGGTTTGGACCCGCGCTTTGATGGCATCATCACGAAGGCCTTGCAGATGGACCGCGCCGAGCGCCAGCAGAGCGCGCAGGAGCTGCGCCAGGAGCTGGATGTCATCCTCACCACGCCGCTTGTGCGGAGTGATGCGCCAGCCACGGAGGCAGTGCCTGTGCATGTGGTCGCGGACTCGGTGACCATGCCCCTGCGTCGGCGGCCAGCGCCGCCACCTTCACCGGGCGTCGTCGGCGGAGGCAAGCCAGCAGCATCCACTGCACCGGCTCAGAAATCCAAGACCCCGATGATGGTGGGTGCCGTCGCGTTTGTCAGCGTGGTCTTGGGCGGATGGCTGATGTCCCGCGATGGGGGTAAAGAGGTCAAAGGCAAGGCCGCGCCCGTGACAGTGGCTGCTCCTGCCACGCAGAAACCAGCGCCCCAGGCCGCAAGCACCAAGCCTGCGCAGGAAAGGGAGGTGTCCCCGGCCGCCCCTGCCAAGCCCAAAGTCATGCCTGCGGAGGACCGCAAGGTCAGCGCAGCCCCGCCTCCGCCAGCCGCCTCTCCCCCGCAGCAGGCCAATGTCTCAGAAGTGAATGTCCACCCTGTCGCGGCCAAGCCAGCGCCTGCGGAAGAACGGAAGTTTCCCCAAGGGAAGTGGGTGAAGGTATTCGCCAAGCTGGAAGATCTGCCAGAGTCACTGCGCAGGGAGAACGTAGGCGTCAGGCACAAGGATGGGTGGATTCATTTCGACAAAGGGGTGCGCAAGACCATCACACTGCCCCAGCAGTTGATGGGCAACTACGGGATACGGGCCAAATTTGTGCGCCTTGCCAACCCCCAGATGGAGCGCGGGCAGATCAATATGCGGATGGAGGAAGGGGTCGAGCACCACTATCAGGCTTTCCTCACCAGTGCCCGCCTTGTGATTCAGCTTCGGGATGGGTCGGCGTATATGGATATCGCCACACAGAAAGCAAACATACCGTCGGCAGGCAGCACGTACGTGTTGGAGATGGGCGCAGTGGGAAGCCACGTTGTCAGCCGGCTGAATGGAGGCCCCCCGCTCATGGTCTCTGACGCCACCAGCCCCAAGGGGGGCGCGATGCTCAGCACAGGGGAGGATGTGGGCGAGGTGGAAATCATCAATCTCGACGGCTTGCCGGAGGCCGAGGCGCTGCGCCTTCTCGACGTGGATGCGCAGGGGCGTGATTTGCGTGCCCTGGCCGTCGTGGAGGAACAGCAGCGCCAGGAGCAGGCCAAGGAAGCGGGATTGATGGACGCCATCCCGGAACTCAAGCTGCTGCATGAGCAGTTCGTCAGGCTGCGGGCGGAGCGTGTGGACACTCCCTTTCAGGCAGACGTCGCCCGTCTGAACACGGGCTATCTCGGAGGCATTGACCGTGCCATAGTGGAGGAACAAAAGGCCGGGCATCTGGATGGCGTGATCGCTTTGGAGAATGAGAAACAGCAGCTCAGCCCGGGAGGCACCGGGGTCCCGGCCACGGATGCCGAAGGCACCACCGCCACGCTGAAAAAACTGCGGGGCATCTATCGAGGCAGTCATGGAAAGCTGGATGCGCAGCGCGCTGCCAGCCTGAAGCTGCTCACAGACCCGCTCGGCGCACGTCTCCAGGTTCTGGAGAGCGAGCTCACCAAAGGCAGCCGTCTGGCTGATGCCAAAACCGTGCGCGACTACCGTGACAAACTCGCCCAGGCAGACCCGGCTGTGGCTGCGCCGCCGCCCGCAGAGGCGCAAAAAACGACCGTGGCAGCCGCAGCACCCGATGCAGCCAGCCGGCCTGTGATCAAAAAATACGCGCGGGGAGATGACCGCAAGGCTGCCGAATGGGTGCTCAATGTGGGAGGAGCCGTCGTCGTGAACACCAGCGGCACGTCCCGGCGCATCACCAAGCTGGAAAGCCTTCCGGCTGGCCGTTTTACCCTTGGCTTGGTCTATCTCAAGTTCGAGACGACGCCGCCCCGCCAGCCCGTGGCAGATCTGGAACTGCTGGCGGGATTGGCAGAATTGACCACCGTCGAGATCGAAAATCTTCCCCTGCGGGATGCTGACCTGGCACCACTGACCTCTTTGCCGATGCTGCAAAATTTACAAGTGTTGAATTCAGCGAAGCTGACGGATGATTCAGTGGGCTACTTCCTGCTGATGCCTAAGTTGCATCGGCTGGACTTGGGAAAAAACCAGGGCTTTACAGGGAGGCGTCTCAAAGAACTGGCAAAGACTGAGATCCGTCGTTTGTATTTCGACAACTGCCCGCTGACTCCTGATGCCTATGCGCAGATTGGGGCCTGCAGACAACTCGTGACCCTAGCGCTCCGAGCCACTGACGTCTCTGACGCAGACATGGTTCATATCGGCAAGCTGGAATCTTTGGACATGCTAATGCTGGCTCCCTCCAAGGTGACCTTGCAGGGGATGCAACACCTCAAGTCTTTGCGCGAGATGAAGACTCTCGGATGGAGCTTCACTCCTGGCAAAGGGGAGGTCGAATTACCAGAGCTTGCACGCATCTTCCCTGGGCTCATGAAGTTCGAGTTCAAGGAATTTGAGTATACCCGGGCGGATGTTGCTGCACTGCAGGCTTTCAAGAAGTTGGTGTCACTGCAGTTTCTCGGTGCCATCGTCACGGATGACATGGTTGGCTCCGTCACAGAACTCAAGCAGCTGACCACGCTGGCCGCCACGTTTTGTCCCAAGGTCAGTGATGAGGCGTTGGCACAGGTGGCGCAGCACAAGGGGCTCGTTGATGTTACTTTTGGAAGCAGCACCTCAAAAATCTCGGACGCTGGTTTGCTCAAGCTGGCAGCGATGAAACAACTGGAGAAGGTGGATGTCGCTGGCTGCCCCATGATCACCCGCGCAGGTGTAGAGGACTTCAAAAAGGCGCGTCCAGACGTGACCGTCTTGAGTGCTTTTCGGTGATGAGGGCTGCAATTGAAAGTCGATGATCGCAAATCCTCAGTTCCACGCCTCACCACCTGTCCTGGCAGTTTTCATTTTCAATTTTCAGTTTCGAGTTTTCAATGGCACACAGGGGGTCTACTGCGGATTGTCTCTGAATCATCCATGAAATTCTACCTCAAAATATTCTTCATTTTTGGGCTATTCCTTGCCGCAGCCGCCAGCTTTCCCAAGCTTGCTCAATGGAGGAAAAAGCACGACATTGAGGGCACCGCGAAGGAGAAGATTCTGGCCACGGTGAAGGACCCCGCCACCGTGAAGTGGAATGCCAAACGCATCGCGCGCAATGGCAATGTCACTGTGATCACCTATGATGTCACCGCGGACAAGACCGTGGGCGGAACCGCCCGGGAGGTGTGGACCTTCGAGTTTGACGCGGAGACGGGTGACATGCTGAATGTGAAGCAGAGCTCACCCCAGTTGAATCTGGGCGAGCTGATTCCAGTACGGTAAGCAAAAACAGACCGGCAACAAACCCTTGTCCAGAGCCTCCTGCGCATCCTTGTGCGCTCACGGCGCGTCCACTCCCACCTTGTCTGCGGCGATGGGCGCTCTTTGTAAAACTTGCCACACACCCTGGTCCACTTGACGGAGGGTATCTTGCTGCTCCAACGCCAGCCACTGAAACCACGCTGCCCACGGCTTGTCCGCCGGTGGCGTGCCGTGGGTGAGCGCGCGGTTGTCATCCGCTTTAAAATCACGCACGGGTCCCAGGATGACTAGCGGGGTCTTCATGGGCTGTGTTTGCAGCACCGCATTCCCCGTAAACGTGCAGTCATTCGGTGAGAAAGGGTAGTTCTTGTCCGGCTTTTCCCTTCCGATGACCAGTGGTGCGGAGTTCACCCACACATTCGCCTCGATCCTGACCCGTGTTGGCGCGCCGGAGGTGTGATCGTTGTACACCTTGCCGATCTGGTCGGTGGTCTCGGTGTCAAAGCGCCCTGGCAGCACAGCCAGCGGTGCCACATGGCCGGTGCCTGTCAGCCATTGAAAGTAGTTGTGGTGGACATAGTGGTCAAAGCCATAAATTTTCACCCCGCCCGCAGGCGACACTTTGCTTGGATTCATCATCGTGTTGTGGTGGATCTCATTGCGGTTCCCCAGCCGCAGGCAGATGGAGCCGATGCAGTCGATGAAGGTGTTGTGCCGCACGATGTTGTCCGACGACTTCAGGGAGATAATTTCCTGCTCCCCGCTACAGCGTTCCAGCAGGTTGTGCTCGATGATCGTGTGCGTGCTGCGGCCGGCTGCGCCCAGGTCGTTGCCGCCCGTACGCAGTGTTTCGTGGCCGTTGCTGTCATTGGCATACACCACGTCGCGGAAGTGGTTGTGGTCCAGCCGGTCATGCTGTGTGGGCGTCAGCGTGGCATCATCCCCGCGTGCGAAGAACATGCTCCCCCGGTTCAGCTTCTTCTCAAACAGGTTGTGGTCCACCCTGTTGTGCCCGCTGCGGCTGCCGATGATGTAGAGCCAGTGCTGCATCCGGCGTGGCGTCTCCTTCTCATTCAGGCGGAAAACATTCCGCGTCACCCGCACATGGCGGCAGTCCTCCAGCAGCACGCCATGCTGGTTGGCATCATTTTCAAACACAAAGCCCTCGATCACCACATGCTCGCAGTCCTTCAGCTTGAAGCCAGCCTTGCCGTTGATGACCACCTTCCCCCGGCTCTTCGCGCGAATCACCACCGGCTTCTCCGCCGTTCCACGTGTGTTCTCTATCCGTATCTCCCCCTTCGTGGTGTAGGTGCCGTCTGGCACTTCCAGCGTGGTGCCCGGTGGCAGGTCCTGCTGATTCTCCAGGCTGGCGGGCAGGGCGGCGGAGAGTGCGTGCAGCGTCGTGCAGGCCAGCAGCGCCGTGATAGTGGAGGATATGTGGTGCATGAGAGGGGACGCGGGGAATCCTGTTTACGTGCGCGTCAGGTGCCTTTGTGCAGGGGGCCTCCCTCAGTCCGCAGTTCTTGTGCTCTCAGGCCGGAGCCGTCACAAACTTCCGGATCGCCGCATCCAGTTCCTTCACCCCAAACGGCTTGCTCAGGTGCATGGATGCGCCTGCGGCCATGCAGCGGTCGTGGTCGGCGGGGCCGGGCTGGCCGGAGAGGCTGATGATGGGGATGGCACGGATGGCGGGATCTTCATCCGCACGGATGGCCTGGATGGCCTGCGGCCCTTCCAGCACCGGCATACGCACGTCCATCAGCACCAGGTCGGGCTTCAGCGCCTGCACCTTTTCAAGAGCCTCCTGTCCATCGCGCGCAGAGTGGACTTCGAAGCCCATGTTCTCCAGGAAATGGGTGGTCACCGTCACCAGGGTGGGCTGGTCATCGGCCAGCAGGATGACGGGGGCGCGGTGGCCTGCCGGGGGTGTGGCCTGCACCGGGCTGCTGGCCACCATGGCCGCCGGAGCCGGCACGGAGGCCGTCGCATCCCCCTGCTGCACGGGCAGCGGCAGATGGACACAAAGGCAGATGCCTCCCCGGGAGAGACTGCGGGCGGAAAAAGTGCCGCCTTGAAGTCGGACGAGCTTTCTCAGCAGGCTGATGCCCAGGGGTTTGAGAGAAAGCAGCCTGCTGATGATCGCGGGAGAGCTGCCGTCCTCCTGCGGCGGAAAGGGCAGCTCGCAGAGCTGGTCGGCAGGGATGCCGCTGCCTGCCTGAATGAGCACTCCACCCACGGGAAGCGTGATGCCCAGGGCGGCGCTCCCCCCCACGGGCGTGGTGAGCAGCACGGCGGAAAGCAGTTCAAAGATGATTTGCCGCAGGCGTGTTTCATCCGCCTGCACC
Source organism: uncultured Prosthecobacter sp. (assembly GCA_964588755.1). Lineage (GTDB taxonomy): Bacteria > Verrucomicrobiota > Verrucomicrobiia > Verrucomicrobiales > Verrucomicrobiaceae > Prosthecobacter. The sequence goes on along the minus strand of CAZPSQ010000033.1, from coordinate 28,175 downwards.
TGCGCGCCCGCAGGTGCAGGGGCGCTGCTGAGCTGCACGGAGCGCGCCTGAGCCATGGAGTGGGCCACCTCCAGCACTTGGCGCTGCACCGTCTCCAGGCTGCACGGGGCAGCCGTCAGCACCAGGGCGTTGGACTCAATGCGCCCGATGTCGGCCAGGTCAGACACCAGCGACAGTGTTCGATGTACTTCGTTTTGAATGGACTGTAGCACCGCCTGCTGTTTTTCGCTGACAGGGCCATGCAGGCCATCCTGCAAAGTCTCTGCCTGCGCCAGGATGCAGGAAAGCGGGTTGCGCAGTTCATGGCCTATGGTGGCCAGGAACGAAGGCTGGTCTTCTGGGGTATCGCTAGAGGTGGGGAAAATCATGCAAATTGCCTAACCACATGAATAACTTAATAAAGTCTAAATGTTCATTTATTCTGCACGGTGGGCAGCCTCTATCCAGGATTTGTAGTATCTTGTACCCGTTTCATACCTTTTAGTTTTGCTGAAATATCATTATGAACCACGAAAACGGGAATTATCCAGATATCCGAGAGATCGCCCCGCTGATCTTGGTGGTGGAGGATCATGAACCTTATCGGGAGGTCGTATGTCGCGCATTGGAAGGATACATCCCCGGTGTGCTCACCCAGCCTGCTGACAGCGTGGCTGCGGCGCTGGCAGCCTTGGCGGTTCACACGGCGAGGGTCATGGTCACAGACATGACCCTGCCAGACGGTACAGCGCTTGATCTGCTGGCGGAAGCGCGCCAGCATGTGGCCCAGGGAATGAAAGTGATTTTGTTTAGTAATTATTCACCCGCAGAAATGAAGCCTTTGCAGGCGCGCACGGACATCCATGCCGTGCTGACTAAGGAACAAGGGTTGCGGGATCTGGCCAAAGCCGTCCGAGAAGTGCTGGACGCGCCGCAGCCCCCAACGGAGGCCCGCGTGGCCTGATCCTTCCTTCACCTCTTTGCTGCCATGATGTCGGAAGTCGCTGCCATGAATGACGTAGTAAACCGCGTGGAATGGTTCCAGGGCGTTTTCGAGTGCATGAATGATGCTGTGTTCGTGCTGGACATCGGCGCCGGGGCGATCCTGGAGGTGAACCGCCGTGCGCTGGAGATGTACGGCGGCACCCCTGAGGTGCTGAAGAGCATGTCCCTCTCCCAGCTAAGCGCCAACGTGCCGCCTTACACACAGCAGGATGTGCTGGCCCTCATTCGCCGCACCGTGGAGGACGGGCCGCAGCTCTTCGAGTGGCAGGCGCGCTGTCTGGATGGGACCGTCTTCTGGGTGGAGATCAACATGCGCAAGGCCGGCGTGGCCGGGCGGGAGATTCTGGTGGCAGCCGTGCGCGACATCTCCAAGCGCAAGCAGGCGGAGACCGACCTCCGCCGCAGTGAGGAGCGCTTTCGCTCCGTGCTGGGCAATTCCAAGGATCCGGTCTACTGCCTTAACCTTCCAGGACTCACCTATGACTACATCAGCCCGGCCGTGGAGCAGGTGCTTGGCTTCACCGTGGAGGAATGTCTGGAAGGCGGCGTGCGCTTCATGTGGGACCGTATTCATCCCGAGGACCGTGACCGCGGCTGGGGCCACCTGCAGGACCTGGCCCTGGATGGCCATGGCGGCGCCAACGGAGATGCCAACGGTCATGAGGAGTCCTTTCAGCCCCTGCAGGAATACCGCTTTCAGCACAAGGACCAGAGCTACCGCTGGATCAGCGACAACCGCTCCCTTGTGCGCGACCGCGACGGCCGCTCTGTCATCATCGGCAACCTGAAGGATGTCACGCTGCGGCGGGCCCAGGAAAACGCGCTGCAGGCCAAGCACGACGCGCTGCTCTTTCACCTGGAAAACACCTCCCTGGCGTTGGTGGAGTGTGACACCCTGGGCCGCATCATCGCCTGGTCGCCCCAGGCGGAGCGCGTCTTTGGCTGGAGGCTTGAGGAACTCGCCGGACGCCACTTTACGGATTGGAGATTCATTCATGAGGATGACCTGTCACGCGTCAATGCCACGGTCGCCCGGCTGATGAACCACACGGAGTCACGCAACTCCTGCATCAACCGCAATTACCGCAAAGACGGCCGCATCATCGTCTGCGAGTGGCACAATTCCGTCCTTCGCAACGACGCCGGGGAGATACAGTCCATGCTCTCCCTGGCCTCGGACATCACCTTGGAGAAGAAGATGGAGGAGGCCCTGCGCGCCATGGCGGAGGGCGTGGACCCGCGCAGCGGGGAAACGTTCTTCCAGTCCCTCTGCCTGCACCTGGCCCACACCTTGGAGGCACGCCACGCCACCGTGGCCATGCTGCTGCCGGAGCGGGACCGCATGGCCCGCACGCTGGGCTTCTGCACCGATGGCAAGCTGCAGCCGAACCTCACTTACTCGCTGGTGGGCACGCCCTGCTACAATGTGCTGAACGACGAGGTGTGCTACTACCCCTCCAATGTGCGGTCCCACTTTCCCAATGACCGCTTCCTGGTGGAGCTGGGGGTGGAAAGCTACATGGGCATGCCGCTGCATGCCTCCGACGGCCGCGTCATCGGCCTCATTTCTGTGTTGAGCGACGCGCCGCTGGACCACCAGGACCGGCTGCAGGCCATGTTTCATGTGTTTGCCGTGCGTGCCGCGGCGGAGATGGAGCGCCACCATGCGGAGATGGCGCTGCGCCGCAGCGAGGAGCGCTATTCCCTGGCCGCCAGCGGCTCCACCGCCGGCATTTGGGACTGGGACATCCGTACCGGCGGCGTGTACTACTCCACGCGTTTCCGCGAGCTGCTAGGTTACAACCCCGACGAGTTTCCCAATCTCTTTTTCGCGTGGGAGCAGAAGATGCATCCCGACGACGTGGGCCGCATCCGCAATGCGCTGGAGCGCCACCTGGAGCAGAGGGACTCCTTCTGTGTGGAGCACCGCATCTTGGTGAAGGGCGGGCACTACCGCTGGTTTGAGGCTCGCGGCCAGGCCATGTGGGACAGCATGGGAGATCCCTACCGCATGGCCGGCTCCGCGCTGGACATCCATGAACGCAAGCTCGACGAGCAGCGTCTCCTGCGCCTCAACCGGCTGCACGCCATGTCCAGCAGCATCAACGAGGCCATCGTGCGCATTCAGGGGCCGCAGGAGCTTTATGAGGCTGCCGTCCGCATCGCCGTGGACAAGGGCAGCATGAAGATGGCGTGGATCGGCCTCTATGTGGAGGAGACTGCCACCCTGCGCCCCGTCGCCTGGGCAGGCACAAATGACGGCTACCTTGACGGCATCGTCCTGGTGTTGAAAGAGGACCATCCTGCGGGCATGGGACCCACCGGCCGTGCCTTCCGCAGCGGTGATCCGGCCATCTCCAACGACATCGCCAGCGATGACACCTTCTACTACCGGGAGCGCGCCCTGGAGCAGGGGTTCCGCTCCTGCGCGGCCTTTCCGCTGAAGCCGGGCGGCAGGAGCGTGGGCATGCTCATGATCTATGCGGACGAGGCCGGGTGCTTTCAGCAGGAGGAAATCCGCGTGCTGACCACCCTGGCCAACGACCTTTCCTTTGCCATGGAATCGGCGGAGAAGGAGATCGACCGCCATCGCGCCATCGAGGCCCTGCGCGAAAACGAGCGCATGATCTCCACCCTCATGGGGAACCTGCCCGGGGCCGCCTACCGCTCCCTCATTGATGAAAAACGCACCCTCGAGTTCATCAGCGAGGGCTGCCTGGAGCTTGCCGGCTATGAGGCCGACACCTTTGCCGGAAAGGGAGATGTTTTCTTTGGCGAGCTCATCCATCCCGACGACCGCGACCATGTGCGCGACGCCGTGGAAACGGCCGTGAAGGAGGGCAAACGTTTTGAGGTGACCTACCGCATCCGCACGGCGGAAGGCATTGTGAAATGGATCTGGGAGCGTGGCCAGGGCGTGCCAGCCGAGGACGGCGTGGTGCATGTGGAAGGCTTCATGGCAGACGTCACTGAAAAGCGCCGCATGGAGTCGCAGTTCCTGCGCAACCAGCGGCTGGAGAGCATCGGCACGCTTGCCGGCGGCGTGGCGCATGACCTCAACAACGTCCTCACGCCCATCCTCATGTCGCTGGCCATTCTGCGCATGAAGCTCACCCACCCGCGGGATGTGGAGCTGCTCAACTCGCTGGAAAGCAGCGCCAACCGCGGCGCCGACATGGTGAAGCAGATCCTCAGCTTCGCCCGTGGGGTGGAAAATCGCAGCACCCTCCTGCGCGCCACCGATGTCCTGCACGAGATCGAGCACCTCATCCTGGAGACCTTCCCCAAGTCCATCCGCCTCACCGTGAACCGTGCGGTGGATGTGTGGGGGCTGGAAGGCGACCCCACGCAGCTCCACCAGGTGCTGCTGAACCTCACCGTCAATGCGCGTGACGCCATGCCGGAAGGCGGGGAACTCACCCTCTCCGTCGGCAATGTCACCATCGACGGCCAGTTCGCCAGCATGCACCCAGATGCCTCCCCCGGCCCGCACGTGGTGTTTGAGGTCAAGGACACCGGCATGGGCATCCCCGCCGACCTGCGGGACCGCATTTTCGATCCCTTCTTCACCACCAAGGAGGTAGGGAAGGGGACCGGCCTCGGCCTTTCCACCACCCTGGGCATCATCCGCTCCCACCGTGGCTTTATCGACGTCACCAGCCAGATGCGGAAAGGCACCACCTTCCGCATCTACCTGCCGGCCAAGACCAACGTCACCGAAACCGAGGTGCGGGAGGTTTCCACCGAGCCGCGCCGCCGCATGGGCAGCGGACAACTGCTGCTCGTCGTCGATGACGAAAACGCCATCCTCACCACCACCCGCCAGACGCTGGAGGCCTACGGTTACCGCGTCATCACCGCGTGTGATGGCACCGACGCCATCGCCACCTTCCTCAAAGGCTCGGAAAAACCCACCCTCGTCATCACCGACATGATGATGCCGAACATGGACGGCCCCGCCATGATCCAGGCCCTGCAAAAAATCCAGCCCGGCATGCCCTTCATCGGTGCCAGCGGCCTCAATCACCAGATGCAGGCCCAGGTCACCAGCCTCGGGGTGAAACACTTCCTGCGGAAACCCTACACCGCAGACGCCCTCCTCGACGCCATCGCCGATCTCCTCGTGCCGGAAAGCCCGCAGCTCTCCTTGAAGATTTAAAGGCTTAAGGGCACCTCTGGATAGGGGGAGCTTTTGCGAAGCTGGGCTTGGCGGGTGAAAAAAGGCGGCTTTTGGGCGGTCTGCCACTGCCTCAGACGGTGGAAGGCTGGCCTGTGTCCGTCAGATGGCGGCGTGGAGGCCCTCTTCGGCGACACTGAGCAGGAGTCCGTGCAGCCGGGCCAGCCCGTGCTGCCTGCGCCACCGTCTCCCCGGGCGCTGCATCAAGAGGTTTTGGAGCTCTCCCACGGACGCTGCGAGCGGCGTGAGTATCAGTTGCTGGGCAGTCTTGAAGGCTTCGCCAAAAGCTGGAAGTGGGAAGGTCTTCAGGCCGTGGGCAAGGTGCGGCGCGAAGTGCAACGTGGGCGGGACGGGCCGCCGCTTGTGGAGCAGCACTACTTCCTGTGCAGTTTCAAGGAGGACATCGGACGCTTTGCCTCGCTGGTGCGCGGCCATTGGGTGCTGGACGTGACCTTTGTCGAGGACGACTGCCAGATGCGCGACAGGACTGCCCCCATAACTTCTCCCTGCTGAGCGAACAGGCGATCAAAGTCCTGCGTCAACATCCCGGCAAACTAAGCCTGCGGCGCAAACGCCGCCGCGCCGCCCTTCCGCGCCGGACCCCTTGACCTTCTTCATACGTACACCCTGCCTTTGGCCTGAGTCCGGTGAATGGCAGCTCAAACGCGCTGCCGCAGCCGCAGCGGGCAGGCGACGCCTTTACGGTGAGTTTCATGGAGCCGGCATGGATCAGTGGGGTCGTTTACAGCGCCAGTTACAGCCCGACCCTGGCCCCTGGAAGCTAGGAACCGGTTGCCGACACTGGCAGTGGCACCACCCATGTTTTCAGCGTGCCGGTGGGGGGCGAAATGAAGGGCTTTGTGCGGCAGGAGGTCACTACAGCGCCTCCGTAAACGAAAAGAATCCGCCGGATCAGGCTGATCCGGCGAATTTTGACAACACATGACAGACGTTCCACCTCACAGCCGGGCGGTGTTCTGCAGCGCCAGGCCCACGATGTTGAGCAGCTCCACCATGCCGAAGGGCTTCGGCAGGAAGTTTTCGCCGCTCTTGAGCTCGCGCGGGCCATTGAGGCTGGTGGGCGAGTAACCGCAGGTGAAGATGACGGGCAGGGTGGGGTCTTCTTCCGCCAGGGCGCGCTCCAGGTCAAAGCCGCTGGCCCCGCCGGGAAGCTTCACATCGATGATGGCCAGCTTGATGAGCGCGGAGCGGCTGCGCCATTGTGTCCAGGCCTCGTTGGCGTCGCGCGCGGTGATGACGTTGTGCCCCTGGCTGGTCAGCACGTATTCCATGATTTGGCGGACGGAATCCTCGTCATCAACGATCAGGATCGTTGATGCCTCGCTGGCTGTGGGGTCTTCAAGCAGTTTCATATCGGGTGGGGCTGAGGCAGGTGTGCTGCCGTCTGCCATGGGGAAATAGACGGAAAATTCGGTGCCTGTCTCTGGTGTGCTGGTCACGCTGACCCAGCCGCCCTGATGGCGCACAAGGCCCTGCACCAGCACAAGGCCCAGATCCTTGCCGTTCTGCTGGTCTTTGGACAATGTGGTGGCGTCAAACAGCCGGCCGAGCTCCTCCGGGCTTAGTCCCTTGCCTGTGTCGGCCATGACCAGGACCACAAAGCTGCCCGGACGGGCCTCCGGATGGATGCGTGCGGCGGCGGCCTCGTCGGCAATGTGCAGCCCGCAGGTGCGGATGGCCAGCCGGCCACCGTCAGGCATGGCATCGCGCGCATGCACGGCGAGGTTCAGAATGATCTGGCCGAGACAGGCCGGGTCCGCCATGATTTCTGGCAGGCCGGACTCATGCTGGATGTCTAGAGTGATTTGCTCCCCCAGGGTGCGGCCCAGGAAGATGGCCTCCGTTTCGATGGCGCTTTCAATCCTCACCGGCTGGGGGGTGAGGTAGTCTCGGTGGTTGAAGTTCACCAACTGTGTGGTGATGTCCCCCACACGTTTGGCGGCGGCGTGCAGCTCCTCCAGAGAGGCCATGAGCCGGGGGCTGCCGTCACGGGCGGCCAGAGCGATGCTGAGATGCCCCTGGATGACGGTGAGGTAGTTGTTGAAGAAGTGGGCGATGCCATCTGAGAGGCGGCCGATGGTTTCCAGCCGCTGGGCCTTGCACAGCTTCTCCTCCAGCCGGGCCCGGTGCTCTTGTTCGATCCGGAGCTTGTTGCTGGCATCTTCAAAGCGTTTGGCGGACTCCAGAATCTGCGAATTCAGGCTGAGGTCGCGGTGGGAGCTTTTGTTTTCCGCAGCATGCTTGGCGCCCAGTGTGCGGATGATCTGGCCGATCTCAAACGGCACAAGGCGGAATTTTAGGGCCAGCAGATTGGCTGGGGAGCCCAGTTCCAGCGGCAGTTGCTCAAAACCCTCGATCTGGGAGATCGCATGCACAACGATATGCAGATCCCGCTGCACCTGCCAGAACCGGCGGATGATCTGCCTGTGGTCCTTGCCACACAGCAGGCGTCCGTCCAAAATCATCATCACATACGGTTTGTGCTCCCTGGCGGCGGCTTCAATCAGCGCCACCGCCTCGCGCTCCGTGGTGGTGGTCGTCAGGTCGGCCATGGCAGCAGGCCTGGCCCCGCCGCCCTGGCGCAGGGCCAGTTCTGGGGAGGAGGAGATGCCTCCGTGGTCCATGTTCTGCAAAGACAACGCAAGAGTCAGATCATCTTTGATGGCACGCTCTTCAGAAACGATGAGAACGCGGTTGGTTGTGGTGAGGATGGGCTGAACTGTGTTCAAATACATACCAACCAAAATAAATTGTATTTGTTATAAATACAATAAACTATGATTCATTTTTGAAGCCTAAATGTGCGGTTGCATGAAGGCAAAAGCTAAAAAATCGGGGCGTCAGGCTTTTGGAGCTAAATTTTTGAACCTAGATTTAGATGATTGAAGCGAATTTATGTGGTGACCTAAATGCACTTTCAAAATTTAGCGAACTAACTAAATCACGCCCGATGACTGCCGCCTCGCCCCTTGTTGATTCTGAAAGTTCTTCCGAAGTCCTTCTAGCGCTCGGACGGGCTTTGATGCGTGAAGATTTCCGCAAAATCGACGTCTCCTGCTGTCTGCACAAAGACGTGGCGGGCAGCCTGGTGGCCTGCTCCTCCCTGGGGGAGATGATGAGGCATGAGATCGCCCACGGCTGCAGCATGGACAAGCTCGAGCATCTCCTTGCCAGCCTCGACTCCGCCATCCGGCAGGCCCTGCAGGTGGTGAGGGAGCTTTCGGAGGGACTCTTCCCGCCGGTGCTAAAGGCATTCGGGCTAAATGTGGCGCTCCAGCAGTTGGTTCGTGACATCACGGAGAACTTTACCGGCTCGCTGGTGCTCCACATCAATGGCGACGAGGCGAAAATCGATTTAGCGACACGTCTAAACCTGTTCCATATCATCCAATCCCTGCTGACCCGCTGCGTGCAGCAGGAGGAGACCTCATGGATCGAGCTGACTTCCCGCGGCAGCTCGGAGCAGATGGAGATCACGATCGACCATAACGGGGGCAAGGATGTGTGGGAGCAGGACTCGGATGGTGGCGAGATGGCGCTGGTCCAGGCCCGCTGCCTCATCCCTGGCATCACCATGGAGATGGCGCTGGCGGGGCCGGTTGGCACCTCCCGCATCTCCCTTGTGGCGCAGACATCCCCGCTGGCCGCCCAGGCTTGATTCACGCAGATCCCCTTCCCCCACTCATGCAGCCGAGCACACCTTTCAACATTCTGGTAGTGGATGACCACGCTCTGGTGCGTGAGGCGTTTACCACCATGCTTCGTGTGGAGTTTCCGCAGGCCCGGGTGGTCTCCGCCGGGACATGTGCGGAGGCCCTGGCTGAGTCCCGCGCCTGCGACTTCGAGATCGCCCTGGTGGACATCGAGCTTGGCGACCGCTCCGGCATGGAGCTGACGACGGAGCTGCGAATGATGCCCAATCCCCCCCGCATCATTGCTGTTTCGATGCACCAGGAGGAAACTTTTGTCACCCGCACCATGCAGCTGGGGGCCCGCTCCTATGTGGCCAAAGACGCGCCGCCACATGAGTTGTTCGACGCCATCCGCGCCACGCTGGAAGGCCGCAGCTACATCTCCCGCGAGCTGGCACAGAGGTTTGCCGACCAGTCCATCCGCAAGGGTGGCGCCCTGCGGGTGCATGAAAAACTCTCCAATCGCGAGCTGGAAGTCCTGATGCAGCTGGCCCGGGGCAAGAGTTTGAAACAGGTGGCGCTGGATCTCTCCCTCAGCCCACGAACGGTCGCCGTTCACAAGCACAATCTCTGCCGGAAAACCGGCCTGCGGGGCATCGTGGAGATCCTCCGTTACTGCCAGTCCAACGGGCTGGTGTGAGAGCGCTCCACTCAACCAACCCACCTGTTCGCGACCGTCACGGCTCCACCCTCTCCTTCACAATTTATGAAATCACGCGCGTTTCATTTTCTGTTGGCCACTCTGGCATTTGGCTCCGCCCATGCGGCGGAGACGCTCTCCGTCGTCCCGGACTCCGCCCAGGCGCTGGCGACAGTCGGAGGTCGCTTTGCCAACCTCAACGACGCGTCCGCCACCCGCGTTTCTCCGGCCAACATTGTGGAGATTGAGCGGCCGGAGCTGCTGATCAACCTGGCGGCATGGAATGGCGACATCCGCTTTGACGGTGCGACCAGCAGCTCGGTGAAAATGAGCCAGTCGTGGGTTTATCCGGGCAGCCTGTATTTCGTGGCTCCCATTGTTCCGAAGAAAGTCGCGTTCGGTTTTGGCATCAGCACCCCGTTCGGCATGGCCTCCACCTATCCCAAGGACATGGACCCGCAGCTCAAGTACGTGATCCCGTATGAGGCGCGTCTGCTGGCAGTGGACTTCACCCCGGCGGTGTCCTTCAAGCTGGCCAAAAATTTCAACATTGCCATCGGCATGGACATCATCTACTCCGAGCTGACGCTGGGCCGGAACTACCCATGGGGCGGCCTCATTCCAGGCTCCCCGGATGGTGAGCTGGAGATGAAAGGCACGGGCTGGGGCATCGGCGGCTACGCGGGCCTGAACTGGGAGTTTGCCAAGGGGCACCGCATTGCGGTGGTGGGGCGTCTGCCAGTCACCATCAACTACGAGGGCGAGCACAAATTCTCCAACATTCCGGGCGTGGCGCAGGCCATCGGGTTTTCTGACCGCGGCAGTTTCCAGTCAGACATGACTTTTCCAGGCTCCATCGCGGTGGGGTATGGTGTGGATGTCACAGACCGTCTCACCCTGGGTTTTGACTTCCAATGGTCGGACAACTCCTCCCACGACGACATCCCGCTGGACCTCGGCAACAACCAGCCACTGTTGGGTGGCCTGAACGGTGCCGCGCTGAGCTGGAAGGATTCCATCGACCTGGGCGCGGGGGCCACCTACAAGATCAACAAAAACTGGCTGGTGCGCGGCGGCTACCTCTTTTCTGAAAACTCGCAGCCGGAACTCACCTACATGCCCTCTGCGTGCGTGAATGATCGCCACGTTTTCGGCGTCGGGGTGGGCTGGCGGGGGGAGACCCGCAGCGTGGACCTGGCCTACGCCTATGTTTACAACCCCGTCCGCACCATAGGCAGCAACGCCGACCCGGCCCTCAACGGCAACTACAAGCACCAATGGCATGTGCTTTCCCTCAGCATCACCCAGAAGTTTTAATCCAGTAACCGCGAACAGCATGAACATCCCAGCCCATCGCTCTCCAAGCCTCACCGTGCCCACTCCCGCAGCACCACACCACGCCTTGATGGCGGCGGTGTCCACACACGTTGGGCTGACAGCAAGGGGGGACGCATGACATGGAAAGCAACGACAACTCTCTCCCACCCATCGCCTCAACCGGCGAGCGCCTCAGCTTCATCGTCTGCCGTAACAGCCAGGGGGTCGAGGTGCGCGGCACCTTGCACCGCCTGACCCGTTACCTCGGCGTCTTTGAGGTTTACAATCCTTACAGCATTGTCCAGCTCTCTGAAGTCCTAAACGACTTCCGCATCATGATGAACGAGCGCGTGGTTTACTCCGGGCGCGCCGTGATCGCCAACCTGGTGAACACCGGCATCATGCTCATCTGCGAGGCATCCCTTTCGGATGAAGGCTGGATTGACATCGACATCCTTTCCCCCGCGCAGAACAAGAACCGCCTGCTGGCGGACTTCGCCGACTTCCTGCGGGAGACAGAAAAGAACTACCGGGTCATTCCTGAGTTCAAGCTGGTGGTGGCCGACATGCACACGCTCCTTTCCGACCTGCGTCGCTGGATGGAACAGGTGGAGCTCGGCGTGCGCTCCCTGCCTTCCGGCGACCGTATCCAGGCCGAGCGTGAAACGATCAAGCAGCTGGAGGAGCCGATCCTCCCGGCTGTGGGCCCGCTGATGGAGCGCTTCGAGGCCACCTCCCTCTCCATTCCGCAGGAGCAGATACCGGTGCACCGAAGCTATGCCAAACGGCAGCTCCATCCGCTGGTGCTCTGCTCGCCCTTCTGCTACCGCACCTACCAGAAGCCGCTGGGGTACGCCGGGGACTATGAGATGGTTAGCATGATGCTGCGCGACCCCTACGAGGGCAGCTCCATGTTTGCCAAGATCCTCAATCGCATGTTCCTGGACACCGGGCCGGTCGTGGCTCACCGAAACCGCATCACCTACCTGGTGGAGCGTCTGCGGGAGGAGACCTCCCGCATCGCCGCCAAGGGTGGTGTGGCGCGCATCTTCAACCTAGGGTGCGGCCCCGCGCAGGAGGTGCAGAACTTCCTGGCGGAAAGCGACCTGTGCGACAATGCGGACATGATCCTGCTGGACTTCAATGACGAGACAATCGCCAACACCAGCCGTGACCTGGAGAGCCTGCGCACCCGCCACCGCCGCCGCACGGGCATCCGCTTCCAGAAGCGCTCCGTGCACCAGATCCTGAAGGAGTCCTCACGTGCGGGCGCAGGGTTTGACGTGGGCGGCTACGACTTCGTGTACTGCGCAGGTCTGTTCGACTACCTGTCCGATCGCATCTGCCGCCGTCTGCTGGAGGTGTTTTACGACCTCCTGGCACCGGGCGGGCTGCTGGTGGCCACCAATGTGGACATCTCCAACCCCTCCCGCAATTGGATGGAGTACGTGGTGGACTGGCATCTGGTGTATCGCAACCAGGAGGGCTTCATGAAGCTGGCCCCTGACAAGGCGGACCCCTCCATGTGCTCCGTGCAGGCGGACCCTACCGGGGTGAACATCTATCTCGAAGTGCGCAAACCAGAGGAAAGCTGAGTCAAATGACCGCCACTCCCACCGGCATTGAGCGCTCGTTCAACGAGTATGAGCAGCCCATTCGCGTGCAGAACGCGAAGGTCTGCTGCATCGTTGCGGGCATCTTCATGCCGGCGGGGCTGGTGCTGGACCTGCTGAAGTATGACTATGAGACGATGATCGGCTTCCTGCCGCATCGTCTCATCTGCTCCCTGCTGCTGGGCGTGCTGTGGTTTGCGTTGAACTACTGCCCCCCGCACAAGACGGGGCTGGCCTGGGTGCTCGGGCACCTGGTGGCCCTGTTTCCACTCATTTCCATCTCATGGATGATCTACACCACGGAGGGCGCGGCCTCGCCCTACTACGCGGGATTGAATCTGGTGAACCTCGGCTCCGCCATCCTGCTGCGCTGGAGTTTTGCGGACAGCGCGCTGATTTTCGCGCTCACCCTGGTGGCCTATCTGGTGGCCACCTTCCTGCATGGACCCATCATCAATGAGGGGTTGTACTACAACAATCTCTACTTCCTTTCCGTCACCGGCGTCTTCATTGTCGCCGGAAGCTGGCTCAACGACAACCTCCGCCGCTCTGAGTTCCAGCTCCGCTACACCTTGGATGAAAACCGCGCCGAGCTGGAGGCCTCCAATCAGAAGCTGCGGGAGCTGGACGAGGCCAAGAGCCGCTTCTTCGCCAACATCAGCCATGAGCTGCGCACGCCGCTGACCCTGATGATCGCACCGCTGGAAAGCCTCATCCACAGGCAGGACCCCCACCGCAGCGAGCAGGACCGGGAGCTGCTGGGCACCATGCATGGCAATGCCATGCGCCTGCTGAAGCTCATCAACGACCTTCTGGACCTCGTTCGCCTGGAAACCGGCCGCGCGCACGTGCGCACCCAGCGCGTCAGTCTGGCGGAGTTCGTTCCTGGTCTGGCTAATGCCGTCAGCGCCGTGGCGCAGGACAAGCGCATCAACCTGCAGTCCCGCGTCACCCCCGGGCTGGACATGGTGATGACGGACCCGGAGAAGCTTGAGCGCATCTGCCTGAACCTGCTTTTCAACGCGCTCAAATTCACCGCATCCGGTGGCCGCGTGGACCTCTGCGCCTCCGAGGAGGACGGCGCGCTGCTCATCGAGGTGCGTGACACCGGCATGGGCATTCCTGCGGACCAGATGGCGCACATCTTCAGCCGCTTCTGGCAGGCGGACACCTCCTCCCAGCGCAAGTTCCAGGGCATGGGCATCGGCCTTGCCCTGGTCAAGGAGCTGGCGGAAGTGCAGGGCGGCAGCGTCTCCGTGGCCAGCGAGGTGGGCAAGGGCACCACCATGACGGTGACACTCCCGCTCATCACCGCCAGCGCCGCCGGCTCCGATAGCGGAGACGAGCTGGACGGCAGCAACGAACTGGACGGCGAAGAAGCGCAGGTCTCCGGCAAGCAGGAGCAGGACTGGATCGCCAGCCTCTACCGTCGTGCGGAGATGTTCCCGGCCATGACCTCCCTGCAGGCCACCCTGCGCCCGGTGGAGACTGGCATCTCCCATAGCCGCAAGCCCAAGCTCCTCATTGCCGATGACGAGCCGGACATGCTGCGTTTCCTCAAGAGCCAGCTTAGCTCCAATTTCGAAATTCTGGAGGCCGTGGATGGCCAGCAGGCAGTGGAGAAGGCCGCCCAGTTCCTGCCGGACATCGTCCTCTCCGACATGATGATGCCCGAGAAGGACGGCCTGCAGGTCTGCCGCGAGCTGCGCGACCGCATCTCCACGCAGGGCATCCCCGTGGTGCTGCTCACCGCCCGTGCGGATGAGAAGACCAAGCTCGACTGCCTGGCCGCAGGCGCCAGCGACTTCCTCTCCAAGCCCTTCTCCCTCACCGAGATCATGGTGCGCCTGAAGAACCTGGTGGACTCACGCCTCTACCAGAAGGAACTCTTCAGCCAGAAGCAGCAGCTTGAGGCCGCGCTGGAGCAGATCAAGGAAACCGAGTCCATGCTGGTGCAGAATGAGAAGCTGGCCGCCCTGGGCCGCCTCAGCGCCGGCCTCATCCATGAGATCAACAACCCGCTGAACTATGCCCGCCAGGGCCTGCACGTGATGGGCCGGTCAGGCAAGCTGCTGCCGGAGGAGGAGCGTGCCGACTTTGTCGAGACCCTGAAGGACGTGGAGGATGGCGTGAACCGTGTGGCGCAGATCATCTCCGACCTGCGCGGCTTCACCCGCAACACACGGGAGCTGGGCCACGCCTTTGACCTTAGAACCCTGGTGCAGACCGGGCTGCGCTTCTTCGGCCACGTTTGGAAAGACGGGGTGAAGCATGAGGTCGATGTGCCGGAGGGGCTGGAAATTCGTGGGGACAGCAACCAGTTCACCCAGGTCTTCATCAACCTCGTCCAGAACGCCCTGGACGCCATGGAGACCAAGACCTACGCCGAGGGCGAGTCACCCTGCATCACCATCACCGGCAGCGCCCGCCGCAGCAAGGTCGTCTTTGCCCTGCGTGACAACGGTCCCGGCATCCCTGCCGAAATCCGCGACAAGATCTTCGACCCGTTCTTCACCACCAAGGACGTGGGGAAGGGGATGGGCCTGGGCCTGTCCATCTGCAACCGCATCATCTCCGACCACGGCGGCCGCGTCGAGGTCCGCAGCAAACCGGGTGAGTTCACCGAATTCATCATCGAATTTCCCAATGCCGACAGCCAAGAAGACCATTTGACCTGACACACCAAAGAAAGAAACAACCCAATGCAAAACCAATACGACCTCAAACGCTACGCTGTTCTCTATGTCGATGACGAGGAGAAGGCGCTGAAGTACTTTGAAAAGTCTTTCAGTGATGAGTTTCGCATCCTCACGGCCAGCAGCGCGGCCGAAGGCATCAAGCTCATCGAGCAGCATGGCGACGACATCGGTGTGCTCCTTTCCGACCAGCGCATGCCCGGCGAAAAAGGCGTGCAGCTTCTGGAGCGCGTCCGCCAGTCACGCCCGCGTCTTGTGCGCATGATGGTGACCGCCTACGCCGACTACGACGCCACGGTGGATGCCGTGAACCTGGGCAACATCTTCCGCTACGTGTCCAAGCCCATCCACATGGAGGACATGCGCAACACGCTGCACCGCGCCATGGAGTTTTACATCCTCCAGCAGGAGCACCATGACCTCCTGCGCGAGAAGCTTTCCGTGCTGCAGAACATGCTGGTCACTGACCGCGTGCTCGGCCTCGGCATCGTCGCTGCCGGCCTGGGGCAGAACCTGCGCCAGCCGCTGCGCGCCGTGCATGCCTTTCTGGACCTCACCCCAGGCCGCCTCGGCCAGAGCGGTTTTGACCTCGACCGCCTGCGCGACGCCACCTTCTGGCGGGAATTCCACGGTCATGTGGTGAAGCAGGCTGGCAGCATTGCCACCCTGCTGGGAGACCTCCAGACAGGCCAGCCCGGCGCCGCCGGTCAGAGCGTGGACGCCACCACCCTCAAGACCGTGTTCGCAGCGCAGAAGACCGCCCTCGCCTCCAAAGAGATCGAACTGGTGGACAATGTGGACCCCGCGCTGCCTGCTATCCAGGCGGATGCCGCCACCGTGCAAAAGTTCCTGGAACTGCTGCTCCAGACGGAAGCTGCCCTGCTTTCCGCTGGCGCCAAAGTGACACTTTCTGCTGAAAGCATCAAAGAAGGCGCGGACGCCGGGGCTGTGCGGATCACCCTTGCGGACAGCGCCTCCGGCCTGCCCGCTGCCACGCTGCGCTCCGTGCTGGACCCCTTCTGCACGCAGGAGGACACCCAGACCACGCCCGGTCTCACCCTTCTGGGCGCGTGCTTCCTGGTCAGCCACCTGGGCGGCAGCATCCGCGCCCCTCGTGGTGCGCAGAACACCAAGATCGAGATCACCCTGCCGGCCGCCGCGCCCGCGCCGCAGTCCACCACGGACGGCAGCCGCGAGTTCATCACAAATGTTCTCATGAATGACATTTTGTGGGAGCGTCTGCTGCCCAACGTGTGATAATATAAGGCGATTTTTTTGGGTGTGGTGTTGTCAAAAGAAACCGGGAGCAGGCCAGCAGGCGGCTCCCGGTTTTCTTTTTCATTCCCGGACGTCACCAATGGTGGCCGCTCCGCTACTGCGGAATTTGACAAGCTTTTTGAGAATCAGTCCACTTCTTAAACGACTGTCTTCCGTGCTTCTAATTTCCGATGTCCACTGAGCCAAACCTCGACGCCCTGCGTCGCTACGCGGTGGCCCGTACCCTGTTCACGCCGACCACGCTGCCGGCCGCCATTCAGCGCCTGGGCTTCGTTCAGGCGGACCCGATCCGCGCCCCGGCGCGGGCGCAGGACCTCACGCTGCGCCATCGCGTCAAAGACTACCGCGTCGGCGACCTGGAGCACCGGTATGCGAGGCTGGCGATCGACGAGGACTGTCTGGTCAACTATGGCTTCCTTCCCCGCCAGCACCTGGCACTGATGCATCCACGCCAAGCTGCACGGCCCTGGGATGCCGAGACCCAGCGCAGGGCCGCCGATGTGCTGGCCTTCGTGCGGGAGCAAGGCTCTGTCCATCCGCGCGAGGTCGAGCGGCACTTTGCACACGGGCGCGTCAGGAACTACTGGGGTGGTATGAGCAACGCCAGCACCCACCTGCTCGACGGCATGCACTACCGCGGCATGCTCAGGGTGAAGCGGCGCGACAGCGGCACCCGCGTTTACGAGGCGGCGACCCATCTGCCTGCGGACGACAGCCCCGCTGGATGCTCCCGACGTGCGGCCGGATTGATTGACTTGGTGGTGCGCAAGTACGCGCCGCTGCCAGCAGCCAGCCTCACCTACTTGGCACGGCTGCTCGGCTATGGCGCGCCGCATCTGTCGGCCCAGACACAGGAGGCGCTTCGGCTGGCGCGTGAGCAACTGGCCAGTTGCCAGCTTGATGGCACGACCTGGTACTGGCCCGCCGACGAAAATCCGCGCTCGCGCCGCCATACGGTGGACGAACGGCTGCGTTTGCTTGCCCCCTTCGATCCCGTTGTCTGGGACCGTCGCCGCTTTGAGCTGCTATGGGGCTGGACTTACAAGTTCGAGGCCTACACGCCGCCTGCAAAGCGTCAGTTCGGCTACTATGCGTTGCCGATGCTCTGGCGCGGACAGGCCATCGGCTGGGCCAATGTGTCCGTGCGTGAAGGTCGGCTGGAGCCGGTCTTCGGCTATGTGGCAGGCTCGGCGCCCAGGGAGGCGGCGTTCCGACTCGCGCTGGACGATGAATTGCAGCGCATGACGCAGTTCTTCGTCGCCCGCTGAGCTCATCAAACAATGGCGGGCCAGGTTGCTCAGGTCGCTCTCTGAGGATGTGCAGCCTGCCGGAAACAGCGCTCCTTGACCCTGTCCGGACCGAACACCCAGTGGACCGCTTCCTCCTTGCGGGAGCACCCGGGCCATGGCATCTCATCCCATCATGGAAATGACTTGGGATGCCATCATCATCGGCGGCGGTCCGGCGGGATCGTCAGCCGCCACCACGCTGCGGCAGGCTGGGCGCAAGGTGCTCTTGCTGGAAAAAGCCAGGTTTCCACGCTTCCACATCGGCGAGTCGCTGCTGCCTTACAACCGCCCCATCTTTGACGAACTCGGCGTCTGGCCGAAGATCCAGGCCGCAGGCTTCCTGCCAAAGCGTGGCGCGCAGTTCTGGATGGCGGACGGCTCCATCCACACCCGCCTGAATTTTTCACGTGGCACCTTCACAGAGTTTCCAGAATCCATCCAGGTGGAGCGCGCCAAGTTCGACGACATCCTTCTCCGCCATGCGGAAAGCCTCGGGGCAGACGTGCGGGAGGAGTCCGCCGTCACTGGCTACAGCATCGCCAAGGACCACGTCAGCGTGCAATATCGTGCCGCTGACGGCACCGAACATCAGGCCCGCGCCTCCTTCCTCATGGATGCCAGCGGCCTCACCAACTTCACCGGTAATCGCGAGCAACTCCGCGAGTACTACCCCGGGCACAAAAAGATCGCCATCTTCGGCCACTACTCCGGCGTGCAGATGACCGAGGGCGAGGAGAAGGGGGACATCCTGATTGTCCGCGGCAGGAACTCCTGGTTCTGGCTCATTCCGCTCTCGGACGACAAGGTCAGTGTCGGCTTGGTGCTTGATCAGGCTGATTTTAAGGCTCTCAAGCAGGAGCCTCAGGCCGCGTTTGACGACGCGGTGGCCGCCACTCCTGCGGTGCGCGACCGCATGATGAACGCCAAAGCCATCACCCAGGGACACGTCCTCAGCGACTTCTCCTACACCAACCGCAGACTGGTCAGTGACCGCCTTGTGCGCGTGGGGGACGCCGCCGGATTCATCGACCCCATCTTCAGCAGCGGTGTCATGCTGGCAATGCACGGCGGTCGCCAAGGCGCTCAGGTGGTGAATGCCGCATTGGCAAAGGGCAAGGCCATGACCTTTGCCATGAAGCGCTACGAGTGGGCCAGCCGCCGCATCGTCAGCCGCTTCTGGCAGTTCATCGAGAAGTTTTACACCAAGCACTTCGCCCAGCTTTTCTTCCAGCCCACAAACGCTTTCCGCATGGTCTGCGCCATCAACTGCGTCCTCGCCGGCCGCACGGAGCTGAACTTCGCCACCTGGTGGCGCCTCCGCTTCTTCTTCATGCTCGTCTGGCTGCAAAAGCGCCTGTCCCTGGCCAAGCCGATTGAGATCGGTTAATGCCCGGACGTGAGATGCGGGCTGGACGCCTATAACACCTCACCTCGTCTTCACCCGCAGCATCGGCGCGCTCCGCGTGTCATTCTCTTTCGTCGCAAACGCATGCACCAGCCCGCTGTCGGCCGTCTCACATGTCTCGCGGCAGATCACCAGCGTCGCGATCTGGTTCGTGTCCGTGTTTAAGAAGTCGGCCAGGTCCTTGCCTCGCAGCTTCCGTGTCCCCCGGTTGATGCCCTGGGCGATCTCAAACTTCCCCAGCAGTTTCACCGTGGACATCATTGGCTGATGCCGCTCCGCCTGCTCCGGATTATGTGCCGGCGCGCTGTTCCATGTCAGCTCATTCTCGTCCCATTCGTCCGTGGCTTCATCCGTCACGCCATAAACGGCAAAAGTGGCGTCCGGCACGAAGCTGGCAAACCCCAGCTCGCTCGGCTCGATCGTCAGCACCAGTTCCGCGTCCTCAATCGTGTGCCCGGAGAACTTGCTCAAATCGAACGCGATGTAGCCCTTGCGGTTCAGCTCCGGCTTCGGCTGCCCGCTGTGCTTCACCCGCAGAAACGGATGCTTGCCAAAATCCGTGCGCAGGCCGCGGCCTGGCTGGATGTAGCTGTCCTTGCCACGCCCAAACGCCGTGGTGATCGCCTGCCAGCCATCACCCGCATCGATCACCGTGCGTGGTTGCCAGCGGCTCGGCTCCGGGATGTCGTCATTGCTGCTTTTCAGGCCGCCTGGGTACAGCTGGTTCCGGGACCAGCCACGGTCCACACCCTCGCCCTTTTCCAGCTTTTTGGAGGCGGTGCCGTCCTTGCCATCCACCTCCACCAGTCCTTCCAGCACGCGCACCATGTACTTGCCGTCGTCATCCGCGCTGACGCCAAATTTGGTGCCCCAGTCGATGACCTTGGCCTCCTTGGTGTCGATGCTGAAGCCCTGGGCTTGCGGCGGCACATCGGCCACCAGGGTGCCGCGCCGCAGGCGGCAGTTCATCGCGTCCAGCACTTCCATCGTGGCGGGGGCCTCCAGCACCAGCTCCGCGCCGCTGTCAAAACGCAGCACGGCCAGCCCCTCGATGAGGTCCAGCATGCCCGGCTTCAGCCGCGCGCCCTCCACGGTGGGCAGGCTGCTTCCGGCCCACTGGCACTGCTGGGCGCGGATGAGTGTGGCCACCGTGCCATCCTGCCCGTTTTGCAGCCAGAAGAAACCGACGGTCACACACGCGGCCGCAGCCGCCGTGGCCGCATACCGCCACCACACGGCTGTGGTCTTCACAGGCTTCGCGACCTCCTGTGTGTGCAGCGAGTCATCAAAGCAAAGCTCCGCGCGCTGATGCAGCGCCTGCGCAAAGAAAGCGCGCGCCTCCGCGCTGCCGCGCAGCTCGGCCTCCAGCGCCTGCGCTTCCGCCGCGTTCAGTTTCTCGTCCGCGTAGCGTTCGGACAGCTCCAGCAGCCGAAATTGGTCCACAGGTTTCATCATCTTAGGCCCCGGCTCCCTCCAGCTTCATTTCCTTCTCCACACAGGTCATGAGGTTCATGCGGATGCGGCTCAGCGCGCGATACACCGCGCCCGCCGTGCTGCGGATGCGCTCCGCCACGCCGTCGATCTCCATGTCCTCATAATACCGCAGCGTCACCAGTTGCCGGTGCGCGGCAGGCAGCTTGGCCACGCAGGCACGCAGCGCGTCGCGCCGTCCATCGCTGGTGTCGCTCAGTTTGGAGACCTCGTCGTGCAGCAGTTCCAGGATTTCATCGCTTAGCGGCGTGGCCTCCCGCTTTTTTTGCCGCCGATGCGTCAACACTTGGTGGAACGCCGTCTTCCGCGCCCAGGCCAGGAAGTTCGTCCCGCTCTCGAATTGGTCAAAGCATCGCCACAGGATCATCTTCGTCTGCTGCAGGATGTCATCTGCATCGTGCGCCCCCTGCACCAGACTGTGCACATACACGCCCAGCGCGCGGTCATGCCGCGTCAGCAGCTCCAGAAACTCCTGCGTGCGGTCAGCAGGGGCGGGTGGGTTTTTGTTCAGATCAGACATGGCGTGGAAACATCAGGGCAGGTGGCGATGTATTCAAGAGTCCGCCGCCAGCAGATTTTGGACAGGAAAAGAAAGCGCCGCTTCGCAGGCACGGTTTTGGATGGAAAAGAAGGGAGAGAAGACCCCATGCGAATCACCGAAACATCCACGCAGACCAGGTTTCCCGCCTGGGCGCCCGGCCAGGACATGGCTGGCACCTATCCCGTGGAGTGGCGGCCGTTGTTTGCCTCGCTGGCTTTCACTTTGACGGTCATGTTCGTCGGGATCACGGCTCTGATGTTTGCGGGCCGTTTTGTCGCCAAGGGGTTCGATGTGGCCAGGGCCTTTGATCATGTGCCACTGTTTCATGCGCTGCTGCTTCTGCTGGCCATGCCCGTGCTGGCGGTGCTCGTCGCTTTTCTTGTCGCCATGGGCATGCGCGTCGCCGGCATCACTCTCACGGACACCACCATCCAGGGTGTCAATTACTGGTGCTTCAAAAAGAAAATCCCGCTGGGCGACATCACCCGCCTGGGCACCTTCAGTCAACATGGCATCCGTGCCACGGTGGTTTACAGTCGGCGTCACGGGCAGATCTACATCTCCGAAAACACCCGGCGCCTGCCGGAGTTGCTCCAGTTCCTGGAGGCCACGATCGCACAGAATGAGATGCGGCCGGGCAGGGAGATGAGGATGGAGTGACCATGGGATGAAGATGGTGCGTCGCACGCCTTCTCGGCTCGCCTCGCAGCGGCAGGATGGCAGCCATGCCCACGCGTTGTGGAATTGCATGTGTAACGGTGGGGGGGATCAGCGGCTCGTCGCAACGCATTTGTTTCTTCCGCCTGTTACTCTATATTCTTTGTCATGCCGCTTCACTTCGCTTTCACCACGCGTCGGGAGTTCATGGCCCAGTGCGGAGGGGCTGTCGTTTGTGGAACTTCGCTGCACGAGGCTTCATCTGCGGCCTTGAAGGAAGGCAGGATAGATCCGAATCGCATTGCCACCCTCAATGACACTCACATCGGCGGCAGGCATCCGGCGGGCGCGCCCATCCCCGCTCACCTGCGAGAGACCGTGGCCTGGCTGGAGCGGCAGCCTGCGGCCGTGGTCATCAATGGGGATCTGGCGTTGAATGATGGGCGGGCGGAGGACTATTTCATCCCCCCGGGATGAGGCATTTCCTGGGTATGGTCTGCCTTGTTCGGGCCATTCCCTTTGACTTTTTCATGCAGGTGATGTCGGACCACTGTCCCACGTCCTGCATCTCCGCGCACGCCGCTAAACGTGAACGTCGGCGCATCTCTCCATGGTTGATCGATGAAGACCTGCAAACACCCATTTTACATTCATCTGTTTGTTCCTGCGGTCATCTGCGCCTTCGCCGGGATGGCCTGGCATTTCTCAGTTAAGCCTTTCGTGAACCTCACAAGCGTCCTTAACCGCCTCGATGTCACGGATGAAGGGCTCCGTGTTCGCGGCTTTCGGCGGGACACCTTCCATCCCTGGGCGGCGATCATCGGCATTGACCACAATCGCCTCCTGCACTGTGTGTTCATTCGTGGATGCAACGGACGCATCGCCTGCAGCTCCACGGACATGTTTCTTGATCTGGCGCACCTCCTCAATGCGATTTATCAGCGCAGCCATTGCTGGCTTCCGTCTCATTTGGCGGCGGCACTGGGTATCAGCACCCATGAGCCATCTTGATGGGGAAGAGGATGAATGAAGGTCCGCAACACCGCCTTGCATCCCCAGCACCCGCCGCTAAAGGAACAGGGTGCGCATCATCTCAGGCACAGCCGGCGGCATCCCGCTTGAAGTTCCGAAGACCGTCACCCGGCCCACGCAGGACCGGGTGCGGCAGGCGCTGTTTTCCATGATCGGAGAGGTGGTGCAGGGCGCGCATGTCCTTGACCTCTTTTCCGGCACGGGTGCCTTTGGCCTGGAATGCCTCAGCCGCGGCGCGGAATCCGTCATGATGGTGGAAGGAAACCGCCAGGCCTGCGAGGTCATCAAGCGCAACGCCGCCAAAACCCGCCTCACCCCCGGTGCCACCGTGCGCCAGGGCGATGTCTTCCGCGTTGTCTCCCAACTTCGCGATGAAGGCCGCGCCTTCGATCTCATCTTTGCCGACCCGCCCTACGCCCACAAAGCCGACGACGAGGACCTCACCGCCAAGCTCCTCGCCCAGGAGGAGTTGCCCGCGCTGCTGAAGCCCGGCGGGCATCTCATCCTCGAAAGCCTCTTCTCCAAACGACAACCCACAAGCTGGCCCGGCTGGCAGGTGCTGACCGACCGCACCTACGGCTCCACTCGCATCGTCTGGCTGAGCAACCCCAAGCATGCTGATGGCATCGAAAGCGCTTAGCCTCCTTCTCTACAACATCCTGATGCCGGTCGGCTTCCTCGTCATGCTGCCCGGTGCCATCGTGAAGATGCGTCGCCGCAACGGAAAGTGGCGCGATCTTTTGCAGCGCTTCGGCGCTTTCAATGCGGAGACGAGGGCCGCCATCGCCGCGTTGCCGTCTGCTCAGCGTCTGTGGGTGCATGCTGTCAGCGTTGGCGAGGTCAACGTGGCTGTGAAGCTCATGACGCGCCTGTTGCAGGCGGACGCAGGCGTGGGCATCGTCCTCAGCACCACCACACCCACCGGCCACGCGCTGGCGGCGGAGTTTGCGGCGAAGCACATCGGGCGTGTGGTGCCTATCTACAGCCCGCTGGATTTCTTTAAGGTAGGCTGGAAAATGCTGAAGCTCATCCAGCCCAAACAACTCGTTCTTGTTGAGGCCGAAGTGTGGCCCAACTTGACTGCGGCGGCGGCCAGGCGCCGCATTCCAGTGTCGCTGGTCAATGCCCGTCTCTCCCCCCGCTCCGCGCGGCGCTACCTGAAGTTCTCCTGGCTCATCGGCCCCATCTTCCGCATGTTGAAGCAAGTGCTGGTGCAGGAGCAGGCAGACATCGCCCGCTGGCAGGGCTTTGGCGTGGACCCCTCACGCATCCATCTCACCGGCAGCATCAAGTACGATCCCGATGGTGCCGCCGTGTCCGAGGCCAAGGTGGGGGAACTTCACGGAGTCCTCGCCCGTGCTGGCGTGCTCCCTGCCCAGCCCGTGTTTCTCGCCGCCAGCACCCATGCGGGGGAGGAGGTCGAGATCGCCCGTGTGTTTCAAAAACTGCGCCAGTCCGTGCCGGATCTCGTCCTCCTCATCGTGCCGCGTCATGTCGAGCGCCGTGCGGAGATCGTGGCTGCACTGCAAACCATCGGCCTCCAGCCCGCCCTGCGCAGCAATGAAACCGCCACCGTGGCCCCCGCCGCTCCCTGCCTGATCATAGACACCACTGGCGAGCTCGCCGCATGGCAGCATCTGGCCACCGTCGTCGTTATCGGCAAAAGCTTCCTGGCCGAAGGTGGCCAAAACCCCGCTGAGGCCGCGCTGGCAAAGAAACCCGTTCTCTTCGGCCCCCACATGGAAAACTTCACCCCGCTGGTGGACCTCCTGCTGAAGCATGAAGGCGCACGCCAGGTCTCCGGCTTTGAGGAATTGACCACCGCCTGCCGCGAACTGCTGACCAGCCCCGGCGCTGCGGAGCGCATGGCCGCCAATGGCAACGCCGCACTGGTGGCACATCATGGTGCAACGAAGCGCACCGTGGAGCGGATTCTGGGCGCACATCAGTAACCGCCTCACCACTGCAAGGAATTCCGATGGGCGAAGTCTATCTCCCGCGTTCTGTAGAACGCATCCACACCAGATAGACCTCAAAATTCAAATCACACCACCGTCGCGCTCGCCAGTAGTGCCTCCTTCAGCCCGGAAATCTTCGCAAACACCTTCCCCGGCGGCTCCCGCAGGGCTGGCACGCGCAGGCCTTCTTCCGCCACAGAGTGGAGCAGGCGCTCCAGGGCACGCTGAAAGGCCGCCACAGCGGCAGTCTCCTCCTCTAGATCGTGATTCAGCGCATTGAGCAGCGCCACATGCTCATACCTCCGCTGCCACTCCACGGCACGCACGCGGTAGCGTTCAATGATGCGGCCAAGCAAATCTGCTGCGGAGCGCGGTTCAGCCTCACGCAGCACTTGGTAGGCAAGGCAGCGCGCCACATCCGCCGCAGCCGTCACCAGGCCGGGCTCGTTCACCCCCACCTCTTCATGCGACAGGCTGCGGTGGCGATGCTCAAAATGGAAGCCCAGATCCACCTGGCACTGTGCTTCGGCTGGCAGATGGCGGAAAGTCTCGCACAAAATCGCAATCTCCAGCCCCCAGCCACCGGGGAGGCTTAGCTGCTGTAGCGTGCTCATGTCGGCGGCAAACTCGCCGGACAGCGGGTAGCGGAAGCTCTCCAGATGTTCGATCAGCGGCTTGCTGCCCAGCACATCCTTGCAGGCCTGCACCAGCGGAAAAATAAGCAGCCGGGTGGCACGGCCAAAAAGACGGTCCGACACGCGGCTGTAGTATCCCTTGGCAAAGCGGTAGCCCATCTTCGGATGCAGCAGCGGGTAGCACAGACGCCACAGCATGTCCCGGCTGTAGTTCAGAATGTCCGTGTCATGGCTCACCACAATACCCTTGAAGCCGCGCGCCTGCAGCCAGACCACGCCCATCCAGATGTTCGACCCCTTGCCCGCATGAGCGCCAGCCAGGCCTGCCTCATGCATGCGTTCATAGATGGCTGTTGACTGGGGGCCGTCGTTCCACAGCACGTGCGCTGGTTTGCCGCGCAGCATCCGGCGGCACAGGTCCAGCGCGCGCGCATGGCCCGTCGCGTCCATCTGGTTCATGCTCAGCACCACCTCGGAGATGTGGTCCGCGCGGGACACCTCTTCCAAAATGTGCGGCAGCGCGGGGCGCTCGCACTCGGCATACAAGGCGGGCAGCAGCAGCACCACAGGGCGGTCCACCGTCCAGCGCAGCATCTCCACCTCTCGCGCGGCGCTGTCCGGCCGTGCCAGGTGGTGGAGAGTGGGCACGTGGGCGTGCTGATAGAAGTCGGACATGTCTTGGTGGGTGGCGGTCGTTTAGAAAAATGCCGCCCTCAGATACTCAGCCTGCGCGTCAGGGAAACGCTTTTTGTGTTCATTCAAACCTAAATCTGCGTGGCGGGGTCTGGCGGACGGCTTTTGCCCTCCTCATCACCGTTCAGGGCCAGGCTCTCCACCTCTCCGTCCACCTCCGGCGTCTCCAGTTCGATCTCGATCTCCTGCCGCCACTGGCGGGACACCCACGGGCGCGCCAAGCCATACAGCAGGTAGCTCACAAAAATCACCGCAGGCATCCACTGCCAGTTCATCACCGTGAAGGCGATGACGACAATGCTGATGAGCACCCAGTGGAAGGACCGCTTCGTGCGCCAGTTCACCGCCTTGAAGCTCGGATACTCCAGCTTGCTCACCATCAGGTAGGAAAGCAGCACCATCAGCCCTGCCAGCGCATACTTCCAGTTGCCGATCTCACGCTCATTGCTGTCCAGCCACAGCAGCAGCAGCGTCAGGGAGGAGATAACCCCCGCCGCTGCCGGAATCGGGCATCCTCGGAAGCTCTTGCTGCTGCTCTTCACATCCGCCGCCGCCAGGCAGTTGAACCTCGCCAGCCGCATCGCCCCGCAGACAAGGTACACGCAGGAGACCAGCCAGCCAACGCCTCTCGGCGTGTCCAGCTCCTTCAGCACAATGTCATGCACCAGCAGGGCCGGGGCCACCCCGAAGCTCACAATGTCCGCCAGGGAGTCCAGCTCCCGGCCAAACGGGCTCTCCGTCCCCCCCATCCGCGCCACCCGTCCGTCCAGCGCGTCAAACAGGCACGCCAGCAGGATGAACAGAATCGCGTAGTGATAGTGCAGATTGGAGGCCGTGTGCCGCCCGTCAAAGATCTGCAGCACTGCCACATAGCCGCACAAAATATTCCCCGCCGTCATGAGGGTGGGCAGCAGTGGAATCCGGGGCTCGTGGGAAGACGATGACATGGCCGGAAAGGTGAAGGGGGAATGCAAAATGTCGAGCCGAACAACGTGCGACAGACAGCCAAAGGCTGCCCGCAGGCTGGGCAAAGCGGGTCAACAAAGAATCACGAAGGAGTCGTGGGGGGCTTTCTGCCTCCCGGAAGATTCGGCCCGCAGACACTCTGCAGGCGTATGGAACGGAACGAATGACTTGTGCAGGCCGCGCGATGCTCCATTCTCCCCGTTCCCCATTTCCTTCCATGCCCACTGACCTCCCCCCTCTCACCGGCGACATGACCATGAGCCAGGTGCTCCAGGCCTACCCAGGCGCGCAGCGGGCCATGTTTGCCAAGTATCACATCGGCGGCTGCCGTAGCTGCGGCTTCCAGCCGGGGGAGACGCTCGCCCAGGTCTGCGAGCGCAATGACAACGTGCCCGTTGCCGAGGCCATCGCCCACATTCAGGAAAGCCACCAGGGCGATGCCTCCTTGCAGATCTCCCCGCAGGACTTCGAGCAGCTCCGCCGTGCCCTGCCAGACCTCATGGTTCTGGACGTCCGCACCCGCGAGGAGCATGACGCCGTAAAACTCCCCGGCGCCCGCCTGCTGACCCAGGAACTGGTGCAGGAAATCTTCAACAGCGGGGACAAAACGAAGGCCGTCGTGCTCTACGACCACACCGGCTCCCGCTCCCTGGACGCCGCCGCCTACTTCATCGGTCACGGCTTCTCCGAAACAAAGTGCCTCACCGGCGGCATCGACGCCTACAGCCAGGAGATCGACCCCGCCCTCCCTCGTTATCGTATCGAAATCGAAGCCTGACCTTAAATCATCACACCATGGACGAAGCCGCCCTCCAGCAAGCCCTCGCCAACACCCAAAACCTCGGCGAGATGCCAGACGCCGACGCCGTCGGCACCGTCGGCAGCCCGGACTGTGGCGACATGGTGCGCATGTGGATCAAGTACAAGGAAAAAGACGGCCAGAAAATTATCGACAAAGCCAGTTTCCAGAGCTTCGGCTGCCAGACCGCCATCGCCGTCGCCAGCATCGCCACCGAGTTGATCCGTGGGAAGACAAAAGAAGAGGCCATGACCCTCTCCGCCGATGAGCTTAGCAGGCCCCTCGGCCCCC
>CAZPSQ010000032.1:0-35676 GCA_964588755.1 uncultured Prosthecobacter sp. | reverse complement strand
CGACAGCACCATCTTCCGCCCCGCCACCTTCATCCAGCTCTCCATCGACCATCTTACGGAGGCGCTGTGGCTGGGCTGCCTGCTGGTGGTCATCGTGCTCGCCTTGTTCCTGGGGGACTGGCGCACCACGATCATCAGCATCACCGCCATCCCGCTTTCCCTGGCTGTGGCGCTGCTGCTACTGCGCTGGCGTGGCGAGACGGTCAACACCATGATCCTCGCCGGTCTCATCATTGCCTTGGGCGAGGTGGTGGATGACGCCATCATCGACGTGGAAAACATCCTGCGCCGCCTCCGGCAGAACCCGGAAAAAGCACGCTTTCAGGTGGTGCTGGATGCCTCGCTCGAGGTGCGCAGCGCGGTCGTCTACGCGAGTGTCATCATCGTGCTCGTCTTCATGCCGGTGTTCTTTCTCCCCGGTCTTGCCGGCACTTTCTTCAGGCCGCTGGCCTTGTCCTACATTCTGGCCATCGCCGCGTCTCTGGCCGTGGCGCTGACGCTCACCCCCGCGCTGAGCCTGATGCTGCTCAAGGTGAAAAAAGGAGGGCATGAGGATGCGCTGGTAGCCCGTGGACTGAAGGCTGCCTACCGCAGGCTGCTGCCCGCCTTTGCGCGCAGCCCCTGGCTGGCCGTGCTGGTGCTCACGGGGGCCTTCACCTTCACCGGCTGGGTCTGGCACACGCAGTTGAAGGAGGAGTTCCTGCCGAACTTCAAGGAGCGTGACTTCCTCATGCACTGGCTGGAAAAACCGAACACCAGCGTGGAGGCCAGCAAGCGCATCACCCTTGCGGCCGCGCGCGACCTCATGGCCGTGACTGGCGTGCGCAATCAAGGCGCGCACATCGGCCGTGCCGAGGTCGCAGATGAGGTGGTGGGGCCTGACTTCACCGAGCTGTGGATCAGCATCGATCCCGAGGCCGACTACGACGGCACGCTGAAAGAGGTGCAGGCTGTCGTGGATGGCTACCCCGGCCTCACGCGCGACCTGCTCACCTTCCTGCGGGAGCGCATCAAGGAGGTTCTCACCGGCACCAGCGCCAGCGTCGTCGTCCGCATCTTTGGGCCGGATCTGGACACCCTGCGCGTCCACGCCACAGAGGTGAGTGATGCTGTGAAGGACGTGCCCGGTGTCACCACGCTGAAGGTGGAATCTCTCACCTTGGTGCCTCAGATCACAGTGAAGGTCCTGCCGGAGGCCGCCGCGCTGCATGGCCTCACCGTCGGGAAAATCCGCCAGGCAGTCACCACCCTGGTCAGCGGCCGCAAGGTGGGGGAGGTCTATCAGGAGCAGCGTGTGCATGACGTTGCCGTGTGGAGCCTGCCAGTCGTCCGCGCGGACTACACCACACTGCGCGAGCTGCTCATCGAGACCCCCGGCGGCGGCCACACCCGCCTGGCCGACGTGGCCGAGCTGGCCGTCGTCCCCACGCCCAATGCCATCAAGCGCGAAGGCTCCTCCCGCCGCATCGACGTCACCTGCAATGTGAGCGGCCGCTCCTTGGGCGATGTCGTGCGGGAGATCGAGCAGCGCGTGGGCAGGCTGGCTTTCAAGCCGGGGCATCACCCCGAGATCCTGGGAGAGTGGGCAGAGCGGCAGGCCGCTCAGCAGCGACTGGGCTGGCTGTCGCTCGCCTCTTTCATCGGCATCGTCATCCTGTTGTTTGCCGACTTTCAGTCCGTGCGGCTTACCCTCCTTGTCACGCTGACGCTGCCGTTTGCGCTCATCGGCGGTGTCATGGCGGCCTGGCTGGGAGGTGGCGTGCTCTCGCTCGGCTCCCTGGTCGGCTTCGTTACCGTCCTCGGCATCGCCGCGCGCAACGGCATCCTCCTCGTCAGCCACTACCGCCATCTGGAGCAGGAAGAAGGCCGTGCCTTTGGGATGTCCACTGTTTTGGAAGGCAGCGTGGAGCGCCTTGTCCCCATCCTCATGACGGCGGCCACCGCCGCCCTGGCCCTGCTGCCACTGGTGTTGAAGGGGGATGTTCCCGGCAACGAGATCGAGCGGCCCATGGCCCTCGTCATCCTCGGCGGCCTCGTCACCAGCACTCTGCTCAATCTCTTCCTGCTGCCTGCGCTGTATGCGCGGTTTGGCAGAAAGCATCACACATAGATGTCGCGATATCGCTGCATGAAAGCCAATGGCCTGACGGGTTGAGGCTTGTAGCCCGCGCCAGCCAGCGGGGCAAAGTGTCTGTCGTCGGTGATGACGTAGTCCGCATGTGCGGTGATGGCGCAATCGGTGAAGGCATTGTCGTCCGCATCCGAGGTCAGAATGTGAAACTGATAATACGGGCTCACATGAATCAGTGTGCCACCCGCTTCCACCATATTGAGCAAGGCTTCCACCCGCCTCCAGGCACCTTCATCATTGAGAGCGACGATCATCTCGCGATATTCGTTCAGAATCCTGGTGGACACAGCCCATTGCATTGAACCAAGAACACATCCCCGCAGGATCGGATGGTAGGGGTGCTTCTTGGAACGTGCTTGGATCAGCACATTGGTATCAAGGCAAACAGTCACGCGCCGCGAAGTTTGGCACGGACTTCAGCCAGCATCTCGGGTAGACGTTCCCACTTGCCGGCCGCCTGTTCGCCCTCGGCATCTTCGGAGATGTCCTCCAGAAGGCGCAGCTTTCGTGCATGCATCAGGGCCTCATGCACGAACACAAAATCTTCATCTGGCGCTTGCTCAAGCTCCTGCATGGTCTGCTGGCGCAGGTTTTTCGGAGCTGGTGTTGGGACCGTGGCGATCATGACGATGGACAATGGTAATCCATCCCCGCGATTTTTCCAGCCTCAATTCCTGACGCTGCCTGGGAGCTGCAGTTGGGTTGACACCCATCCGCCCATCGCCCTCGCCGCCTGTTCATCCACCTCGGCCTCCGTCACGCACTCCGCGCTGCTAAGCTCGCCGCGTTTGGCGATGCGCCCCGCCTTCCACACATGCACCTCCAGCGGGTACGGTCCTACCTTGCGCGGATCGCTCCAGGTGTGAATGCCCAGGGTGCGTGGGTTCACTGCTGCCGCGATGTGCATGGGGCCGCTGTCCACACTGATGCAAAAACCGGCCTCCCGCATGATCCAGATCAGTTCTGGCAGGGTGGTGCGCTGGCTCCAGTCGTGAATGTGGCTGCCGGAGGGGCGGCTGGCGTCCTGCGTCATGCCCACCAGCACCACAGGATGGGGTGCCAGAGAGTCACAGAGGGCGTTCAGCGCCGCATTGGAGAGGGACTTGCCCTCTCCTCGCGACCAGGGATGCACCACAACATGGTTTCGCAGTGCCTCCGGCCAGCCCGCAGGCGGCGCGCCCGCAGGCAGCTCAAAAGCGGTGTTTTCCGGGGGTATGTGGATGCCCAAGGCGCGCGGCAGTTCCAGATAGCGGTCCACGGCATGCGCCCCCGCGTTCACCGATACTGTGTGGCTGTAAAACCAGGCTGCCCCCTCGCGGGCGTCCGACAAGCCAATCACCGGCCAGGAGCCACGCCATCGGCTGATCAGCCCGCTGCGTAGCAGCCCCTGGAAATCCAGCACGATCTCCGGCTCCTCACGTGGCATGCGGGCCAACGTGTGCCGCCAGTTCCAGAAACGCAGCAGGCCTTTGATTCCGCGAAAGTTCTTCCGGGGGAAGGGAATCACCTCATCAATCAGCGGACTGCCCTGCAGCAGGGGTGTCCACTCCGTGTTCGCCAGCCAGCGGATCTTCAGATGCGGGTGCGCATCGCGAATGGCCTTCACCGCAGGCAGCGTGTGCACGATGTCCCCTAGCGAGCTGGGTTTGACAATGAGTGCGGAGCGGAAGTCGCGGAGGGAGGGCGGCGGGCGCATGGCGGCGCTCATTTACTTGCCCAGTGCCAGCCGGTCAGCCAGCAGGGAGGGCAGCCCAGCCTCGCGGATCTTGTTCTGCGCGGTCTCAATGTCGTATTCCAGACGGCGGATGGAGATGGTCTGGGACTGGATGTCGTAGATGGCGTAGGCGGCGCGCCAGTCGCCGTCGCGCGGCTGGCCCACGCTGCCGACATTGACGAAATACTTCACGCCGCGCTGGATCTGGATGTCGGTGCCACGGGCGGCACGCACGGCGTCATCCTTCTCAAAAATGCGTGGCACGTGGGTATGGCCGTAGAAGCATACCTGAGTGAACTGATAGCTGAAGCTGGCCATCGCGTCGAATCGGTTCGTCACATAGCCCCAGTTGCCAGGGGAGTCCAAGGTGGCGTGGACAATGGTAAAATCACGCACCTGACGCACCAGCTTCAGGTCCCGCAGCCACTGGCGTTGATCTTCGCTGAGCTGCTGGCGGGTCCAGAGCAGGGCGTTCTGGGCCAGTGGATTGAGCTCTTCCAATGAACTTTCGCAGGATGCGCCTTCATCATGATTTCCGCGTACCACCGGGCAGCCCATCTCCCGCACAGCCTCCAGGCACTCCACCGGGTTGGCCGCATATCCTACGATGTCCCCCAGACACACATAATTGGCACAGCCCTGTTCCTGGGCGTCCCACAGAACGGTCTGCAGGGCTTCAAGGTTGGCGTGGATGTCTCCGAAAATAGCAAATTTCATCGTCTGGGTCGGTCGGCGATCCCCGCATCTTCGGGACATGCGCAGGGAAATCAAAGCATTTCAGCAGGCATGTGTCTAAGCTCCGTCGCCGGCCCAGTGTTACACAAAAAAGAACAGGGCGGATCACCCGATCCGCCCCGTTGCATTTTCGAAGGTTACCAACAGCCAGAAGGAACACCTCTTTGAAAGTTTCGACCGAACCGTTTCCGGCTCACTCATTGTCTGCGGATATTCTGCCACAGCGTTGAATCTTTGCGTCAGATGCTCGTAAAGGGGTTGTAAGGAGAATGTGAGTATTGCCTTAGCCGCCGGCTTGATCATCAAGAGGGGCAAAGTTTTTCATAGTACCGGAACTCCAACTCATCCAGGCTGCCGATGATCTCTTTCAGCTCGAACAGATGCTCGAATGGCGGCAGAAGGACATCGCCCTCATATTCCTTGCTGATGAAGGTCAGGTACAGGGCGTCGCATCGTGGCAGGAGGTCATCAAACACCTTTGCTCCCCCAATCACAAACACGGTCTCCGCCGTGTCACAGACCTGCGGCAGCTCGGACACCGCACGAATCACCGTCACCCCTTCCCGTGGGGCCATGGTCCGGCTTAGCACGATGTTTTGGCGGCCCGGCAGCGGCTTGCCGATGGATTCAAACGTGGCCCGCCCCATCAGGATCGGGTGCCCCAGGGTGGTGCGCTTGAAGAATTTCAAGTCCTCCGAGTAGTGCCAAGGCAGCCTCCCCTCGCGTCCAATCACGCGGTTGGCAGACATGGCGACGATGGCAACAAGACGCTGCATGGGGGCTTACCAGAGGTCGATGGGCTGGTGGACATCCGGGCGGATGATCTCCGTCTGCGGGATGGTCTCGTTGAACCGGCGGGTAAACCACATCTGGGCAGGCTCCTCGCCATGCACCAGCACCAGCTTCTTCGGCCGCACCTTCTCCACGTAGTCGGCAATCTGCTCGCGCGTGGCATGGGCGCTGAGGTCAAAGCTCTCCACCCGCGCGCGCAGCGGCACGGCGGGCAGGTCCTTGGCCAGCTTGATCATGTCCCCCTCCTTGGCGGTGCGCACCTTGTAGCCTGGCGATTCCGGGTCCGTGTAGCCCACAAAGGCCACCGCATTGCGCGGATTGTCCAAAAACTTCGCCGCGAACTGGTTTGAGGCCGTGTGCTCCGTCATCATCCCGCTGGACAGCGCGTAGAGCGATCGCGGCGCGGAGACGATCTCCTGCCGTTTGCGCGGGTTTTTGCGCGGCACCAGGATGTCTGTGTCCTCCAGCAGGCGGAAGCCCGGGTAGCTCCGGCGGCTGCGGGACGCATAGTGGTCATACAGCACAGTGATCTTGGTGCTCAGGCCACCAATATAGAGCGGCATCTCAGGAATCAGCTCCTCCTGGTGCAGCTCATGCAGCATCAGCATGACCTCCTGCGTCTTGCCCAGGGCAAAGACGGGGATCAGCACCGCGCCATTCGCCTCATGCGTGTCGCGGATCAGGGCGGCCAGCCGCTCCTTCTCGCCCTTGCGGGAATATCCTTCCGGCCGGGCAAAGTCGCCGCGCGTGGTTTCGGTGATCAGCACATCGATCCCGCTGGTGGGGAAATCGGCGGCGCGGCAGATCGTCTGCGGCTCAAAATTCACATCCCCAGTGTAAAACAGCGTGTTGCCGCCCTCGCGGATCAAAATCCCCGTCGAGCCCAGAATATGGCCCGCGTCGAACATCGTGGCCTCCAGATCCGTGTCTGGAATCGTGAAAGGCTGCTCGATGTCCCGGTAGATCCACCGGGCGCGGATCTCGTCCAGCTCCCGGTGGGTGAAGAGTGGATATTCCGTGATGGCCTCCTCCTCGCGCTGCTTGGTCATCACATTGACCGAATTGTGCAGCATGGCGGAGGCGATTTCCCCCGTCACCTCCGTCATGATCACCGGCGTCTTCGGCTGCTTGCGCTGCAGCACCGGCAGGGAGCCAATATGGTCGTGATGGGCGTGGGTGATCAGGATGGCGTCGGCCGAGTCGTGGGGCAGGGGGCCAAAGTCCGGCAGGGCATTGTACCCTGCCTGTTTGGGATGCATTCCAGCATCGAGGACCACACGGGCATCTCCAGCTTCGAGGAGATAAGAATTGGCGCCAATTTCACGACGGCGCGTCAGGTTGCGGAAACGCATTGCAGATTTGAGGGGGAAAAGAGGACACTAGTCCGTGATTGGAATCCCGGCAATGTCTGTTTGCATCGCGCGCCCGGCGAATCGCGGGGGGGGCTGCGGAATCACTCACGGGCCTGCGAGTCGACGCAGATCGTCACCGGCCCGTCATTGACCAGCGCCACCTTCATGTCCGCGCCAAAGACGCCCCGTGCCACCGGTTTCCCCATTGCGGCCTCCAGCAAGGCCAGGAACTGCTCGTAGAGCGGGATCGCCACCTCCGGCCGCGCCGCACGGATGAAACTGGGGCGGTTCCCTTTCTTCGTGCTCGCATGAAGCGTAAACTGGCTGACCACCAGCAGCTCGCCGCCGATGTCCTTCACGCTCAGGTTCATCTTGTCGTCCGCGTCAGCAAAGATGCGCATTTGCGTGACCTTCTGCACCAGCCACTCCAGATCTTCGGCGGTGTCCACACCTTCAATGCCGGCAAGGATCATCAGGCCCCGGCCGATTTGGCCGGTGATTTGGCCATGGATGGTGACAGAGGCGGAGGAGACGCGTTGGAGGACGAGGCGCATGGGGTGTTGTTCAGCGGGGTTTGCAGCGGATCAAGCCGGTGAAACCTTAGGCTCTCTCCACCCACTTGTAAGCCGCCAGTGAGTTCTTCCAGAAATACTTCTCGCAGGCCTCGCTGCCCTTGGCGCGGAAATATTCGTCCACAATCTTGAACACCACGTCATACGAGGCCCCTCTGTCGGAGACGGGCCAGTTGCTGCCGTAGATGAGGCGGTCGGGGCCGAAGGCTTCCCAGAGGTGGTCCAGAATGGGCTGGTAGTACGCTGTGTCGCGCGGGGCCTGGCCTTCCTCGCATTTCACCTGCTCCACCAGCGCGGACACCTTCATGAAGATGTTGGGCTGTTTGGCGGCGATGAGGATGTTTTCCTTCCACTCAGGTCGTAGGGCCTGCGGATCGCCGGAGGCACCAAGGTGGTCGATCACAATGCGCAGGTCCGGCACCTCAGCCGCCAGTTGCGCGGCGTGCGGCAGCATGGCGGGCGGTCCGTTGAGGTCGAGCTGCAGCCCATGCTGGGCCAGCAGTCTGGCCCCGGCCAGCACCTTGTCCTTGTTGGCATCGATGCGCACCAGGTCCCCACGCCAGCGGATGCCGCGGAAGATCGGGTTTTTGGCAAAGCGCTCCAGGTTCGTGGCAAAGGCCGCGTCATTGGGATCGAGATTGCCCACAAAACCGACGATGCATTTTTCCTTCTCGGCCAGATCCAGAATCCACTGGTTGTCCTCCACCCACTGGCTGGCCTCCACGATCACCGTTTCCCGGATGCCGTGCGGCCCGGCCAGCGCGCGCCAGTCGGCAGGCATGACTTTCCGGTGGAGCTTCGTGCCCTTGCCGGGCCACGGCACACCCTCCGGCCGGGTGGGGTCATAGAAATGCGTGTGCGTGTCGATGATGCGCGTGGCTGGCGGCGCGGCCTGGGTGATGCCGGGAAACAGCGAGGCTGCGGCGGTGGTCTGGAGAAAGCGGCGGCGGTTCATGGGAGAGGTTGGCTGGCTCAACAAACGTCAAACAATGTCGATATGCTGCGGCAAAACGGAGAGCGCATGGTCCAGCGCGGCCTGCGTGCGGGCATGCACGCGGATCAGGACGTCCCCCTCACGCACCTCTGCTCCTGTTTTGGCCATGTGGTCGCAGCCCACGGCAGCGTCCACAGGATCAGCCGCCTTGGAGCGTCCGGCCCCAAGCTCCAGCACCACCTTGCCAATGCCTCCCGCGTCCATCCGCTGTATCACACCGCTGTGAGAGGCTTTGAGCTCGGCAATGAAGGGGGCTTTGTGTGCCGTGGCCATTTTTTCCAGCGCGGAAACCTTGCCTCCTTGCGCAGCCACCATCTGCTGAAACTTCTGCCAGGCGTCCCCTCTGCGCAGCATCTCCGCCAGCTCTGAGCGGGATGAAATGGAGATGGCGGAGGCCAGATCCAGCACGATGTCCTCCAGGTCCTGGGGGCCGTTGCCTTTCAGGCAGCGCACGCATTCGGCCACCTCCAGCGCGTTCCCGGCGGACTCACCCGTGGGCTCGTTCATCTCGCTGAGCCGCACACTGGAGCGCACGCCCAGCGCCCGGCCCACACTCACCAGGCTCTGCGCCAGCCTGTGCGCCTCCTCATGGGTTTTCATGAAGGCCCCGGAGCCCCACTTCACATCCAGCACCAGCCGGTTCAGCCCTTCCGCCAGCTTCTTGCTCAGAATGCTGGCGGTGATGAGCGGGATGCTTGGCACCGTGCCGGTGACATCGCGCAGGGCGTAGAGCTTCTTGTCCGCCGGGCAGATGCCCGCCGTCTGGCCCACCATCACGCAGCCCACTTTTTGGATCACGGCATGGATCTCCGCCTCGCTGAGCTGGGTGCGGAAACCGGGGATGCTCTCCAGCTTGTCCAGAGTGCCGCCCGTGATGCCGAGTCCCCGGCCCGAGATCATCGGCACCCACAGCCCGTCACAGGCCAGCAGCGGGGCCAGGATGAGGGAGGTCTTGTCGCCAATGCCGCCCGTGCTGTGCTTGTCCACCCGTGGCGGCGCATGATCGGCCCACTGCAAGGTCGAGCCGCTGCGCAGCATGGCCTCCGTCAGCGCGGTGGTTTCCTCCGATGTCATGCCCTGGAAGCAGATCGCCATCGCCAGCGCGCTCATCTGGTAGTCCGGCATCGTTCCCCGCGTGAAGGCCTGGATCACGGCGTGAATCTCCCCGGCGCTGAGGCTGCCCCCGTCGCGCTTGTGCCCGATGAGGGACGGAATGTGCATGGCGCATGCTAGATTCAGCCATGCCCATCTGGCAACAGTGAAGCACCGCGCTCCGTATGATAAGGCCCTCCCTTTCTGCCTCGCATGAGACTTCTCCTGGCCGTGTTTGCTGTTCAATCCATGTCTGCCGCCGCGGACCTGGATTTCTCGCGCGACATCCAGCCCATCCTTTCGGAGAACTGCTACCACTGCCACGGGCCGGACGCCGCCGAGCGCAAGGCCGACCTCCGTCTCGACGTCGAAAAGGACGCGAAGATCGTGCGCGATGGTGTCACCGCCATCTCTCCTGGCAAAAGCCACGCCAGCACCTTGATCGACCGCATCTTCAGCACCGACCCGGATGAGGTCATGCCCACGCCCAGGAGCAACCGCAAGCTGACCGAGGCACAAAAGCAGCTTCTCAAGCAGTGGATCGACGACGGTGCAAAATGGGGCAGACACTGGGCCTTCGAGCGCATCGAAAGACCGCAGGTGCCGCAAAATGGGGCCAAGCATCCCATCGATGCCTTTATCCGCGCCAAACTTGCCGGGAAAGGATTGTCACCATCTCAACCAGCCGGGCCTGCCGCCCTGCTGCGGCGGCTTTCACTGGATCTGACGGGCTTGCCCCCGACGCCGGAGGAGGTGCAGGACTTCACCAAGGAAGGCTATCCCAAGGCCATCCAGCGGCTGCTCGACTCCCCACGCTATGGCGAGCGCTGGGCCTGGGACTGGCTGGATGCGGCGCGTTATGCGGACACGAACGGCTACCAGGGCGACCCCGAGCGCACCATGTGGCCCTGGCGGGACTGGGTGGTGAAGGCGATCAATGCCAACATGCCCTACGACCAGTTCACCGTCTGGCAGCTTGCCGGGGACCTGCTGCCGAATCCCACGCAGGAGCAGAAGCTGGCCACCGGCTTCAACCGCAACCACATGATCAATGGCGAGGGCGGCCGCATCGCCGAGGAGACCCGTGTGGAGAATGTCATGGACCGGGTGGAGACCACCAGCACGGTCTGGCTGGGCCTGACCATGGGCTGCTCCAAGTGCCATGATCACAAGTTCGACCCGCTCTCCATGCGTGACTACTACGCGATGTACGATGTCTTCAACCAGACCAGCGAGGACGGCAAAGGTCGCAGCGGCCAGGCTCTCCCAAACATGGACATCTCCACCCCTGCCGAGCTGGAGCGCGTCAAAAAGGCCAATGAGAGGGCCGCCACCATCGCCAAGGAAGTGGAGGCCTTCGAGCTGAAAAAGTTTCCACGTCCCGAGGGCGCATCGCTCAAGGAATCAGACGCGGCCAGGCTCCCCGGCAACCTGCCCAACTACATTGCGCAGACAGAGCCGAAGAACCGCGGCGTGGACCCGCTGCTGGAGGCGGTGAGCTACTTCAAGGACAAGGACCCGGCTTACGCGAAGCTGCTGCAGCGGGCGCTCTCTGCGGCGCGCGAAAAAGTGGCCGCCACCAACGGCGTCACCAAGGTCATGGTCATGGACACGCTGCCGCAGCCGCGCGAGACCTTCCTGCTGGACAAAGGCGCGTATGACAAGCCCATGACCACCAAGGTCAGCTTCGACGTCCCTGCCAGCCTGCCGCCCATGGCCAAGGACACTCCGCGCAACCGCCTGGGGCTGGCGCAGTGGATCGTGGACCGTGGCAACCCGCTGACCGCCCGCGTGACGGTGAACCGTTTCTGGCAGGCCTTCTTTGGTGTGGGGCTGGTGAAAACGGCCGAGGATTTCGGCGTGCAGGGGGAGGTGCCTCCCCATCAGGAGTTGCTGGACTGGCTGGCCGCAGAGTTCATGGAAAGCGGCTGGGATGTGAAGGCCCTCATGCGCCTCATCGTCACCAGCCAGACCTACCAGCAAACCTCCCGCTTCTCCGCAGCCAGTGCGGAGAGCGACCCCGAAAACCGCTTCCTCGCCCGGGGCCCTCGTTTCCGCATGCCTTCGTGGATGATCCGGGATCAGGCGCTCTTTGTCTCTGGACTCATGAGGGAACAGCAGGGCGGCCCGTCCGTGAAGCCCTACCAGCCGGAGGGCATCTGGGAGGAGGCCACCTTTGGCAAAAAGAGCTACGTGCAGGACCATGGCGATGCCCTCCACCGCCGCACCCTCTACACCTTTTGGCGCCGCATCGTGGGTCCCACCTCCTTGTTCGACAATTCCGCCCGCCAGGTCTGCGTCATCAAGGCCGCTCGTACCAACACGCCTCTTCATGCCTTGGTGACCCTGAACGACATCACCTACGTGGAGGCCGCCCGCGCCCTGGCCCAGCGGGTGCTGCTGGCTGCCAAGGGGGATGAAGACGCGGCGCTGGACCTGGCATTCCGCCTCGTCGCCAGCCGTGTGCCTTCCGCTCAGGAGAAGGCATTGCTGAAAGCCCAGTTAAACAAGCTGCGGGTCATGGACCCGGCCGCAGCCGCGAAATTGCTGGCCGTGGGGGAGTCGAAACGGGATGAGTCCCTCGACGTGCCGGCCCATGCCGCATGGACTGGGCTGTGCCTGCTGCTGCTGAACCTGGATGAAGTGGTCACCAAGGAGTGAGCCGCCGCAATTCCCCGATTGCCTTCTGATTGGCTCTTGGTAACCTCAGTTCATCCCCTGCGACAGAGTCTCAGTTGCAGGCCGTTTCTCTCTCATGCTTGCTGCTACCCTCGCTGAACTCCCCGTTGGCACTGATGCCATCGTTCAAGCCATGCCCACGGGCCGTTCCGGTCTCACCCGCCTGCGGGAAATGGGCATCGTCCCCGGTACCCGCGTCCGCGTGACGCGTCGTGCCCCTCTGGGCGAACCGATCGAGATCAGCGTGCGCGGCTCCTGTCTGTCCATGCGCAACCATGAGGCGGCCCACATCGCCATCTCCACCGTCGGCGCATGAGCACTGCCACCTCCGACATCCCCCTCATTGCCATTGTGGGAAACCCGAATTCCGGGAAGACCACGCTGTTCAACCTGCTGACAGGCTTGAAACAGAAGGTGGCAAACTACCCTGGCGTCACCGTCGAAAAGAAGATCGGCGAGTGCTACAGCCAGCATGGCAAAAAGCTCCGCCTGATCGACCTCCCCGGTGCCTACAGCCTGAACGCCCGCTCGCCCGACGAGGCCGTGCTGCGCGACGTCCTCCTGGGCCGCCGTCCGGACACCCCCCGCCCGGACCGCGTCGTCTGCGTGATCGATTCAGCGAACCTCGAGCGCAATCTTTACCTCGCCACCCAGGTGCTGGAGCTTGGGCTGCCCACAGTCCTTGTGCTCAACATGGTGGACGTGGCCGAGCAGCGCCAATGGCGCATCGACGCCGCAAAGCTGTCCGACGTGCTGGGCATCCCCGTGGTGAAGACCAAGGCTGTCACAGGGCAGGGCCTCATCGAGCTAAAGCAGGCCATCAGCCGCGCTGACCTGCCGGTGCCGAAGTGGAAAAGCGCCGAGATTCCCGCAGGCGTGCGCCAGGCGCTGGAGGAAAGTCTAGCTCCCTTGGCCGAGGCAGGCGTCATTCACGCCAAGGCCTCGTTATTGGAGCCGCTGTATCTCCTTTCCGACCACGACCCCACCCATGCCGGCATGGCCGACTCGCAGATGGGGCGGGTCCATGCAATGCGCCAGCGCATCGATGCCGCCTACCCCGGCTGGGAGGACGACCTTGTGGCTGATCGCTATCGCGGCATTGAGGACTTGTGTCGTGAGGTGCTGGTGCGCCCCGACCGGGAGCCGGTGACGCTGACGAACAAGCTGGACCGCATCTTCCTGCACCCGGTGCTGGGTTTTGTGAACATGCTGCTGGCGCTGCTGCTGCTGGCCTATCTGATCTTCACCGTGGCCGCCTATCCCATGGACTGGATTGACACGGGCTTCGGCCAGTTCGGTGCCTGGGTCGAAGGGCTGATGGGGGAAGGGGACCTGCGTGACCTCATCGTCAACGGGGTCATCGCCGGTGTCGGCGGCGTGGTCATCTTCCTGCCGCAGATTGTCATCCTGTTCTTCTTCATCGGCATCATGGAGGACACCGGCTACATGGCCCGGCTGGCCTTCATCATGGACTGGGCCATGAGCAAGGTGGGGTTGAACGGCAAGTCCTTCCTGCCCTTCCTCAGCTCCTATGCCTGTGCCGTGCCCGGCGTCATGGCCGCGCGCACCATCGACAATCCCAAGGACCGCCTCATCACCATCCTCATCGCCCCGCTGGCGTCCTGCTCGGCCCGTCTGCCGGTGTACACCCTGCTGATCGCGGTGCTGTTTCCCACGGACCAGGTCGGCGCGCTGGTGCAGGCCGCGTTGTTCGTGGGGCTGTATGCCCTGGGCACCGGGGGTGCCTTCGTGTTCGCCTGGATCTTCAGCCGCACCATCATGAAAGGCGCGGTCAGCCCGATGATCCTGGAAATGCCGCCCTACAAGCGCCCCGCGCTGGGTTCCATCCTGCTGCTGGTGTGGCAGAAGGCCAAGGCCTTCCTCGTCCGCGCCGGCACCATCATCCTTGGCATTTCCATCCTTATCTGGGCCGCCTCCACCTATCCGAAGAGCGACACGGAAGATGCGGCGCTGCAGCTTGAAAACAGCTTCGCCGGAAGGGCTGGGCAGCTCATCGAGCCCGTCATCAAGCCGCTCGGCTACGACTGGAAGATCGGCATCGGCCTCATCGGCAGCTTTGCCGCGCGTGAGGTTTTCAACTCCACCATGGCCATCGTGTATGCCGTGGAGAGCGAGGACGATGAGGACGTGGCCCCCCTGCGCGACAAGCTGGCCGCCGAGCGCAAGCCGGACGGCAAGCCCGTTTACACGCCCCTGGTCTGCATCAGCCTGCTCGTCTTCTACGTCTTCGCCATGCAGTGCATCAGCACCACGGCCATTGTGAGACGCGAGACCGGCTCTTGGAAATGGGCGCTGTTCCAGCTCGGCTACATGACTGGCACCGCCTACGTCCTCAGCCTGCTGATTTTCCAGATTGGCAGCGTCATGGGCTACTGACTGCCGTATCCTGTTCCACCTGCATCATGAGCGAAAACTGGCAGTCCATCGCCGCCTTGGCCGTCGTCATCACCACCGCCGCCCTCTTCATCGCCCGCGCCGCCAAAAAGCGGAAAAAGCCCGGCTGCGGAGGCGGCTGCGGCTGTGCCAAGTGAATCCTGCTGGTTGAGAACCGGCTCGATTAAGCTCCTATGGAGCCATGATCACACTTGACCTGC
The DNA here is from genome assembly GCA_964588755.1 of uncultured Prosthecobacter sp. Taxonomy (GTDB): domain Bacteria; phylum Verrucomicrobiota; class Verrucomicrobiia; order Verrucomicrobiales; family Verrucomicrobiaceae; genus Prosthecobacter. The sequence goes on along the minus strand of CAZPSQ010000032.1, from coordinate 21,000 downwards.
TCACCTTCGATCCCGGGCTGCCTGCCAAGTCGCCCGCCGCCTATGCTGCGGAAGTCACCGAATATGTCGAGACATCCTGGGATGGCGGGGCAGACGTTGTCCTGCTGCCCGAGTTCACCTGGATGGGCCTGGAGCCGCTGGTGGAGCCCCGCGACTTGCGCCGTGTGGCAGACGTCTTTTGGCATGAGCTGTTTCCCACGCTGACCTCCCTGCTGCAGCGACCAGACAAAGCCGTGGTGCTGGGCACAGCCCCATATTGGGACGCTGGGCTGGAAGTCCTGCGCAACCGGGCGCCGATTATCCTGGGCGACCGTGTCCTGCACCAGGACAAGCTCCACCTGACCCCTTGGGAGGATGCCTTTGCCCCTGGGACGGAGCAGGTACTGTGGGAGTTTGGCGGCCTGACCTTTGCCGTGGTCATCTGCCTCGACATTGAGATTCCGGAAACCAGTGCGCGGCTGCGTGGCGCAGGGGTGGATGTGCTGCTGGTTCCCAGCGCCACGGAAACCATTCTAGGCGTGGAGCGTGTGGATCGCTGTGCCTCCGCCCGGGCGGTGGAGCTCGGCTGCGTGGTCGGGGTCAGTCATCTCACAGGCACGGCGGAGTCCGAACTGATCGACCAAAACGTGGGCCGCACAGCAGTGTATTTCCCCTCCCAGGCCGCCTTTCGCAAAGAGCCACGCTGGGAGGAGGGCGCGGTGGTGGAAAGTGGCCGCCAAAAGCAGCGCGTCCATGTCGATCCAAGGTCCTTGGAGGCCATGCGCCGCATGAAGAAGGAGACCAATCCATCCCTGCTCGACCGGCTGTCGCCTTTTGACGTCGTCAGACGATAAAGCAGGACGGGCTCGCGTTGTGCAGGCTCAAGCCTTGCTCTTGCCCTTGGACTTCGGAGAAGAGCTTTTGCCGGCGACTGCCTTGGAGGAGGGCGTTCCGTCGCTGCTCTTGCGCACAGGAATGGTGATGGAGGCCTGCTCAGGCTTGTCCTTCTCTGTCACGGGTTTGTCCTTGAGGGTCTTTGTCTTTGCCTCGTTTTCCGCTGCGCGCTTCTTTTCCGCGTCGGAGGCGGTGACCTTGGCAATCTGCAAAGGCTGTCCGTCCACCGGTGCTGCCAGGGCAGGGGAGCCATCCACATCGGCAGGTTCCGCATGCTTCTCCACCGCGCCACGTGGCAGATGATCAGTGGTGATGGTCACTTTCACACCGACATCCACATTGTTGAACAGATCCACCACATCCTTCATCCCCATGCGCACGCAGCCAAAACTGGCCGGCCTGCCGAGGTTTTTCTCCTCCGGGGTGCCGTGGATGTAAATGAACCGGTTGAAAGCGTTTCTGTTGGTCTTCTCCATGCCCTTGAGCCAGAGAATGCGGGACACGATGGGGTCGCGCCCTGGGGCGTTGGGCTTCAGCACCTCTCCATTCCAGTGGCGGCTCTTCAGCACCGCCCCGGCTGGCAGGCCGTGTCCGATCTTGGCCACGATTTCATGCTGCCCCAGTGGCGTGCAGTTGCTGCCGGTCCTGTCTCCCAGACCAAATTTTGACGTGGAAATGACGTACTTCTTGGCCAGTCTGCCGTCCTTGGCATACACACCCAGCTTCTGATCTTTCACACTCACCACCAGATCACCCTTGGGGGGCGTGGCAGTGCATTGGCTCAACACACCCGCCAACAATGCAGCCCCGGTACCTTTCAGCAAGCCAGGTGCGAAACGTGAAAAGAGGGTTGTCCAAGCAAAATGCTGCATGTTCTAGAAGTATGATATAAACCAAGATATTCGCAACGCTGAATCAATCTCTGTTTAAAACGTTGCTTACGAGCGCTTATTTCGCAAGACCCGTGCCAGTAGCCCTGAATGATACCTTGCTTTGAGTTCTGACGAAAGTCTTTCTTGTATGTTGAATATTATTTTAACTTTGCCATGACCGATCTTCCCCTGCTCATCCGCCCCTTCCGCAGCACCGATCTCCCCGAATTGCGGCGCATCACCGTGGATTCTTTTGGCAGCGTCGCCCTGGAGCAGATGCTGGAGCACAAGTTCGGCGTCTGGAACGGCCGTGACTGGAAGGCCCGCAAGGCCGACCACATCGACGATGACGCGGACATCAATGCCACCGGCTGTTTTGTGGCGGAGCGCGGGGAGGAGATCCTCGGCTACGTCACCACACGCCTCGACCGCGTGAATGCAAAGGGCCGCATCCCCAATCTCGCCGTGGTCGAGTCCGCCCGCGGCCTCGGCCTTGGCCGCCGCCTCATTGTGCATGCCCTGGACTACATGCGCCAGGAGGGCATGAAACTCGCCCAGATCGAAACCATGGCCTCCAATGCCATCGGCCAGCACCTCTACCCCAGCTGTGGATTCGAGGAGGTGGCCCGCCAGGTTCATTACGCCATGAAGCTTTGAGGCCGGTCGCTGGCTCCTCTTCTGGCGAGGGGGGCTTTTCTGCGGGTTTGCATTGTCGGGCAAACTGGCCGATAGACCGCTTTCCCATCCCATCAGCCTCTTGTGACCACGCCGCGACGCACCGAATCCGCCCCGAAAAAGCCCACCATTCTCAGCCGCTTGAAGTCTGGGTTGAAAAAAGTGCTGGGCATCAACAAGGGCAAAAAGACCGACTCCAAATCGCACGCCAAAGGAGATCATTCGCACACAAGGGGAGAGCCTTCCGCTGCCAGGGCCAGCCTTGCCGCCGCGCCTGACCATCCGGCCACCATGCACGCGCACAAGCGCCCGCATGACGGCCCGCCACGTGAGCCCCGCCCGCGTTCCGACCGCCCCCGCCGTGATCGTGGCGAGCGCGGCGACCGCCCACCACGCGCTGAGGGCGGCCGTCCGCCCCGGGAGGGGGGGGCGCGTGACCGGAACGAAAAGCGCGGACCGCGCGAACCCAAACCCGCCCGCGAAAATCACGCCCCCGTGCCGCCTCCTCCTCCGCCGCCGGTGCCGGAAGGTCCCTATCCCCCCGCGTGGGAGGTCCTTGGCCTTTCCCCTGCTGTCCTCGCCGCTGTGCGTGAGACGGGCTATGAGAAGCCCACCACCATTCAGGAAATGGCCATCCCGATCGTGCTGACCGGCAAGGATGTCGTCGGTGCCTCGCAGACCGGCACGGGCAAGACCGCCGCCTTCGCTCTTCCCACCCTCTCCCGCCTGGGCGCCCCCGGCACCTTCCGCTGTCTGGTGCTGGAGCCGGTGCGTGAGCTTGCCGCCCAGGTGGTGGAGCAGTTCGAAAAATACGGCAAGCACAGCGGCCTCCGCGTGCTGCTGGTGCATGGCGGCGTGGGTTATGAGAAGCAGCGCAAGGGCCTGCAGGAGGGCGTGGACGTCGTCGTCGCCACCCCTGGCCGTCTGCTCGACTTCATGCAGGAAGGCATTGCCGATCTGCGTGGGATCGAGGTGCTGGTGCTTGATGAGGTGGACCGCATGCTGGACATGGGCTTCCTGCCGGACGTGCGCCGCATTGTGGAAAAAACCCCTGCCACCCGGCAGACCCTTTTCTTTTCGGCCACCATGCCGCCGCAGATCAAAAACCTGGCCGATTTTGCCCTCAAAGACCCCGAAAGCGTCGAGGTCGGCATCCGCTTCTCCGCCGCAGAGACCGTCAGCCACTACATGTACCCGGTCGCGGGTGATCAGCGTGAGGAGCTGCTGCTGGCCATTCTGAAGCAGACCCACTTTGAGAGTGTCATGATCTTCACCCGCACCAAGGTGCAGGCAGATCATCTCTTCAAGGCCATCGACCGCCTGGGCGAATACAAGGCGGCGGTGATGCACAGCGACATTGCCCAAAAGGACCGCGAACGCGCCCTCAAGGGCTTCCGCAGCGGCGAGTTCGAGATCATTGTGGCCACCGACCTCGCGGCCCGTGGCATCGACGTCAGCGGCGTCACCCATGTCATCAACTACATGGTGCCGGAAAATCCCGAGGACTACGTCCACCGCATCGGCCGCACTGGCCGCGCGCAGAAGGAGGGGGACGCCTTTACCCTCTTCGCGGCGGATGAGCTCATGAACGTTGCTTCCATTGAACGCATGATCTCCCAGAAGATCGAGCGGCGGAAACTCGACGGCTTCAGCTACAAGTACACCACCGTGCTGGACGAGGAGGACAAGGCCCGCGCCATCCTCACCGGGCGGAAGAAGAAAAAGCGCCGGTAGCAGCGCCGCGCACCCTTCTGTTGCAGGTCGGTGGAGGCTGGCGCCTCTGCTCTGCTGCGGTTGCTTTCGCTGTCTGCTGAGAAGAGCAGAAACAGCAGTTTCGGCACGCGCGGAGGCGGGGCGTCACAGATGCTGCTGACGCGACGGCCCGCCTGCAGCACACACCCTGCAAATCCGCCCGAAAACGCGTCCCCTGCGTTTTTCGGCAATCTGTTTAATGGTTGATCTTTTCTGCCCTACGTCTTATGCACGTAATTCGGCATGAAACACTTTTTTGACGACCGAAACAGCGCAGGTGCTGTCTTTTGGTCTCGTCTGCTGGTTGTTTCACGGGGCTTTTCGGCGTGGAAAAAGCCGGCCGTCGTCCTTCTGGTGCTTGCCTGCGCGGGGGGCTGTTGGGTGGTTTTGCAGGACCGTGCCCCGCCTCCTGTCCAACAGATGGTGGTGGACGCCGCTCCCTTGGCATGGTTAAGCCCGAAGATCAGCGGACTCGCTGATGCGGAAACCGACTCCGAATTTGTGGCCTTGGCCGGGGGCACCTTCGTCATGGGCGACACCCTGGACAACCTGCGTGATGCCACGCCTCATGAGGTCACGCTGGGGGCCTTCGCCATCGGCCGCCATGAGGTGACGCTGAAACTGTGGACAGACACCCGAACTTGGGCGCGGAGCCATGGCTACACCGACCTCCCCGCAGCCCAGGGAAAGGCGGATGACCATCCTGTTTACGGCATCACCTGGTATGAGGCCGTCAAATGGTGCAACGCACGCAGCGAGAGGGAGGGGCGCACACCCTGCTACTACGAAGATCAGGCTTGCACCCGGGTTTTGCGCACCGGAGGAGGCCTGCTCACTGAGCGCCATGTCCGCTGGGAAACAGATGGCTACCGCCTTCCCACCGAGGCGGAGTGGGAAATGGCCGCACGGGGTGGTCTGCGGGGAAAACGGTTTCCCTGGGGGGATGATCTCACCCACAAGCATGCCAACTACACCGGCAGCACCAAAAACGTCTCCTATGACAAGAGCGGCCGGGACGGGCCGCCGCCCGCTTTTCTCGACGGACTGCCCCACACCGCGCCGGTCGGCTCCTTTGTCCCCAACGGCTTTGGTCTGCACGACATGGCGGGGAATGTCTGGGAGTGGTGCTGGGACTTCTATGACAAGCACTATGGGGTGAAGGAGCTGGCCAGCAACGAGTTCACCGCCCTGGCGCTCAAACCTCCACCCTCTGCTGTAAGGGTGACGAACCCTCATGGGCCGAACCTTGGCACCACAGCGGTCGCGCGCGGGGGGAGCTGGCGCCACACTGCGGAGGATGCCCGTTGTGCCAGCCGCTACGACGCCCCCACCACACTGTCCGTCGCGCACATGGGCTTCCGGCTTGCCCGTGGTTTGTAGACCGGTTCTCGAAAAGATTGTCATCTATTATCCGGCGAGCGCAGCGGCCCCTCGTGGCAAGGCGGGAGCGCCGCTTGCTATGGGAGCAAACAGCCCAGCGACCAACGCCGCCAATGGGGCCGCTCTGCCGTCGGGAATTTGACAAGCTTTTTGAGAACCAGTCTAATGGGGGGAAATGATCGCCCGAACCTACTCAGCCACGCTTGTCGGAGTCGATGCCGTGGAGGTGGAAATCGAGTCGCACGACGGTGGCGGAACGCCAAAGATGTTCATCGTGGGGCTGCCTGACGCCTCGGTGAAGGAGAGCAGGGAGCGGGTCACGGCGGCCATCTCTTCTTGTGGCTTCTTGATGAACGACGGCGTGACCACAGTCAACCTCGCGCCTGCCGACTTGAAAAAGGAAGGGCCGGGCTTCGACCTCCCCATAGCGATTTCCTTGATCGCCCATCGGTGCAGAATTCCCATCGCTGGCCTGGCCGAAACGGCCATGATTGGCGAGCTGGCGCTCAATGGTGAGCTGCGGCCGGTTCGGGGCCTGCTCGCCGTTGCCCTGGAGGCACGCCGCAAAGGGCGGAAGCGCCTTCTAGTTCCCCGGCGGGCCGCCATCGAGGCCAGCGTGGTCGCCGGTATCGACATCATCGGCTGCGCCAGCCTGCGGGAGGTGGTGGACTACCTCAAAGGCGACATCGAGCTTCAGGCGGAGCCTTGCCGTGCGGCGGAGTTCTTCGCTGCCGCAGACCACTACGACATCGACTTTGCCGACGTGAAGGGGCAGGACCATGCCAAGCGCGCCATTGAGGTGGCCGTGGCGGGCGGTCACAATCTTCTGATGGTCGGCCCTCCAGGCACAGGCAAGTCCATGATTGCCAAGCGCATTTGCACCATCATGCCGAAGATGACCGAGGAGGAGGCCATTGAGACCACCAAGATTCACAGCGCCAGTGGTCTGCTGGGGGAGGTTGCCGCGTTCGTCGCCACACGCCCGTTTCGCGCCCCCCACCACACCATCAGCGACGCCGGGCTGCTGGGGGGCGGCACCAATCCCGGCCCGGGTGAGATCTCGCTCGCCAATCATGGTGTCATCTTCCTCGATGAACTGCCGGAATTCCGTCGCAGCACCCTGGAGGTGCTGCGCCAGCCGTTGGAGGACGGCCGCGTAACCATCGCCCGCGCCGCCGGCACCGTCACCTTTCCAGCCTCCACTCTTTTGGTGGCAGCCATGAACCCCTGCCCCTGTGGTTTCTACGGGGATGCGAAGCGGGCTTGCCGCTGCACCTCCACCATGGTTCAGCGCTACCGTCAGCGCATCAGCGGGCCGCTTTTGGATCGCATCGATCTCCATGTTGACGTCCCGCTTGTGGACTACAAGGCGCTCTCCAGCACAGCCGCCGAGGAGTCGTCCGCGTCCATCCGTCAGCGGGTCGAGCAGGCCCGGGGCCTGCAGGCCGAGCGGTTCAAAGGCCAGCCCGGTCTGCACACTAACAGCCGCATGACGCCAAGGCTCATCAAAAAGCATTGCGAGCTGGACGCCGAGTGTGGCGGGCTTTTGGAGCATGCCATGGGAGAGATGAATTTCTCGGCCCGGGCTCATGACCGAATCCTCAAAGTGGCCCGAACCCTGGCCGATTTGAAAGGGCTGGAAAAACTGGATGCGGACAGCATCCTCGAAGCCATCAACTACCGCACTCTAGACCGCAACCTCTGGACGTGATTCTGAAGCCTGGAGGTGCGCGGGCGCTGGAGCTTCATCGGTTTGGATGCTGGACCTGCTGGCTGTCGCGGCAGGCAGGTTCAGGCCTGTCTTGCACGCCTGCTGTTTGCACCATCATCATGCACGGTGACTGTGGAAAGATTTAAATCCTACTTGACCGAGAGGAATTAGGTGTTAAGTCATCGTGGTGATGCTTGCGGCGTTTGTATGAGCGGCGCGCATGGGCGATCCAGCAGATGGAAATCCCATGGCAGCACCGACAGGTCAGCAAGCAAAACATCAGAGTCCATCCTGACATGATCCCCCTCAGCCCGGCAGCCATCTTCCGCACGACGTCAACGTCGTGGGTGTGCGGCTGTTGTTGAGCTGACACCTGCGTGAGCCCGCACAGGGCAGCGCGCCTGAACTGACCTGGCCCGATCCACTCCTTGGAAGGTCAGGCGCACCGTCTCTCCAAACGCGAGCCTCCGCGCCCACACCTTCACCAGGAAGGCGGCGGAGCCAAAAAACCTCCGGGTTGCGCCTGCAGTTTTTTCTTTCTGCGCGGCCCGCTGCTCCCATGAAACTCTTTTCTGCCTTCTTTCATTTGTTCAAACCCGGCCGTCCTGCTGGGAAAGCCGGGGGTGTCCGCCGTGGCCGCCGTCGCATCGTCACACCACTGTCGTTGGTGGGTGCCTCCATGCTGCTGGCCATGCCGGCGCTGACACTGGCGCAGACCACCAATGGCGTCTGGACCAATGCTGCCAGCAACTCCACCTGGGGCACGGGATCGAACTGGTCCGGCGGTGCGATCGCGGGCGGCATTGATGCCATCGCGGAATTCATGCTCAACATTGAGGCTGCCCGCACGGTGAACCTGGGCGCTAATTTCACCGTGGGCACGCTGCGGTTTGAGGACACGGTCGCCTCCAACAACTGGGTGCTGGCCAATGGCGCAGGCGGCCCCTGGGCGCTGACGCTGGCCACCAGCACGGGAGCACCGACGATCAACGTGGTGAACCAGACGGCCACGATCTCCGCCGTGCTGGCCGGCTCGCAGGGGTTTGCCAAGACTGGCACCGGCACGCTGGTCATCAGCGGGGCAAACACGTTCACTGGCGGCATCAGCCTGGAGGAGGGCACGCTGACCGTGGGCAGTGCCACGGCGCTCAATGGGAATCTCGTCACCTTCATCGCGGACACCACGCTGGCCTGGTCTGGGAACACCCAGGATGTGTCCGCGCTGGTCAAGATTGAGGACGGCATCACGGCCACTTTCAACACTGGTGCTGCGAGCATCACCTTTGCCTCAGCATTGCAGACGGGCGCGGCCGGCACGGCGGGCATTCTGAAGAACGGCGGGGGCACATTGACCCTGACCGCGGCCAACACCTACACTGGCCTCACCCGTGTGAGGCAGGGGCGCATGGTCCTCGCCGGTGGCGACAACCGCCTCGCTGCCGCAGGCACCATTACTCTCGGGCAGGCGGCGCAGGCGGGCATCCTGCAGCTGGGAGACGCCACGGGCGCCAGCAACCAGACCACGACATCACTCACTGTCAGCGGATCAGGCACGACAAACGCCGTGGTGGGTGGTAGCTCCGCCGTGTCCACGCTGACGGTGAACAATTCTGTGGCGGTCACCTATGCCGGCCTTCTCGGTGGCGCAGGCACGAATGAAAACAACCTGGCCCTGGGAAAGTCCGGCACGGCGGCTCTCACCATCACCAACCCAGGAAACACCTTCACCGGAGGGGTCTTCCTAAACCAGGGCACGCTGTCATTTGCGACGGGCGCGCTGGGCACCTCGGGCCTCATCACCTTTGCTGGAAACTCCAGCCTTCAATGGGCCGTGGGAAACACCAGCGATGTCTCCTCCCGCATCCACATCAATGACGGTGTCACCGCCACCTTCGACCCGAATGGCAACAGCATCACGCTGGCCACCGCCCTGGAGACCGGGCCCCTCGGCACCGGGGGGCTCACCAAGGGCGGCACCGGCGTGCTCATCATCACCGGCGCCAACACCTACACCGGCAACACCCGCGTCAACAACGGGCGTGTGATCCTCGCCGGCGGTGACAACCGCCTCTCCTCCTCCACCTTGTTGCAGCTTGGCAACGGTGCGAACAGCGGCGTGCTTCAGCTCGGCGATGCCGCAGGCGCGAGCAACCAGACCGTGGCAGGCATCACTGTCACGGGCAATGTCAACAGCATCAGCAACGCCGTGGTGGGGGGGCACACGTCCATCTCCACCCTCACCGTGAACAACGCTGGCGCGGTGACCTATGCGCAGGCCCTGGGCGGCGCTGGCACCAATGAAAACAACCTGGCGCTGACAAAGACCGGCGCTGGGACGCTGACGCTTTCGTCTGCGGCCAGCACGTTCATTGGTGACGTCACCATCAGTGCCGGCATCCTGTCCCTGACAAACTCCAACGCGCTGGGCGGCGGCACCAAGACCATCTCCATCGTGGCCGCCTCCAGCACGCCGAGCCTGCGGTTGAACAACGCATCAGGCATCGCCCTGCCGTCCTCCTTCTCTTTCATCACCAACAACGATGACGCGGCCAATGCTGCCGTCGTGAATGTGGCGGGGGACAACGTGATCGGCGGCAGCATTGCGCCCACCGTTGGCAGCACTGGCGGCACACGAATCCTGGTGAACCTGGGCAGCCTCACGCTGAACGGCGGCATCGCCCCGCTGGCGGGGGATGCCGCCAGCCTGGGCCTCATTCTGGACGGTCCCGGGAATGGCGTGGCCAATGGCATCATTGCAGACACCGGCGCGCGCGTTCTTGGCGTGACGAAGGAAGGCGCGGGAACCTGGACACTGACAGCGGCGAACAGCTACACAGGGGACACGCTTGTGTCCGGCGGGCGGTTGAACATCACCACCGCGCAGACGGGCGGCGGTGCGCTGACCGTGGCAGACGGCGCCACCCTGGGGCTGGCCCTGGCTGGCACGGGGCAGTCCCTGGCGGCGTCCTCGGTGACGCTCGGCGGCACTGAGGGGGCCACCCTGAGCGTGGACACACGCTCCTTCAGCAATCCTGCCTCCGCGCTCATCACCACCACCACGCTGACCACTGCGGGCACCACCACCATCCATATTTCCGGCACCGGCCTCAGCATCGGCCAGTTCGGGCTCATCGACTACACTGGCAGCATTGGCGGGGCGGGCTTCGGCGGCCTCACCCTGGGCAGCCTGCCTGCGCGTGTCACCGGCAGCCTGGTGAACAATGCCGACGCCACGCGCGTGGACCTGAACATCACCGCCTTTGACGTGCCGAAGTGGACCGGCGCCACCAGCGGAGACTGGGACATCAATGACAGCGCGGTCCCCACCTTCGGCAGCGGCACGGTGAACTGGCAGGAGTCCACCAGCGGCACGGCCACGCGCTACCTGCAGTTTCTCAGCGTGGTGGACAGTGTGCGCTTTGATGACAGCGCCACCGGCACCACCACTGTGAACCTGACCACACAGTTGACGCCGAGCTCCGTCACCGTGGCAAACTCCGCGCTGGACTACACCTTCACCGGCAGCGGCTACCTCAGCGGCGGCACCTCCATTCTCAAGCAAGGCACAGGCTCCCTCACGCTGGCAAACAGCGGATTCAATGACTTCACCGGCACCACCACCATCGAGGCAGGCTCCCTCATCCTGGGGGACGGGATCAACCCAGGCCGGGGTTCTTTTGGCACGGGCGGCATCGTGAACAACGGGCAGCTTGTGTTCAACCGGGTGGATGACTTCATCTTCGCCAATGTCATCAGCGGCGCCGGCGCCATCACAAAGCAGGGCTGGGGAGCCGTGCTGCTGCAGGGGAACAACGCCACCTATGACGGCGTCATCACCGTGAGCAGCGGCACCCTGGTCGCCGCCAGCGCCAATGCCCTGGGCAGCACCGTGGGCCACACGCGGGTGCTGGCAGGCGCGGCGTTGGATGTGACCGGTCGCACCACATTGGCGGAGGCCATCACGCTGGAGAACGGCGGCCGTGTGACGGCCGCCAGCGGCACCACGAACAAGATTGACGGCGCCATCACCCTCAGCGATGGCGGCGTGGTCGATGCGGCCTCATCCACCACGCTCACCCTGGCTGGCGCGCTTGGCGGTGGAGGCGGTCTGGCCAAGCAAGGCCCGGGCACCGTGATCGTGAGCGGCGCCACCACCTACACCGGCGGCACCATCATCCGTGGCGGCATCCTGCAGTTTGGTGCCACGGGCGGTGCCGGCACGGTGGCCGCGCCCGGCGCAGGCCCCATTGACCTTGCCGCAGACTATGGCGAAAGCGCCACGCTGGTTCTCCTGCGCGGTGACAACACGTTGAACATCTCCCAGGTCATCTCCAGCAGCGGCTCCGGCAGCAACAACATCATCATTGGCGCGGGCGGGGCGGCCTCCCCCAGCGGCATCGTCACCTTCAGCGGGGAGAACACCTTCACCGGCAATGTTTCCGTCGTGGGCGGCGCCCTGCGCATCACCAACAGCAGCGCGTTGGGGGCCGGTTATAAAATGGTCACCATTGGCAATGCCTCGCAGCCGGGGCTGCTGCTCGACGGCTCCGCTGGCGACATCCATCTCGACTCGGACATCAACCTTTCCATCAGCAGCGGCGGCAGTGGCACCGCTGTGGGCTCCACCCTGGGTGCCATCGTGAATGTGGCCGGTGACAACACCATCGCCGGTTATGTCTCTGTCATCAACGGTGGTGGCGGCCAGGGTAAGATCTACGTGCAGGCCGGCACGCTCACCATCAACGGGGATGTCGATGCTGACGGCGCCAACGGCAACCGCACCATCATCCTGGGCGGCGTGGCCAGCGGCACCGTCAATGGCGTGATCAGCGACTACAACAGCGTGACCGACAGCGTGGTCGGTTTGACCAAGAGCGACTCCGGCACCTGGACGCTCAACGGCGCCAACTCCTTCACCGGCGGCATCAACATCCAGGATGGCACACTTAAGGTGGGCAGCATTCTGGGCAGCACCCAGGAGCAGCCGCTGAGCACCGGCACGGCGGCCATCTCCCTGGGCACGGCCACCGCCGCCACGCTCGACTACACCGGCGCTGCGGATGCCACGCTGGAGCGGGGCATCACCGTGGGTGGTGCGGGCGGCGGTGTCATCCGCAACAGCGGCGGCGCGGTCCTCACGCTCAGCGGCGTCATCACCCGTGCGGCCTCGCGCCCGCTCACCTTCACAGGCGGCACCTTCATCGTCACCGGCCAGATCGCGGGCGCGGCGTCCGTGAACAACATTGACGGCGCCACCGTCACCTTCAGCAACACCACCAGCACCTTTCTTGGAAGCACTCATGTTTTCAACGACGGCGTGCTGAAGAATGGCGCCAGCGGCGTGCTCACCGACACCAGCACAGTGCTGCTTGGAGAGGCTGCCAATAACAGTGGCGGCACCTATGACCTAAACGGTTTCAATGAGACCATCGCAGGCCTTGGCAGCGCCGGCACAGGCAGCAAGACCGTGACGAACAGCGCCGCCAGCGGCACCGCTGTGCTCACCGTGGCCGGTGCGGGCACCTATGATGGCGCCATTCAGGATGGCACCACGGCGCAGCTCGCGCTGACGAAGAGCGGCACAGGCATTCTCACGCTCAGCGGCACCCTTGCTTACACTGGCAAGACCACCATCAGCGGCGGCACATTGGCGCTCTCCGGCGCCACCGCCAGCCTGCAATCTTCCCCATGGGTCCAGGTGGACTCTGGAGCCACGCTCGATGTCTCGGGCGTCACCGGCACATACACCCAGGGGGCGGGAACCGGCGCTCGCGCCATCAGCGGCGCCGGCACTGTCAATGGATCGTTAACATTGAACGGGAATGTGGTCCTCAGTGCCGGCGCCAGCTCTGATCCGCAGAGCATTGCCACCGCAGGCGATGGCCTCGGCACGCTGGCCTTCAACAACGACCTCACCCTGCTCAGTGGAACCAGCGCGCTGTTCCAGATCGGCGGTGCCACAGGAAACACTCCTGACACCAGCGTGGAGGCAAACGTCCTGGCCTTTGCCAGCGCCTCCTCGCCCAATGTGGATCGCATCACTGTCGCTGGTGCGCTGACGTTGCACTCCGGCAGTGTCATCAATGTCACGCTGAACAACTACACACCGGTCAGCGGGGATGTGTTCAATCTGCTCGACTGGGGCAGCATCAACATCAATGACTTCAATCTCGCGCTGGACCTGAACCTGCCGGAGCTGGGCGATCCTCTGCTGAGCTGGGGCACCGACCAGTTCTCCACCGCAGGCCTGCTCTACATAGCCACCAACGTGCCGGAGCCCTCCCGCGCGCTCCTTTCTCTGGCCGGCCTGGCCGCCATGCTGCTGCGCCGCCGCCGTGTGCTGAACGCATGAACTCCCAACGCCGCATGTCCATGAAGCCGGGACTCCTCGCCACTCTGTTTGTCAGCGTCGCCGCCAGCGTGGCACAGGGCCTCGATGCCGAGGCCGCGAAGCTGGAGTTTTTTGAGAAGCGTGTACGCCCCGTGCTGGTGGAGCACTGCCACACCTGCCACGCGGCGGAAACAAAACCCTCCGGCGGCCTGCGGGTGGATGACTGGCATGGTCTGCTGGACGGTGGCAATTCCGGCCCCGCCGTGGTGCCTGGAGATCCGCAGGCCAGCCTGCTCTTGCAGCGGCTGCGCCACACGGACCCAAAGAAGCTCATGCCAAAGGAGGGTGCTCAGCTCACCGACACGCAGGTGGTCGATCTCACCCAGTGGATTCAGGACGGCGCCGTTTGGCCGCGCGAGCGCATCCCGCCCTCGCTCACCAGGGAGAATCCTGAGTTCACCCGCTTGAAGGCACAGCACTGGGCCTGGCAGCCGCTGGCACAGCCCGCCATTCCCACCACGCAGGACACAGCCTGGCCTGCGGATGATGTGGACCGCTTCATCCTGGCCAGACTGGAGGCTGAAAAGCTGGCCCCGGTGGCAGACGCGGACCGTGGCACACTGCTGCGCCGGGTCACCCTGGACCTCACCGGCCTGCCGCCCACGCCGCAGGAGGTGGAGCGCTTTGAGAACGACAGCGCGCCCGACGCGGAGGCTTTGGCCACCGTGGTGGACCGCCTTTTGACATCCCCCTCCTTCGGCGAGCAGTGGGGCCGCCACTGGCTGGATGTCGCACGCTATGGCGAGTCCACCGGCCCCTCGCGCAACATCCCGTATCCACATGCCTGGAAGTATCGTGACTACGTCATCGGCGCGGTGAACCGCGACGTTCCCTTTGACCGCTTCATTCAGGAGCAGGTCGCCGGAGATCTGCTGCCCGCAGGGAATGACGCGGAGCGTGACCACCTGCTCACCGCCACTGGCTTCCTGGCGCTCGGCGTGAAGGATGTGAACCAGCGCTTCAAGGTACGCTTCACCATGGACAATGTGGACGAGCAGATCGACGCGGTGACGCGCTCCGTGCTCGGGCTTACGGTGTCCTGCGCGCGCTGCCATGATCACAAGTTTGATCCCGTGCCCATGACGGACTACTACGCGCTGGCCGGCATCTTCACCAGCACGGAGAACGGTGCCGGTGTGCGCAACAAGATGGGCGGCGGCGGCCTCGACTACTACGATCCTGCCAATCTCATCCGCCTTTCCTCAGATCTGCCGCCTCCGTCGGAGGAGCAGGTAAAGACCCTGGAAGCCCAGGTGGCGGAGGCCAAAGCTGCGTGGGAGCAGGTACGGGGAACGCCGGAAGGCTTGAAGCCTGCGGCAGATGGAAGGCCCACACAGCGGGCGTTCCGCCAGCGCTTTGACAAGTTGCAGGGAGACTTGCTGGCGCTCACGGACCCCGCCGCGCGCGGCCATGCCGTGCACGGCGTGCGGGAGGGCAGGGTGGCCGATACCGAGGTGCGCATACGTGGTGAGGCGGAGCGCCTCGGTCCCACCGTGCCGCGCGGTTTTTTGACCACTTTCACCGTGCCGGATGCAAAGCCGGTGAATCCCGCGCAAAGCGGCCGCCTGGAGCTGGCACAGTGGCTCACCAGCCCGCAGAACCCGCTGGCCGCCCGCGTGATCGTGAACCGTGTGTGGCAGCACTTGTTCGGGGCCGGCATCGTCAGCACGGTGGACAACTTCGGCGTGAATGGCGGCAAGCCTTCACATCCGGAGCTGCTGGATCATCTGGCCCGGCGCTTCATTCAGGAAGGCTGGTCGGTGAAGAAGCTTGTGCGCAGCCTCACGCTCACTCATGCCTACCGCCTCGGCGGGGAGGGAACGCAGGCGCATCGTGAGCGCGATCCCGACAACCGCCTGGTCTGGCGCCACTCTCCGCGCCGCCTCAGCGCGGAGGAAATGCGCGACGCCATGCTGGCAGGCTCCGGCCAGCTTCAGCCGCAGCATGATGTTCCTGCCGTGAGCAGGCTGCGAATGGTGGAGATGCGGGACAACGGTCCCGAGGCCGCAGGCATTCATGGCGCGGCGGACCAGGGGCGCGCGCGCAGCGTTTACCTGCCGCTGCTGCGCGGTGTCACACCGAGGTCATTGGAGGTCTTTGACCCCGTGGAGCAGGCGCTCGTCAGCGGCCAGCGTGCCGCCACCACCGTCCCCACGCAGGCGCTGTATTTGATGAACTCCGCCTTTGTGGGCCGGCAGTCGCTGGCCCTGGCGGAGCGCCTTCTCAAGCTGCCTGCCGAGGAGCGTCTGCGGCAGGCATGGCTCCTCACGCTGGGGCGGGAACCCCGCCTGGCCGAGGTCAGGCGTGCCGCCCGCTTCGTGGCGGAGATGGCGGACACCTGGCTGCCGGAGGCTGAGACGGACGCGGACGCCGCGCTGGTTCCTGCCGTCTATGTGCCGCCTGCGGCCCCATCCACCGCGCCGGTCGTCACCCCCGTGAATTCCGACAATGTGGACCGTTCCGATGCCACGCTGCCGGAGGCCGGGGCGCGTCCCACCAACGCCCGCACCGCCGCATGGATGGCCCTGGCCCAGTCCCTCTATGCATCGGCGGAGTTCCGCTTCGCACGCTGATTCATCCACCATGTCCCAGTCATTCCTCCCGCTCTCCCGCCGTCAGGCCCTCCGCACCACAGCCGCAGGTTTCGGTCTTATGGCCTTCGACGGCCTCATGGCCGCCGAGGCCCTGCGCCAGGGCCGCGCGCCAAAGCCCCTGGCCCCGCGCCCGCCGCACTTCCCGGCCAAGGCCAAGCGCATCATCTTTGTCTTCATGGAGGGCTCCATGTCCCAGCACGACACCTTTGAGTACAAACCGGCGCTCATTCGGGGGGATGGCAAGGCGGGGCCGGGCGGCGGAAAGCTCACGGCGTCAAAGTTCAAATTCAGCCAGCATGGGCAGACGGGCTCATGGTTCTCCGAGCTGCTGCCGAACATTGCCAAACATGCGGACAAGCTCACCTGGCTGCGCGGCCTGCACACGGACACGCCTGCGCATCCCCAGGCGGTGGTGCAGCTCCATACTGGCAGTGCCAACGCGGCGCTGACGCGCCCCAGCATGGGCGCGTGGCTGCTCTACGGCCTGGGCTCGCCGAACCAGGACCTGCCCGGCTACATCACCATCAATCCCCCGCCGAACTTCGGCGGCGCGGTGAACTATGGCAGCGCGTTTCTGCCCGCGCACTATCAGGGCACCCGCATCACGGAGCGGGGCCACCTGCCCAACCTCCGGCCACGTCTGGCTTCCTCACCGCAGCGCCGTCAGCTTGATTTCATTCAGGATCTCAACCGTGACTTTGCCCAAACCCCCGGCGCGCCGGAGCCGGTGGAGGCCGTCATCGAGTCCTACGAGCTGGCCTTCCGCATGCAGGGGCAGGTGTCCGGGCTGCTGGACATCTCCAAGGAGCCGCTCAAAACACAGGAGGCCTATGGTGTGAATGACAAGGGGCCTCGGGGTGCCTTCGCGCGGCAGTGCCTCATGGCGCGCCGGCTCAGCGAGGCTGGCGTCCGTTTTGTGGAGATCTGCCAGGGCGGCTGGGATCATCACAACAACCTGCACAAAGGCCTGATTGACCGCACCTCCTCTGTGGACCAGCCCACCGCCGCCTTGCTGGCAGATCTGGAGCAGCGTGGCCTGCTGGATGAGACGCTGGTGCTCTTCGGCTCCGAGTTTGGCCGGCTGCCCACGTCCCAGGGCGTGGATGGGCGGGATCACAACATCACCGGCTACTCCATGTTCATGACCGGCGCGGGCTTGAAAAAAGGCCACACCCATGGCACCACGGACGAGCTTGGCATCAAGGCCGTGGAAGGCCGCATGCACACCAATGACCTCCACGCCACGCTGCTGGCCCTCATGGGCTTGGACCATGAGAAGCTCACCCACCGCTATGCGGGCCGCGACTTCCGCCTCACCGACGTGGCGGGGGAGGTGGCCTGGGACATCTTCGCGTGAAAGGGGGCAGTGTGGCGGGGTTTTTCCAAAAACAGAGGCTCGGCGCGGGGGGGGGGCTGACACCCTCGCATTCTCTCCGGGTGTGCTTACGCCCCAGGCGCCTCCATCTTCGGGCTCAGAGAGGAGGCTAGCATGGCCAGAAAGCCATCCGCAGGATCGGAGTGGCTTTTGGGCATGGCGGGCGGCGCGGACGGCTCATCATCCGCAGGCGGCGGTGAAGGTGGGCATGCGCAGATCCGGCGGCCAACCAGCGTGACCACATCCTCCAGCGTGTAGCGGTCCAGGATGGCCGCCACGGCACGATGCACGTCGATCATCAGCATGCGCAGGCCGCACGTTTCCTCGTTCGGGCAGGTGCAGCGCTCGTAGTGCGTGTCGCTGGTGCAGGCCAGGGGGGCCAGGTCGCCTTCGATGAGGCGCGCCACATCGCCGAGGCGGATGCTGTGCATGGGCACGGCCAGGCAGGTTCCGCCATCCTTGCCCCGCACCGTCTTCACGTATCCAGCGGCGCGCAGCGTGGCCAGGATGTTCTCCGTGAACTTGGAAGGCAGTTGCTCCCGGGCCGCCAGCACGGAGACAGGCACGGCGCTCTCACCCTGGTGGTGGCACAGCCCCAGACGGATCAGCGTTCTCAAAGCGTACTCGCCACGTTTGGTGAGCTTCATTCCTGCGGAGGGAAAGGATGCGGCGGAAAATGAAACGGCTGTCCGGTTCAGCCGACAGCCTTCTCCACGGGGAAGGCGGGATCCAGCCCGTTTTCCTTCAGCCAGGCCTCATTGAACAGCTTGGACTGGTACTTGTGCCCGGAGTCGCAGAGGATGGTCACGATGGTCTTGTCCGGCCCGTGCTCCTGGGCGTGGCGCACCGCGCCGCCGATGTTGATGCCGCTGCTCAGGCCCAGGAACAGGCCCTCGTCGCGCAGCAGATGGTTCACAATGCTCAGCGCCGTCTGGTCATCCACGCGGTAGGCCTTGTCCACCACGATGTCCTCGATGTTCTTCGTCACCCGCATCTGGCCGATGCCTTCCGCAAAGGAGTCTCCATCATCAATGTTGGTGTGGCCGTGCGTGAACCAGGACCACATGGCCGCGCCGTAGGGGTCCGCGCAGATGGCGGCCACCCTGGGGTTTTGCTCCTTCAGGTACTGTGAGGTTCCGGCCAGCGTGCCGCCGGTGCCAATGGCGGCAACGAAGGCGCTCACCTCGCCCTTCGTCTGCCGCCAGATTTCCGGCCCGGTGCTGTGGTAGTGCGCGTTGCGGTTGGCCGTGTTGTCAAACTGGTTGGCCCAGAACCAGCCGTTCTCCTCGGCCAGGCGGCGCGCCACATGGTTGTAGTTGCCGGGGTCCTTGTAGGGCTTGGCCGGCACAGGCCGCACCTCCGCCCCCAGCGCGCGCAGGAGCGCGACCTTCTCCGGCGTCTGTGTGTCTGGAATGACGATGACGGTCTTGTAGCCGCGCGCGGCGCCGATCACGGTGAGGCCGATGCCCGTGTTCCCTGCCGTGCCTTCCACAATGGTGTCCCCCGGCTTGAGCAGTCCCTTGGACTCCGCGTCCGTGATGATGCCGTGGGCGGCACGGTCTTTGACGGAGCCGCCTGGATTCATGAACTCGGCCTTGCCCAGGATCTCGCAGCCTGTCAGCTCAGACAGTTTGCGCAGGCGGATGAGCGGTGTGTGGCCCACATGATGGTCGATGCCGTGATAGGTCTTGGGGAGCATGATTCCGATGATTTGGAACAAGCGCCTCCGGTGGCCCGGTCAGGGGATGCAGTTTGAAAAAGTGTCAAATGCCGCATGTCCTTGGTCCGTGGCCATCAGCTCATGCGTGGTTGAAGCTAGGGGGAAACAAGAGACGAGTCAAAGCGAAGTTCGCCAGCCCTGCTCATGCTGACAAACTTTGTGTGGGCATGCGTTTTTGGGTTGTGATTTAAATCCTATCGATTAAATATGAATTAAGCGCACCTGACAGCCAGGCCGCTGGTTGGAGCAACGGTGCGCATGCGCCACGCCGCTCATCATCTGCGGCCGCATCCCGCCCGGTTTCAATGGAAACAAACCCTGAGACGTCACATCTATGGACACCCATCAAAAACTCGCGCTGCGTGAGCTTCTGCTTGAGCAGCTTTTGCAGGAGACAACCCTGCCTCACGCCACCCAGGCGGGGCAGCTCGCGGATTTCAAACACTCCCTCCGCCTTCTCGCGCAGGCGTACTCGGTCGTCGTCGTGGCGGCCGGTTCCGCCGCAGGAGAGAAGCTGGAGGGCAGGTTCCTTCAGTTGCGCATCACTCCGCAGGAGGCTTCCTCCGCCTCCATGACCATCCGTGTCTCCGGTGTGCTCGTCACCGTGGATGACGCCGGTGGACGGCTGGATTTCAAGCCCTCCAGCGTGGACATCTCACGCGGTGACGGCGCGCAGGGCGCCTTCCTGGGGGAGGTGCATGGTCCGCTGCGCCTCATTGCGCACGTGCGGCACATCTTGAAGGTGCTGCGGCATGAGGACACGGCCACACTGGCCCTCAGCGCGTAGGTCAGCCATCCTCCCCGGCCATGATCCATCTGCGCATCTCCTGCTTTGGCATCTTGTTGAAGCACCATCTCCTGCGGCATCATGCCGATGAACTGGCTCCCAGGGGGCGTCTGCGGCCTGTCGTGGAGGAGGCGCTGGCGGGGCTTTCCGCAGAGTTCGGTGTGCCTCTGCCCGGTGTCTCCCTGCTGCCGGAGGAAACCGCCCTATGTGGGGAGGAGCGGCGGTTGACGCTGCATCTGGACCTGCGGCGGGATGCACTTTCCACGGCTGCCGTGGCGGCTGCCAGCGTATGCGTGCAGGGCATCCTGGCCCGTCGCGGTGTCGTGGAAAATCCATGCCTCATG
Source organism: uncultured Prosthecobacter sp. (assembly GCA_964588755.1). Lineage (GTDB taxonomy): Bacteria > Verrucomicrobiota > Verrucomicrobiia > Verrucomicrobiales > Verrucomicrobiaceae > Prosthecobacter. The sequence goes on along the minus strand of CAZPSQ010000032.1, from coordinate 526 downwards.
CCATGCTCTGTGCGGCTGCTCCCCTCGGAGTCTCCGCTCACCACGGCAGGCGTGCTGCAGGTGCTGGCGTGCCTGGCAGCCGGGCGCTGGCATGCCTCCATCAGCATGGAGTCACGTGTGGGGGCCTTTGTTCCCCATGCGCCACCGGCGGCTCACAAAAAGGCCCGGCGCCCCGGCCGGCATGCGCCGCAGCCAGTGCTGGCACGGGTGGCGTGAGCGCTGTCACTGGATCAGGTGCCGCAGCAGCCCCAGCAGCGCTCCGGCGGCGATCACCGGCATGATGCCGATCTTCCAGCGTTCCATGGCCGCGAAGGCCAGCAGCGCCACCACGGCCACGAACACATCGAAGCCGCCCGTCGGCGGCCACAGCGCATGCAGGGAAAACTGCACGCCCAGGTTCAGCACCACGCCCACCACGGCGGCGGTGATGCATGTGAGGGCCGCGCCCAGCCGGGGCCGGCTGCGCAGTTGCTCAATGTGCGGAGCGCCAAGGAACACAAAGAGGAAGCAGGGCACGAATGTCACC